>NZ_JAQGJD010000012.1 GCF_028290785.1 Tardiphaga sp. | reverse complement strand
ACATGGTCGAGGCCGAGGATCGGTGCATCGCTGCTCGCGGGAGAGAGCGGACGCGGCTGCGCCAGTTCGATAAAGAACTGCCGGACACCGCGGGTGGCGTCGGTAGCCGCTCGCGTACGCTTCCACGCCAGCGACGCATCGCTTGCGACATCGCGGCTTTCGACTTCGGCGATGGGGTCCGGCGCCAGCGCCACGCGCCCCAGCCGGCGATGCATCTTGCCGATATCATCGGTGCGAAAACAGATGCTGGCGAGGCCTTCGCCCTGCGCCTTCAGCACCGCGCGGATGCGATCGGCGGTCTCGCTTGCGCCGTCCGGCGCCATCAATTCCAGCGTCATGTTGTCGAAAGTGAACAGGACCGTGGCGACGCCGTCGTGACGCGTTTGCCACGACGGCGCGCGCGCCAACAGCGCCTGATAGGCCGCGGTGCCGCCCTCGAGGTCGTTCAGCAGAACAACGACGTGGTCGAGGCCCGAGATCACGGAAACAGCCCGCGCGTATTCTTGGCGGCGCGGACCTTCTCGACGCCGATCGCCATCGCCGCGGTCCGGTGCGGGATGCGGTCGAGCTTGGCGCGCATCACCATCTGGTCGAAGGCGCGATCGAGGATCTGATACTCCCGTCGCATCACCTCCTCCTCTTCCCAGAACAGTTGCTGCAGATCCTGCACCCATTCGAAGTAGCTCACCACCACGCCGCCGGAATTGCACAGGATGTCGGGGATCAGGAAGATCTCGTCCTGGCGTTTTTCCAGCACCAGATCGGCTTCCGGGGTGGTCGGACCATTGGCGCCTTCCGCCAGCACGCGACATTGCAGCTTCTCCGCCATCGGCCCGTCGATGGCGCGCTCCATCGCGGCAGGCACCAGCACGTCGCAGGCCGTCGTAAAGATGTCGGCGGGGTCGTATTGCATCTCGCTGGAAAAACCCTTGATGCTGCCGTGCTCGGCGGTGTGGCGCATCAAGGCGGGGATATCGAGCCCGGCCTTGTTGTACAGCGCCCCGGTGTGGTCGCTGACCGCGATGATCTTGAGGCCGAACCGGTGCAGCTCCAGCGCCGCATAGGAACCGACATTGCCGAAACCCTGGATCACGGCGGTAGCGCCGTTAAGATCGATCGCCAGCTCCTTAAGCACCCGCTTGGCGAGATGGGCGACGCCGCGACCGGTGGCTTCGCGCCGTCCCAGCGTGCCGCCGGACGCCACGGGCTTGCCGGTGACGATCTCCGTGACGGTGCGGCCCTGATACATGGAATAGGTGTCCATGAACCACGCCATCACCTGCTCATTGGTGCCCATGTCCGGCGCCATCACGTCGGTGTGCGGGCCGACGAAGGGGATCATCTCCTGCATATAGCGCCGCGACAACGCCTCCAGCTCGCGCTTCGAGATCGCCGCAGGATCGACTGCGATGCCGCCCTTGGCGCCACCATAGGGCAGCCCGACCAGCGCGCATTTCCAGCTCATCCAGATCGCCAGGGCGGCCACCTCGCCGAGGTCCACGCTGCTGGCGAAGCGGGTGCCGCCCTTGGTGGGGCCGAGGGTGAGGTGATGTTGCACCCGGTAGCCCTCATAGACCGCGATGGTGCCATCGTCGCGGTGGATCGGACAGGACACCACAATGGCGCGTTTCGGCATCAGGAGCCGGTCGCGCTCGTCGGCGGGGATCGCCAGGTGATCGGCGATGACCCCGAACTGATTGACCGCCATCTCGAACACCGGACCGGAATACACCGTCATCGCAGTCTCCCCAGCGGCAGGCCCGGCGAATCCACAGGGGATGCCGGGCGGCCTAGGCTACGGTGGTAAGCCCGCAATGCTCGCATCTCAAGCAAATCGGCCACGACTCATGCGAATAATTTTGGCGAATGGCCTGTCATAAGCGATGCTAATGTATGCTGGCGCCCTCGCGACGCCGTATCGTGGACGACTCGACCCCCTCAGCGAACGACGGACACATTCATGCAGGCTCTCTTCATCGGACAGACCTATATCGACGTCACCTTCATTACCGACCACATGCCGACTGGCGACGAAAAGCACGTGGCGTCGGACTATGCGGTGTCGTTCGGCGGCAATGCCGTCACCGCCGCGTTCTGTTGCGCCAAGCTCGGCGTCGTGCCCGACCTGATCGCCACCGTGGCCAATGACTGGCTCGGTCGCATGTTCATGGACATGGCGGCGAAATACGCCATCGAGATTCATCCGCGCAAGGTGGCGAGTTCGTCGCTGTCCTTCATCATGCCCAAGGACGGCAAGCGCGCCATCGTCCGCTGCCGCGACGACGAGCACATCCACCCGTTCCCGCTCCTCAACCTCGGCAAATGCCGCGCGCTGCATGTCGATGGACACCAGCCGGACGCCGCGATCCATTACGCAAGACTGTGTCGCGAGGCCGGCATCCTGACGTCGCTGGATGGCGGCGGATTGCGCACCAATACCCATGAACTGCTGGAATTCATCGACGTCGCTATCGTCGCCGAACGGCTGTGCGAGCAGATGGACCTGACGCCGGAGAAGATGCTGGACTATCTTAAGAGCCGGGGCTGTCGCGTCGGCGGCATCACGCTCGGCGAGCGCGGATTGCTGTGGTACGACGAGACGGGCGCGGTGCATACGCTGCCAGCGCTTTCTATTCCGCGCGCACGGGTGCTCGATACCAATGGCGCCGGCGACGTGTTTCACGGCGCTTATGTGTATTCCTATCTCTCCAATCCCGCGCAGAGCTGGGCCGACCATTTTGCCTTTGCGCGCGCGGCCTCGACCTACAAGATCCAGAAACTCGGCAACGAAGCGGGACTGCCGACACTGCCGGACATCGCAGCGGTGCGGCAAGAGTTCGAAGCGGCGGTGTAGTTTACGAAAGGCAGCGCTTCTTCCCTCTCCCCTTGTGGGAGAGGGTGGATCGACCGCGAAGCGGTCGAGACGGGTGACGGGTGCCACAAACTCCGAGCCCAGAAACCCCTCATCCGTCAGGACTTCGTCCGTGCCACCTTCTCCCACAAGGGGAGAAGGAAGCAAGAATCAACTACACTTCGCCCTTGCCTTCCCGGGTCATGAAATCGAAATCGCAGCCGTCATCGGCCTGCAAGATCGTTTGATAAAACAGATGGGCGTAGCCGCGCTTCGCCCAGTCGGGCGTCACGGCCGGCGGCAGCGCCGCTGCACGCTTCGCAAATTCCGCCTCGTCGATCAGCAGGTCGATGCTGCGCTTCGCCACGTCCAGCCGGATCATGTCGCCATTCCGCACCAGCGCCAGCGGGCCGCCCACCGCGCTCTCCGGCGTAATGTGCAACACGATGGTGCCGAATGCGGTGCCGCTCATGCGCGCGTCGGAGATCCGCACCATGTCTTTCACACCGGCTCGCGCGAGCTTCATCGGGATCGGCAGGTAGCCGGCCTCCGGCATGCCCGGCGCACCTTTCGGGCCCGCATTGCGCAGCACCAGCACGTCGTCGGCGGTGACGTCGAGATCGGGGCTGTCACAACGCAGCGTCATGTCCTCGACGGACTCGAACACCACGGCGCGGCCGGTGTGCTGCA
>NZ_JAQGJD010000005.1 GCF_028290785.1 Tardiphaga sp. | reverse complement strand
CGTACCTCTGGTGGAGCAGTTGTCGTGCCAACGGCAGTGCTGCATAGCTATGTACGGACGGGATAACCGCTGAAAGCATCTAAGCGGGAAACCCACCTCAAAACGAGTATTCCCTTGAGAACCGTGGTAGACCACCACGTTGATAGGCCGGGTGTGGAAGTGCGGCAACGCATGTAGCTTACCGGTACTAATCGTTCGATTGGCTTGATTGCTCTCATTTTCTGTATCCATAGAAGCGCGCAATGCGCCTATGACGATCAACAGCTTGCTTCGTATCTTTGTCCTTCGCCGGCCTGGTGGTTCTAGCGAGGAGCTTCAACCCGATCCCATCCCGAACTCGGCCGTTAAACTCCTCAGCGCCAATGGTACTATGGCTTAAGCCCTGGGAGAGTAGGTCGCTGCCAGGCCTGCAAAGCACAAAGATCCTCACAAAACGATGTCAGATACATAAAACGCCGCTCCCGAAAGGGGGCGGCGTTTTTTTGTGCCCGGATTTCGAAGCTCTCCTCACCGCGATGGCCCGCGCTCCCCGCGCTGGCGCGAGCAACCTTCGCAGCTTCATCCATCATTCTCCGAATCAATGCCGCCCTGTCGCGTGACACATTGTTTGCCTATGCTGGCGCGCGATGACGTTGGCGTCGTCACACGAATTCCTTCGATCGGGGCCCGCCGGATGTCCATCTATCGCCTGAGCAATCTGCTCGCGCCGCGTTCGGTTGCGCTGATCGGCGGCAGCCCGCGGTCGGGATCGGTGGGCCAGGTGGTAGTGAAAAATATCCGCGACGCGCAATTCAAGGGCAGCTTCGGCGTCGTCAATCCGCATCACCGCGAAATCGCCGGCGTCGCTACGGTTGGCCGCCTCGCCGAACTGCCGTTCGTGCCGGAGCTGGTGGTGATCACCGCCCCGGTAACTTTCATTCCTGACATCATCGAGGAGGCGGGCCGGCTTGGCGTCGCCGGCGCCCTGATGATTTCCGCGGGCCTCGGCGACGGCGAAGGCTCGCTCGCGCATACGGTCGAAGCCACCGCGCGCCGATATGGCCTAAGGTTGATCGGCCCGCAAAGCATCGGCGTGATGATGCCGAATGCGTCTCTCAATGCCAGCTTCGCTGCGCACATGCCGCAGTCGGGAAACCTGGCGCTGATCTCGCAATCCGGCGCGATCGCCGCCGGCATGGTCGGCTGGGCGGCGCAGCGCTCGGTCGGCTTCTCCGGCGTGGTGTCGATCGGCGACCAGCTCGATGTCGATATCGCCGACCTCATCGATTACTTCGCGCTCGATGCCAAGACGCGCGCCATCCTGCTGTATGTCGAAGCCATCAAGGACGCCCGCAAGTTCATGTCGGCGGCGCGCGCCGCGGCGCGCACCAAGCCGGTGATTGTCGTCAAGTCCGGCCGCATGGCGCAGGACGCAGCGGCGGCCGCGACCCACACATCTGCGCTGGCGAATATTGACGCGGTCTACGACGCCGCGTTCCGCCGTGCCGGCGTGCTGCGGGTGTCGGACCTGCGCGAGTTGTTCGACTGCGCCGAGACGCTGGGCCGAATCGGCGCGCCCGCCGGCAAGCGGCTGGCGGTGCTCACCAATGGCGACGGCATCGGCGTTCTCGCCGTCGACCGGCTGATCGAACTCGGCGGCAGCCCGGCGACGGTGTCGCCGGCCGCGCACGCGCAACTCGATGGCGTGCTGCCGCGCAGCTGGTCCGGCATAGGGCCGGTCAATATCGTGGGCGACGCCGATGCCGCGCGCTACGTAGCGGCGCTCGAGATCCTGCTGGCCGATCCCGGCAACGACGCCATCCTGGTAATGAACGTGGCGACCGCGATTGCTTCCGCCGAAGACATCGCCGGCGCCGTGACGCAGGTGGTCAAGGCGTATAACGAGACCCATCGGGGCTTTGCCAAGCCGGTGCTGGCCGTCTGGGTCGGCGCTGATCCCGGGATCCGCGCGCTGCTCAGCGCCGCCGGCATTCCGAACTACCCGACCGGCGGCGACGCCGTGCGCGGCTTCATGCACCTGGTGCAGCATCGCGAACTGGTCGAGGCGCTGGCCCAGGTGCCGCCGGCGCTGCCGGAATCCTTCGTGGCCGATGTCGATGCGGCCCGCGCGATCGTGGCGACGGCGCTCGGCGAGGGCCGGCGCTGGCTCGATCCGGACGAGATCCGGCGGCTGCTGCAGGCCTACCAGATTCCGATGATCGAGACCTTTGTCGCGGCGGATATCGACGAGGCCGTCCGGCATGCGTCGGCAATTCTGGCCGGCGGGGCCACCGTGGTGTTGAAAATCTTTTCCCGCGACATCGTCCACAAGTCCGATGTCGGCGGCGTGGTGCTGAATCTCACCAGCGTCGAGGCGGTGCGCCAAGCGGCTGCCGAGATTCTCGCCCGCGCGCGCAATCTGCATCCGCAGGCGCGGATCTCCGGCGTGCTCGTGCAGCCGATGATGGTGCGGCCGAAGGCCCGCGAATTGATCCTAGGTCTCGCCGACGATCCGGTGTTCGGCACCGTCGTGGTGTTCGGACGCGGCGGCACCGCGGTCGAGATCATCAACGACAAGGCCGTGGCGCTGCCGCCGCTGGATCTGCCGCTGGCGCGCGATCTGGTCGATCGCACGCGGGTATCGCGGCTGTTGGCGGGCTATCGCGACGTGCCGCCGGTGCAGACCGACGCGGTGCCGCTGGCGCTGGTCCGGCTGGCGCAGATGGCCGCGGACCTGCCGGAGATCCGCGAACTTGATATCAATCCGCTGCTGGTCGATCAGCACGGCGTGCTGGCGCTCGACGCCCGCGTCGCGGTCGGCGCGGTGCCGCGAAAATTCAGCGGCAAGGGCCCGGCCAACTTCGCGGTGCGGCCGTGGCCGTCGCAATGGCAGCGCCATCTCGACCTCAAGGACGGCTGGCGCATCTTCGTGCGGCCGATTCGCCCGGAGGACGAGCCCGGCATCCACGCGTTTCTGGCGCATGTCAGCGACGCCGACCGGCGGCTTCGTTTCTTTGCGCCGATGAAGCATTTCACCCATGCCTTCATCGCCCGCCTGACGCAGCTCGATTACGCGCGCGCAATGGCCTTCGTCGCCTTCGATGCCGCGACCGGCGAGATGGTCGGCGTCGTCCGGCTGCATTCCGATTCGCTCTATCAGAGCGGTGAATACGCCGTTCTGCTGCGCTCGGATCTGAAGGGCAGGGGGCTGGGATGGGCCCTGATGCAGTTGATCATCGAATACGCCAGGTCGGAAGGTCTGAAACGTATCTCCGGCGATGTGCTGCATGATAATACCACTATGCTCGCGATGTGCCGGCAGCTCGGCTTCGAGGTGAAATCCGATCGCGAGGATGCCGCGCTGTGCAACGTGTCGCTCCGGCTGGAGGATTGACGTCAGCCGCATCCGGTTTAGCCGCGCTATACCGGCGATCGTGCGGATTGAATTGCACCACTGACGCAGTGTGCGTTTTTGCTCAGTTGGATCTCGTCCATGCGCGCTGCTGCGCGGGAATTTCCCGGTGAATCCGCATGCGAGCGCTATCCGCTTCGAGCTTTGCGATGGTCCGCGGTCCGGTGCGCGCGATCCGAATCGTTCGTGCTGTCCACAGCGTGACGTTTTTCTGACGAAGGGCGTTGACAGCTTCGGGATGTCCCGCCTATAACCCGGCCACTGAGCGCGGCGGCGCCGGGGCCAACGGCCCGGGCGGTTTGTCGGTGTTTAGAA
>NZ_JAQGJD010000402.1 GCF_028290785.1 Tardiphaga sp. | reverse complement strand
CCGGCGGCACCGAGCCGCTGCAGGTCCAGGTCGTCGCGCTCGACTGGAAGTGGCTGTTCATCTATCCGCAGCTCGGCATCGCCACCGTGAACGAGCTGGCCGCGCCGGTGGATCGGCCGATCAGCTTTCAGATCACCTCGGCGACGGTGATGAACTCTTTCTACGTGCCCGCTTTGGCCGGCCAGATCTACGCCATGCCCGCGATGCAGACCAAGCTCAGTGCCGTCATCAACGCGCCCGGCGACTATGACGGCTTCTCCGCCAATTACAGCGGTGCCGGCTTCTCCGGCATGAAGTTCCGGTTCTACGGCCAGAGCGTCTCCGACTTCGACGCGTGGGTGGCCAAGGTCAAGAAGGACGGCGGCGCGCTCGACCGCGATGGCTACATGGCGCTCGAGAAGCCCAGCGAGAACGTCGCGGTTCGCCATTACAGTTCGGTGCCGGCGGACCTCTATCATGCCGCGCTCAACATGTGCGTGCAGCCCGGCAAGATGTGCATGGACGAAATGATGCGGGTCGATGCCAAGGGCGGCGGCGGCATGGCCAGCATCAACAACACGCTGCCGCTGGCTCAGGACAAGTACGCCCGCCGCGACTCGCCGCTGGCGGCCCGGCCATCCTTCGTCTATTCGCTTTGCACCATCGAAGAGCCGATGGGCGCCGCACACGCCGCTGCATCCCCCACGCTGATGTCGCCGCGCGATCCCGCGGGCATGGTCGGCGCCGGTCTGCCGAAACCCGGCGTGCCGCGCCTGCTCCCCTTCAGCATCGCCCGCCTCGGCGAGCCCAGCTAATCACTCCTGCGAAACGGTTTTAATGATGTCGACCCCCGCTCTCGCGATCAGCCCGATCTTCGGCCGCCTCACGCTGGAATCCTTCCCGCTGCACGAGCCGATCCTGCTGGTCACCTTCATCGGCGTGATGCTGGGCGGCATCGCGCTGCTCGGCGCGCTGACCTACTTCAAGCTGTGGGGCTATCTCTGGAAGGAGTGGTTCACGTCCGTCGACCACAAGAAGATCGGCATCATGTACTGCATCCTCGGCCTCGTCATGCTGCTGCGCGGCTTTGCCGACGCGCTGATGATGCGCGCCCAGCAGGCGATGGCGTTCGGCGCCAATGACGGCTTCCTGCCGGCGCACCATTACGACCAGATCTTCACCGCCCACGGCGTTATCATGATCTTCTTCGTGGCGATGCCGTTCGTCACCGGGTTGATGAACTTCGTGGTGCCGCTGCAGATCGGCGCGCGCGACGTGTCGTTCCCGTTCCTCAACAATTTCAGCTTCTGGATGACCGTGGCCGGCGCCGTGCTGGTGATGATGTCGCTGTTCGTCGGCGAATTCGCGCGCACCGGCTGGCTGGCCTATCCGCCATTGTCGGGCATCGGCTACAGCCCGGATGTCGGGGTCGATTACTACATATGGGCGCTGCAGGTCGCTGGTGTCGGCACGACTTTATCAGGCGTCAACCTGATCGCGACCATCGTCAAGATGCGCGCGCCGAGCATGTCCTACATGAAGATGCCGGTGTTCGTCTGGACCTCGCTGTGCACCAACATCCTGATCGTGGCGTCGTTCCCGGTGCTGACCGTGGTGCTCGCGCTGCTGTCGCTGGATCGCTATGCCGGCATGAACTTCTTCACCAACGATCTCGGCGGCAACCCGATGATGTATGTGAACCTGATCTGGATCTGGGGCCATCCGGAGGTTTACATCCTGGTGCTGCCGGCGTTCGGCATCTTCTCGGAGGTGGTCTCGACCTTCTCCGGCAAGCGATTGTTCGGCTACACCTCGATGGTCTACGCCACCGCCGTCATCACCATCCTGTCCTACCTGGTCTGGCTGCATCACTTCTTCACCATGGGGTCGGGCGCCAGCGTCAACTCGTTCTTCGGCATCACCACCATGGTGATCTCGATCCCGACCGGGGCGAAGATCTTCAACTGGCTGTTCACGATGTACCGCGGCCGGATCCGCTTCGAGCTGCCGATGATGTGGACCATCGCCTTCATGATCACCTTCGTGATCGGCGGCATGACCGGCGTGCTGCTGGCGGTGCCGCCGGCCGACTTCGTGCTGCACAACAGCCTGTTCCTGATCGCGCATTTCCACAACGTCATCATCGGCGGCGTGCTGTTCGGCCTGTTCGCCGGCATCAACTACTGGTTCCCGAAGGCATTTGGCTTCAAGCTCGATGTGTTCTGGGGCAAGGTCTCGTTCTGGTTCTGGGTGGTCGGCTTCTACTTCGCCTTCATGCCGCTCTACGTCCTCGGCCTGATGGGCGTGACGCGTCGGCTGCGCCACTTCGACGATCCGTCGTACCAGATCTGGTTCATGATCGCCGCGTTCGGCGCGGTGCTGATCGCGATCGGAATCGGCGCCATGCTGGTGCAGTTCGTGATGACCTTCGTGAAGCGCGAACAGCTCCGCGACGTCACCGGCGATCCCTGGAACGGCCGCACGCTGGAGTGGTCGACGTCGTCGCCACCGCCATCGTACAATTTCGCGTTCACCCCAGTGATCCACGAGGGCGATAGCTATGCCGACATGAAGAGGCGCGGCTATGTCCGGCCGACCTCCGGGTTCAGGGCCATTCACATGCCGAAGAACACCGGCACCGGCGTCATCCTCGCGGCCTTGAGCACCGTGATGGCGGTCGGCCTCATCTGGTACATGTGGTGGCTGGCGGTGCTGGGCTTCGTGGCGCTGCTCGGCGTCGCGATCCACCACACCTTCAACTATCACCGCGACTTCCACATTCCCGTGGAGGAAGTGATCGCGACCGAGGATGCGCGCACGCATCTGCTCGCGGCCGGAGCCTGATCGATGTCCAGCGCCAACCTGATTCCTGACGCCGACACCGCGGTGCCATCCTTCTATCTGACCGACGAGCCTGATCACGCCGAAGGCGGCAGCACCATGCTCGGCTTCTGGATCTATCTGATGAGCGATTGCCTCATCTTTGCGATTCTGTTCGCCACCTACGGCGTGCTCGGGGCCAACTATGCCGCCGGCCCGTCGCCGAAGGACCTGTTTGAACTGCCGCTGGTCGCGCTCAACACCGCGATGCTGCTGTTTTCCTCGATCACCTACGGCTTTGCGATGCTGTCGGCGCAGGAGGGCGACAAGCGCGCCACGCTGATCTGGCTGGCGCTGACCGGCTTGTTCGGCCTGTCGTTCCTCGGCATCGAACTGCATGAATTCCACAGTCTGATCCATGAGGGCGCAACCCCGCAGCGCTCGGGCTTCCTGTCGGCGTTCTTCACGCTGGTCGGCACCCACGGCCTGCACGTCACCTTCGGCCTGGTCTGGCTGGTGACCTTGATGGTGCAGGTCGGCAAATACGGCCTTATCGCCGCCAACACGCGCCGTCTGATGTGCCTCAGCCTGTTCTGGCATTTCCTCGACGTGATCTGGATCGGCGTCTTCACCTTTGTCTACCTGCTGGGAATGCTGCGATGACCGCTCACGCCGAACCCCACGCCGACTCCCGCCACGGCGATTCGCACCACCATGACGATGGCGCCGCACACGGTACCCGCCGCGACTATATGATCGGCTTCGGCCTGTCGGTGCTGCTCACCGCGATTCCGTTCTGGCTGGTGATGTCCGGCACGATCCAGAGCAAGCAGGTCACCGCTTTTCTGGTGATGGGCTTCGCGCTGGCGCAGATCGTCGTGCACATGGTGTACTTCCTGCACATGAACTCGAAGTCCGAGGGCGGCTGGACCGTGATGGCGATGATCTTCACCGTCGTCATCATCGTGATCACGCTGAGCGGCTCGCTGTGGGTCATGTACCACCTCAACACCAACATGATGCCCATGATGACGCCGGAAGCCATGAAGAACATGCCGTGACCCTCTCCGGCGAAGGAGATCGCCGGCGGCCACGGTCGCCGCTGACGCTCTTCTTGCTCGGCGGGATCGCGATCCTGCTGATTGCCGCATTGACGACGCTCGGCGTCTGGCAATTGCAGCGCCGGGTCTGGAAGCTCGACCTGATCGCGCAGATCGAGCAGCGCATCCATGCCCCCGCGGTCGACGCGCCGGGCCGAGCGGCATGGCCCGCCATCGACGCGTCGCGCGACGCCTACCGCCGGGTCCGCGCCGTGGGCGTGTTTCTGCGGGACCGCGACACCCTCGTGCAAGCGGTTACCGCGCTGGGCGGCGGTTACTGGGTGATGACGCCGTTGCGCACCGACGCGGGCTTCGTCATTCTCGTCAATCGCGGCTTCGTGTCCGGCGACGACAAGGACAAGGCCCGCGCCGAAATGCCGCCGGGCAGGGTGGAGATCACCGGCCTGCTGCGCGTCAACGAACCCCACGGCGGCTTCCTGCGCGCCAACGATCCCGCGGCCGACCGCTGGCATTCGCGCGACGTGGAGGCCATCGCCGGGGCGCGCGGTCTGACCGACGTCGCGCCGTATTTCATCGACGCGGATGCGATGCCCGGTCCGGGCCCGGTCGGCGGCCTTACCGTCGTCAGCCTGCCGAACAGCCATCTGGTCTACGCCCTGACCTGGTTCGCGCTGGCACTGATGCTGGCAGGTGGAATGGCCTACGTGGTGCGCAGCGAATGGAACAACCGCAACTCGACAAGTCCCGGGGCGGGTGGTAGCTAAAAAGCAAGATCAAGCCCGATGGACCTTGTCCCGGACGCAGTGCAGTGCGCCGCTCCTTGGCGGCGTAGTGCACTGCAGAGCCGGGACCGCCAAGGACTCCGGTGCTTGGTACGGTCCCGGCTCTGCGGAGCAGCGCAATAGCGCTGCACCGCGTCCGGGACAAGAAGCACTTCGGTGGCGGCAACAGGGGAACAGGATGCGACGGCGGCTGGAGGCATACGTTCCAATCGTCATGCTGGCGCTGCTGGTGCAGTTGTTCGCGCCGATCGGTGCCTTTCGCGCCGTGGCCCAGGCCGTCTCCGATCCGCTCTACATGGCCGAAATCTGCTCCGGGATGACCTCGGAGGACGGCCAGACGTCGCACTCGCAGGTGCCGTCGTCGCACAATAATTGCTGCTCGATCTGCGCGGTGGGCCTTGGCGGTTCGCTGGCGGTCGATCCGCCGCCGCTGCTGTTCGTCACGCTGCAGCGCGCATACCAGAAGGTCTCCTGGCTCGAAACCACCACCCCGACCGCGCTGGTCCGGGTCGGCTCCAACGCGCAGGCCCGCGCCCCTCCGGCCCTTTCCTGATCTGACGACGTTTTGCACGGAGGCAGGCCTCGGCCGCCTTCACCCGCACGCTTCAGTTCGCCGGCCATGATGGCGGCACCGGAAATCC
>NZ_JAQGJD010000397.1 GCF_028290785.1 Tardiphaga sp. | reverse complement strand
TGCGTCGCCATGATCAGGTGGATGCCGGCCGCCCGGGCCATCTGGGCCAGCCGCTGGATCGCCCCTTCGATGTCCTTGCCGGCCACCATCATCAGGTCGGCCATCTCGTCGACGATCACCACGATATAGGGCAGCACCGTGAGGTCCATCTCCTCGCTCTCGAAGATCGCCTCCCCGGTCTCGCGGTCGTAGCCGGTCTGCACCGTGCGGGTGATCACCTCGCCGCGCAGCTTGGCTTCCGCCACCCGGGCGTTGAAGCCGTCGATGTTGCGCACACCGACCTTGGACATCTTCTTGTAGCGGTCCTCCATCTCACGAACCGCCCACTTCAAGGCGACGACCGCTTTCTTCGGATCCGTTACGACGGGCGTCAGCAAGTGCGGGATGCCGTCGTAGACGGATAGCTCGAGCATCTTCGGATCGACCATGATCAGGCGGCACTGGTCCGGCCGCAGCCGGTACACCAGGCTGAGGATCATGGTGTTGATGGCCACCGATTTGCCGGAGCCGGTGGTGCCGGCGATCAGGAGATGCGGCATGCGGGCGAGATCGACGATGATGGATTCGCCGCCGATATTCTTGCCGAGGCATAGCGGCAGCTTGATGCCTTCGTTGGTGTCCTTCACCGTCAGCAGTTCGCGTAAGTAAACATTCTCGCGATGCGCATTGGGCAGCTCGATGCCGATGGCGTTGCGGCCGGGCACCACGGCGACGCGTGCCGACAACGCGCTCATCGAACGCGCGATGTCGTCGGCGAGGCCGATCACGCGCGACGACTTGATACCAGGTGCTGGCTCCAACTCGTACAGCGTCACCACCGGGCCCGGATGCGCCTTGACGATCTCGCCGCGGACGCCGAAATCCGACAGCACGCCTTCCAGCGCGCGCGAATTGGTTTCCAGCTCGGCCTTGCTGAGCGGCTGCCGATCGGCGGCGCGCGGCGCGGTCAACACGCTCACCGACGGCAGTTCGAAAGTGCCGCTGTTGTTCTTGCGCACCGGCTCCTTGGCCGGCTTCTTGCGCGCGCGGGCAACCGGCGCTTCCTCGATCTCGTCTTCTTCTTCCTCGTCGAGGTCTTCGTGCTCATCGTCGTCGTGATCGTCGCGGCTCTGCGGCGCGATCGGCGGGCTGGTGCGACGGCCGCCGAGATTGGGCTCCTGGCGTTCGAACGCCGCGGTGCGCGGTTCGGGTGCCGACGTCACGAACCTGGCGTACAGCATCGACAGCAGCCGGCCGATCCGCGCCTTGGTGCTCATGGCGGCATGCACGGCCCAGCCCAGCGAGACCGAACCGCGATCGTGTTCTTCCTCGTCGAACGGCGTGTCGTCGTCCTCGATGGCGGCGAATTCTTCCTTGGGCTGCGCGCCCAGCCCGCAGGCCATCAGGAAGGTGGCGACCATCGCCGTGCCCAGGATGATGCCTAGCACGAAGCGATAGATGAAGCCGACCGGGCCGAACACCACCGCCGGCGCACGAAACAGCGCGTCGCCGACCACGCCGCCGACGCCGGTCGGCAGCGGCCACGAGCCGCCGTGCTGCCAGCAACTGGCGAAGCCCGAGGCGATCACGGTGCAGAGAATCCAGCACGCAATGCGCAGCGCCTCGCGGTCGAAATGCCGGTGCGTCATCATCCGCCAGCCCCATACGGCGACCGGCAGGATCAGCATGATCGAGCCGAGCCCGATGATCTGCATCAGGAGATCGGCGCCAATCGCGCCGGGATAGCCAACAATGTTGCGAATCGCGCGCGAGGTGGCGTGGCTGAGGCTGGGGTCCTGCACCGACCATGTCATCAGCGCCGCCGCGGCGATGCCGGACAGGCCGATCAGACCGAAGCCGGCGAGCTCGCGCAGCCGCCGCGCCAGCATCTCGCGTATCGACGCGGGCAACTGTCCGACCAGGGGGATGACGCGTTCGATCGTGGTGCTCATATCGCCCTGCGTTAATTCAAAATCGCGACCAGCCGGTGCAATGCCTCGGCCGTCGTTTCACTGTCCTGCACCAGCGCCAGGCGAATATAGCCGGCGCCGGGATTGCTGCCGTCGGGTTGCGGGCGCGCCAGATAGCTTCCGGGCACTACGCGCACGCCGCCGTCACGATAGAGTTTCACGCTCGCTTCCTCGTCGCCGCCGAAAGCGGAGACGTCGAGCCACAGGCAGAAACCGCCGGCCGGCCTGACATAGCCGTAGCGGTTGCCGAGGATCTGGTCGGCGAGATCGAATTTGAGTCCGTATAGCCGGCGGTTCTCGTCCACATGCGCCTCGTCGCTGTAGGCGGCGACCGCGACCTGCTGCAGCGGCACCGGCACCTGCGGCGCGGCGACATTGCGCAGCTCGTGGAACGCGGCCAGAAATTTCTTGTCGCCGGCGGCGAAGCCGACCCGCATGCCCGGCAGGTTGGAGCGCTTCGACAACGACTGAAACGCCACGACATTGGCGAAGTCCGGTCCCGCGACTTCCAGCATGCTGCCGGGGGCCGCCTGGGTGTAGATCTCCGAATAGCATTCGTCGGATAGCACGATGAAGCCGTGGCGCAGCGCGAGTTCGTGCAGACGCTTGAAGTAAGCGGGAGTGGCGACCGCGCCCTGCGGATTGGCGGGCGAGGCGATATACATCGCCACCGTGCGCGACAAGGTCGCCTCGTCGAGCGCGTCGAGATCGGGCAGGAAGCCGTTCGCCAGCGTGGTCGGCAGGAACACCGGCTCGCAGCCGGCGGCGCGGGCGCCGGCGCCATAGGCCGGGTAAAACGGATTCGGCAGCAGGATCGCCGGCGGGCCCTTGCGCGGGCCGACGAAGCGTGCCGCGGTGATGGCCGCGAAGAACAGGCCCTCGCGGCTGCCGTTCAGCACCAGCACTTCGGTTTCCGGATCGAGCGGGCGCGGCAACTCGAAGCGCGTCCCCATCCAGGTCGCCGCGGCGCGGCGGAACGGCTCGATGCCGCGGGCCATCGGATAGCGGCCGAAATCGGCGATGTGCCTGGCCAGCACCGGGCCGACGAAATCCGGCACCGGATGCTGCGGCTCGCCCAGCGACAGCGTGATTAGCGGCTTGCCCGGTTGGTACGGCGCCAACAGCTCGGTCAGCCGCGCGAACGGCGAACGTTCGCCGGCCGGTGCACCAGCGCCCTGCGCCGCGGGGAAAGAAGCGGACATCACCATACTCAAGCAGCACTTTCGGAGACGGCCGACCGCCTTGCGGGATCGGCAAATGGATCAAACCACCATGATACGCCGAGGTTAAGGCGCGATTAACCATCGACTTTTCAGGCCGTTTTGGTTAGTATTACCAATATACGACGAGGTGTTACCCGGAGAGATCTGATGGCAACGAGAGTTACGAGCAAGGGCCAAGTGACGATTCCAAAGCCATTTAGAGATCAGCTCGGAATAGGGCCCGGCAGCCAAGTGGCCTTCAGGCTTGCTGATGACGGCAGCGTCGTGATCGAAAAGGCAGACGGTTCCAAGCAGCCAAGCCGGTTTGCAGGTCTGCGAGGTAGCGCCGGACCGGGCATGAGCACCGATGAGATTATGGCGCTACTTCGTGGCGAGCCGGAATGACACTGGTTGATTCAAATGTTCTGCTCGACGTCATAACCGAAGGTCAGGAATGGGCCGACTGGTCGGAACAGCAACTGGACCGGGCCGCGTTGCGAGGGCCGCTCATTATCAATGATGTCATCTACGCAGAGGTTTCGGCGCGGTTTTCCGTTTTCGAAACGCTGGATGCATTGCTAGACGAGTATCGCATCGAAGTCGCGCCGATGCCGCGCGCCTCCCTGTTCCTCGCGGGCAAGACATTCTTGCGCTATCGTTCGGCGGGCGGGCTCCGAACCGGAGTGCTCCCCGACTTCTTTATTGGCGCGCACGCGGCGGTCCTGAATCTCTCGATACTGACCCGCGACACCAAACGTTATCGAACCTATTTTCCAAGCGTGAAGCTAGTCGCGCCCGAACCTAACTGATGCATCAAGCACCCCAAAAAAGGTGAAGGGCCCCAGCTTGCGCTGGAGCCCTTCGACGGTTGTGGCATTGCCGGGTATGTGCCCCAACCGATCCCGTTGAGGCGCGCTGCGAAAGACCTCCGCAGCGCGCCTTGGCGCTTACATGTTGTAGGCGCGTTCGGTGTGCTCGGTGACGTCGAGGCCTTCGCGCTCGACTTCAACGTTGACGCGGAGACCGACGATGACATCGACGACCTTGAACAGGATCGCCGAGCCGACGCCGGACCACACCAGCGTGGTCGCGACAGCTTTGCACTGCGAGATCATCTGGGTGACCATGTCGTAGTCGCCGATCTTGCCGGCGACGTAATCCATGACGCCCGTGCCGCCGAGGGCCGGGTTGACCAGGATGCCGGTGGCAAGCGCGCCGATGATGCCGCCGACGCAATGGACGCCGAACACATCGAGCGAGTCGTCATAGCCGAGCGCATTCTTGATCACGGTGCAGAAGAACAGGCAGACGACGCCTGCGACCAGACCGAGAACCATCGCACCCATCGGACCGGAGAATCCGCAGGCGGGCGTGACGGCGACGAGGCCGGCAACCGCGCCGGAAGCGGCGCCGAGCAGCGAGGGGTGACCCTTGGTCATCCATTCCGCGAACATCCAGGCCATTGCCGCAACCGCGGTGGCGAGGAAGGTGTTGGTCATCGCCAGCGCGGCGGTGCCCGAGGCTTCCAGGTTCGAACCGACGTTGAAGCCGAACCAGCCGACCCACAGCAGCGACGCGCCGATGACCGAATAGGCCAGGTTATGCGGCGCGAAGTTCTCGGTGCCGAGGCCCTTGCGCTTGCCGAGCATCAGCGCGGCCACCAGGCCCGCGGTGCCGGCGTTCAGGTGGACGACCGAGCCGCCGGCGTAGTCCAGCGCGCCCATGGCGCCCAGCCAGCCGCCGCCCCACACCCAGTGGGCGATCGGGCAGTAGACGAAGATCAGCCACGATCCCATGAAGGCCAGGAAGGCGGAGAACTTCATGCGGTCGGCCAGCGCCCCGGCGATCAGCGCCGGGGTGATGATCGCGAAGGTCAGCTGGAAGCACATGTAGACGGTCTCGGGGATCGTCATGGCGAGCGGGTTGGGAACGCCGACGCCCTTGCCGATGTCGCTCATGATGCCTTGCAGGAAGGCTC
>NZ_JAQGJD010000379.1 GCF_028290785.1 Tardiphaga sp. | reverse complement strand
TTGAAATTGTCGAAGGTGCCGATCGCGATCTGGCGCACCACGCCGCCCTTCGGCGCTTCCGGATTGACGTAGTCGAAACGCTTGAAGCCTTCGGGATATTTGATCTCGCCGAACAGCGACAGCGCGTGGCGCCATTCGCTCTCGGACTGCGCGGCGACCGGCGTGGCGGGGAGAATGCCGAGGCCGAGCGCCGGGGCGAGGGCCGCGAATGCGCTGGTTTGCAGCAGACGTCGTCGGGAGAGGGAAATGGTCAAATGCAGAATTCCTGTGAACCGAAGCGCCGAGTAGAGCCGCAATATAAGGCGAGGATTCGACCGATTATGCCGGGTTTTCCAGACGATACCATCCGTCATCTAACCAGGCTGCATCCTAGCCCATTGCGGCGAAACGTCCCGCTTAAGCTTTGGTAAGGCGGATACGAAAACGGCCAGGTAAAACCTGGCCGCTCGATCGCAGATGATGAGGCAAGACAGCCGTTACTTGGCGGCCGTCGGCAGCGGCACCGGGGTATCGGCCAGCGACGCCAGGTAGGCGATCACGTCGGCGCGCTCGCTGTCCTTCTGGATGCCGGCGAAGCCCATGGCGGTACCGGGAACGGTGCCCTTGGGGTTGGCGATGAACTTGTTCAGTTCCTCGAACGTCCAGGTGCCGCCCTTGGCCTTCATGGCCGCGGAGAAATTAAAGCCGTTCTTGCCCTGGCCGACATGCTCGTTGACGGTGCCGAACAGGTTCGGGCCGACGCGGTTCGGGCCGCCCTTTTCGAAGGTATGGCACGCGGCGCACTTCTTGGCGGCCACGCCGCCCTTTTCGATCGAAGCGGTCTGCAGCAGTTTCTCGATCGGCTCCGAGGGCGCCGCAGCGGCCTTGCCCCCGCCGGCGGCCTCTTCCTTGACCGCGATGTCGTAGCCGGGCTTTTCCAACTTCTTCGGCGAGAACACCGCTTCCGCGGTGATGCTCATCGCCATCAGAACCAGGCAGGTGCCGAGCACGGCGCCCATGATCTTATTGAGTTCGAAGGAGTCCATCGTTGGTCAGGCTCCACGCCAAGGTCAGTGAAAGGCCGTTGAATCGGCCACGTTGGGCTTAGGAATCGCGTTCGCAGCCGCACAGGCAGCCGATTTGAGATAACGGTTTGCCCCCGCTCTGGCAACCCGTATAAACGCGGCAGTTTTCCATCAACCCCCGCCATTTGCTGCGTCTTTCAGCTGGTTCCAGACCGTCTCCCATGACCGCCACCGACACCATCGTGCTGATCCCCGCCCGCATGGCGGCGACCCGCCTGCCCGGCAAGCCATTGCTGGACATCGCCGGCCTGCCGATGATCGTCCATGTGCTGCGCCGCGCCGAGGAAGCCGGCATCGGTCGGGTCGTGGTGGCCACCGACGGCCAGGAGATCGCCGACGCCGTCACCGCGCACGGCGGCGAGGTGGTGATGACCTCCGCCGACCATCCGTCCGGCTCTGACCGCATTTTTGAGGCACTGACGAAGCTCGATCCGGCGGGCGCCGTGCGAACCATCGTCAACGTCCAGGGCGATCTGCCCACCATTCCGCCGGGCGACATTCGCGCCGCGGTCGATCTGCTGGCGGACGCCGCGGTGGATATTGGCACCCTCGCCGCCGAAATCCGCACCGAGGAGGAGCACCTGAGCCCGAACGTGGTGAAGCTGATCGGCTCGCCGCTGGACGCCCGGCGGCTCCGGGCACTGTATTTTACCCGGGCCACGGCGCCGTACGGCGACGGACCGCGCTATCATCATATCGGACTCTATGCCTACCGCCGGTCGGCGCTGGAACGCTTCGTGAGCCTGTCGCCCTCGGTGCTCGAGATGCGCGAGAAGCTCGAACAGCTACGAGCGCTGGAAGCCGGCATGCGGATCGACGCGGCCATCGTCCGGTCGGTGCCGCTCGGCGTCGATACGCCGGCCGACCTTGAGACCGCCCGGCGGATTTTGCAGACTTCCTGAGCGACCACACAGAGACCACCACCATGAAAATAGCATTCCAGGGCGAGCCCGGCGCCAATTCCCATATCGCCATCGTCGAGGCGTTTCCCGACGCCGTGCCGCTGCCCTGCGCCACCTTCGAGGATGCGCTGGCGGCGATCTCTTCGGGCGAAGCCGAGCTCGGCATGATCCCGATCGAGAACTCGATCGCCGGCCGCGTCGCCGACATCCACCACCTGCTGCCGGCCTCCGGCCTGTTCATCGTCGGCGAATGGTTTCTGCCGATCCATCACCAGATGATGGCACCCCGCGGCGCCAAACTGGCCGACATCAAGACCGTCGAAAGCCATGTCCATGCGCTCGGCCAGTGCCGCCGCATCATCCGCAAGCTCGGCATCAAGGCGATCGTCGCCGCCGATACGGCGGGCTCCGCGCGCGCGGTCGCCGAACGCGGCGACAAGAGCTGCGCCTCGTTCGCCTCAAAGCTTGCCGCCGATATCTACGGCCTCGATATCCTCGCCGAGGACGTCGAGGACGAAGCGCACAACACCACCCGCTTCGTGATGCTGGCGAAGGACGCCAAATGGGCGGCGCAGGATTCCGGCCCGCTGGTCACCAGTTTCGTGTTCCGGGTGCGCAACCTGCCGGCCGCTTTGTATAAGGCGATGGGCGGCTTCGCCACCAACGGCGTCAACATGACCAAGCTGGAAAGCTACATGGTGGACGGCAACTTCTTCGCCACGCAGTTCTACGCCGACGTCGACGGCCATCCCGACGACCGCAACCTCGCTTTCGCGCTGGAAGAGCTGAAATTCTTCTCGCGCGAATTCAGGATTGTCGGCGTGTATCCCAGCCACCCGTTCCGCGCGAGTTATGGCGAGGCAGAGTAGCGCTCCCTCGTTTCCCGGACGCGCTGCAGCGTCCTTACGCTGCTGCGCAGATCCGGGATCCAGCTTTCTGCTCACAAAACCGGGACGCCGGATCTGCGGCGCACTACGCCGCCAAGATGCGGCGCAATGCACCGCGTCCGGGGAACGCGACATCGCTTACGGTGCCGCGTCAGTGGCCAACGTATGCGTCGCGGCAAAGGGTGCACCGGGCAGGAACAGGATGACCGGGCGAATCTCGTAGACCGCGGTCGGATTGACGCGACGCAGGTCGCGCGCAACGGCACTGGCGTCTTCGCGCGTGGCGCAGTCGGCGACATAGAAGCCCAGCAACTGCTCCTTGGTCTCGGCAAACGGACCATCGATGACCACGCCGGCGCCCGGCCCGCGCAACGTGAACGCGTCCTTGGTCGCGCCTAGCCGCGCGGCCGGTCCCAGCCGATCCTCGGCTTTCAGCTTGTCGTGCACCTTGTGAAGATTGCCCATCACCGCCGCATCCTGTTCGGCGGTCCAGGACGCGACGAGGTCTTCGACGTGGTAGGCCAGGATCGCATAGAGCATCGGATCTCACCTTTCGTTGGTCTGGTCACCCAAGGACGTGTTAGCGGCGTCGATTCCGACATCGCCGGACTGGGCACGCAGAACTATCAGCCGTCATTGCGAGGAGCTCTTGCGACGAAGCAATCCAGCCCTTTTGGCGCTTGCGGCCTTCTGGATCGCCGCGTCGCTTCGCTAAGGGGAAAGCCAATTGGCTTTCCCTGACCTCGCAATAACGTGGCGAGGTTCGAGTTTATGCCGCCGACTTCTGCAACTGAAACGCCTCCGCCAGCAGCGTGTACGATTTCTTCCGCGCCTCGTGATCGGTCACCGCGGTGATCACCATCAACTCGTCGGCCTGGCTGGAATCCACCAGCGGCTGCAGTTTCTGCATCACCGTGGCAGGACTTCCGACGAATAGCCGCGCGCGGTTGCGGGCGATCGCCGTGCGTTCGCGCTCCGTATAGGGATAGGCCAGCGCCTCCTCCACGCTCGGCAGCGG
>NZ_JAQGJD010000359.1 GCF_028290785.1 Tardiphaga sp. | reverse complement strand
TCTACGGCTTCCTCACCACAGAGCCGAACGGCATTGCGGGACCGATCCACCCCAAGGCGATGCCGGTGATCCTGACGACGCCCGAGGAATGCGACGCCTGGATGCGGGCGCCGTGGGCTGAAGCCGTTACCCTGCAGCGGCCGTTGCCGGACGACGCACTGGTGATCGTTGCGCGCGGCGGGAAGCAGGATAATGCTCTTCCGCTCCGATCTGACCTGCCACCCTGTGCCAGACTTTCTGCTCAGCAAAAAGTCCGTGTGTTCTTGCTTTGCACCGCAGCGAGCAAAACAGAGCACATCTCTGGACAAAACAGCCAACGTCGATGGCCTACCTCGAAATCTAAGAGCCCTACTCGGCAATCGGGTGGTTTGCCCGGCCAAGCTCCTACGATGCCTCAAAGCAGCATAGGAGCACGAAATGCGGAAATTTCACTCTATCGCCGCCCTCTGTGGTGACGGTCTAAGGCCCGAGCTAAAAGCCCTGTTCGACCGGCTGGAGGTCGATCCGCTTACCGAGCTATTCGTGCGCCCTGATGGCATGCTTCAATCTGGCCCCGACCCGGAATCGGAGACCGCCAAGGCGATCCTAACCCAGGTTAAAAGAGTGGCCTAATCTGCAATTAGGAAGGGCCAGTTCGGCCAGTACCCGAGCCGAGACCTATGGGCTTGACGCCGTCGGCCGGAATCAGATCGAACGGCGCCGTGACCCTCTCTTCCAAATTCGTCGAGCCTCGCCCGTTCTCCAGCCCGGAGGCCGCGGCGCGCAAGCTTCTTGAAATCGCAGCCGGGATCATCGATGCCAGGGGCCGGGTGTCTGTCGGCGCTTGGAACGACGCTTTCCGTAAGGCGGGTGGCAACGTGGCGGAATACTCAGCCGGTCGGGATCGGGCCATCGCCGACGGCGCGCTCGCCATGCATGATAGCGGCGGCTTCGTGGTACTCGCACTGGGGGCTACTCTTCCGTCGGGTTCCGTGCCGACAGCACCTTAAATCCGGGCGTAGAATTTGCCGTTCTTGATCGAATGGTGAGCCCCATGTCGGACCGCATCCCTTCCCTCTGGCCGCTCGCAGCCATCGAGCATCCCCGTTGCATGCGCTGCAATACCCGGATGGCTCTGGCCCACCGGGAGCCCCGCCGGGACGGTACCGAGAAACGCACGTTCGAGTGCCAAAGGTGCAATTTCATCACTACGAAAATTGTCGCCGACCCGTTGGGCTCGCCCTCCATGTCAGCGCTGACACGCAACCTCAAGCCACCGGCGTGAACGCCGTGCACAAGAGCCTGAGGAATAAAAGCTGGACCGCCGAAGAGAACGAACGTCTTAAAGGAATAGTCGCCAGCGGTGCGACGCCCGTGCGCGCCGCGGCAGCCTTCGGGCGCACCATCACCAGCGTTCGTATACAGGCGCGAAAGATCGGGCATCCCTTCCCGACCATCCACGCATTCCGTCGAAAGTGGCGAGACGCCGAAGCGACCTGACGCCGGAACGAATCAACAGGAACCGGCTTGAGTCGCCAGTTCAGTAGTGTTCGTTGTGTGGAGTATTGCCCATGGCCCCGCGCGCCAATTGGAAGGGCTTTTTACGTCTTTCGCTCGTGACCTGTCCGGGTGCGCTTTTTCCGGCGACGTCCGATTCTGAGAAGATCAGTTTCAATCAGATCAACCGTAACACGGGCCATCGCATCAAGTATGTGAAGGTGGACGCCGATACCGGCGACGAGGTGCTCAGCGAAGACATACCCAAGGCGGACATCGATCCTCGATACGCAATCCGACCCTATTACCTCGTCCCCGACGGCAAGGTCGGCCACGACGCCTATGCAGTCATACGTGAGACCATCCGCAGCATGAACATGGTGGCAATCGGTCGCCTGGTGCTGACCAGCCGAGAGCACATCATCGCACTGGAGCCGCTCAAGAACGGGTTGATGGGCACGCTCTTGCGCTATCCCTACGAAGTTCGCAGCGAGGAAGACTATTTTGACGACATCCAGGACGTCAAAGTCACGAAGGACATGCTGGATCTGGCGCGACACATCGTTGAGCAAAAGTCGGGCGAGTTCGAGCCCGGCAAGTTCGAAGACCGCTATGAGGCCGCTCTTGTTGACCTCGTGAACAGCAAGCGCAACGGCACACTTGGCAAGGCAAAGGCGAGCCCGCGGCCTGGCACCAACGTTGTCGATCTGATGACTGCGCTCCAGCAGAGCCTAAAGGGCGGCGCTGCGAAGACAGCACCTGCAAAGAATAAGAAGCCGGCCAAGGCGACCGGCCAGCGCGAAATGCTGCTACCCATCGCCGGCAAGAAAGCTGCTCCGAGAGACGAACCCAAGACGACCAAGCCCGCCCGCTCCCCAGCACGAACCCGAAGGGCGAGCTAGTCATGACCGACAGAAGCCCATCCATTGTGCCCGAATATGCGATCGATCCCCTTCTTGAGATCATAGCGCATCTCGGAGCGGCCCTGATTCAATCCCAGCCGACCGATGACCCGATCATCATCGGGCATATGAGAAGCGCCTACAATCTGGCCATCGACTGCCAACGGGAGGCCTCCCGTGTCGCCACCTTGAGGGAGATAGGCCATGCGCCGCTCTAGCTGGACGCCCTCGATCGTTCCGAACGACCACGACCAGACGATTTATCTGGTGATCGACGATTTCGGACGCGAGGGTCTTTCCTTCCACGAAACAAACCTCGATCGCACCGATTTAGAATCCGTCATCACCGACGAAAATCCCAACCGGATCGTCGCCTTCAACACTGCGGAAAGGTGGGCAAGCGACGTCAGTGAGGATATCGCGCGTGAGATCCGGCGTCGCGCAGATATCGCCTATGAAGACGTGCCTTCGACCATTGAGGATTTCGTAACCCGACACGCCGGTCGAGACCGGCAACTGGCATTGAGGCTCGCGTGAGATGTCAAAGTCCGGATGGTACCGTCAGTTTCCGGTGCCGCTGCTCGTCCCCCGATGGCGAGCCGTTAGTCACGTTGCGCGACGCCGGCGACTACGTCACAAGATTGCCCAAGAACGAGCATGACAGCGCAGCCTGGCAAACTGCGATGCACGGCCTGAACCAAGCTGCCGAGCACGACGGCCCGATCGAGTTCACGCGCCTCAGGATAATGCAAGCACTCTATCCGAAGGGCACGCCGGTCTACCGTTACATCGATAAAGCTCCCGTCGGCAAACTGGTGAGGGAACGATGAATTTATCTGATCAAGAAGTGGCCGTGATGGCATTGCGCGAGGCGCAACTCATCCTCGGACTACATTCAGCCCGGCCCGCGCGACGAAAAAACCATCAATGAATTGCTCGCCGTGCTGGATAGGGACGACGTTGTTGAGCCGTCGATCGGCTTGAAGTCGAAACAGAGGAGAGCCCCGCTTCCACAGCGGCGGCTGTGGGCCTTTAGGGGCTCTCCCCGCCCCGCGTCGGCAGGGACGCAGTGCTCAGTCGCAACGGCAATAATCCGAAGTGGTTCCGCCAAACGAAAAAAGCCGCGCCGCCGGAAAGGTGACGCGGCCAAGTCAATGAGGCGCCAGAGACAACAAGTCGCCATCGGCCTGTGGACGGGGCCGAAGCCCCGAATTGTTCAGCCCGGCACGCGATAGCTGATGGCACGGTGCCGATACGCAACCTCCTTCCAACCGCGGCCTCGAGGCGAGGGATTCCAGACGTAGACCTGGCCGGCTGCGACGCGCGACACGATCGCAACGTGACCGCCACCACGGCGCGACAACACCGCCACGGCGCCCGGCACTGGACCCGACTCCTGCCCCCGTCGCAGATACGACAGCGCCAGCGCGCTCCCGGTCCCCTTAATGCCCCGTTCTGCCAACGCCGATCCGACGTTGACGGCGCAGATCAGCCGGCCGGCGACGTAGCGGCCCGGGCGAGCCACGCGGTCTGACTCAGTCGCCATCAGTTCCAGGATGCCCGCCGGCGTCGCCACGAGCCGATCCCGCGTCATCTTCACCCGGATTGACCTGATGCCGTCCAGGAAGCCGCCAGACGGCCGCACCGCGCCCTCGCACGGCATGATGGTGAAGCACTCAGGCGCGAACTGCGGTGCCCCGCGGTGACGCGGGCGGGCTTCGGCAGGCATTGTGAAAAGAGCGCACAGCAAAGCTGACGCAAGAAAGCGGATCATGCAGATTCCTCGGTAAGGTTGATTGGTGAGGTTAAGAAACGAGTTCCGTTGCACGCGTGCGCGCGACGACTAGCCTCGAAAGCGCCGCACGGCGACCGATCTAGTTCTTGCGTCCGGTCGCAATTTGAATGTGCGCACGGGGCCGCCTTCCCTTTTCGGGATCAAAGGCGGCCTCACTATTTGGTGGAAGTTCAGGTGGGTTTCCGGCTGTCCAGAAGGCGGTCTAGCCGTTGTGTAATGCCTTTCAGATCCTCGCGTAGATCATCGAACTGCGCTTCGTGGCGGATCGAAAGCTGCGCGAGATCGGCGTGATTGACGAACTCCTTTTCGACATAGAGAGAGCTCGTTCTGGATGCCATCGATCTTCAGATTGGCCTGGACGCCGCGCAGACCGGCGGCGCTAGCCTCGGTTTTAGCTTCAGTGATCTGGCGCTGCATGTTCATCTAGAAGGTCGCGAAGCCCTAGAACAGGCGACGAGGCCAATGCCCGCCCCGACGGCCGCCCACGCCAATGCATCCGACATTCATCCACCTACTTCTTGACCCAGCCACACGCGCGCTTGCCGGCGGCGTTGATGAGGTCTGCCCGATTCTTGGTTTCGTCCGTATCGTTCTTCGACCAGCGCAGCGGCCCGCCCTGCCGGTGGTTCATCACGTCGCAGAACGACGCGGTGTTCACCGGCGGCTCTTTCGTCTCGCAGCAAATTCCATGAAGCCGTCGAAGGTCGGCCGGCAGATAATGGTCGCGCCACTGGCCGGCTCGCCCCGGCTATGGCAATGGTCATGAATCCAGCGCATCAGTCTCTCCGGAATTGGGTGTCGCGGCCGGCGTCGCCCGGCGTTGCCGCCTGCTTCTGCCGGGCCTCTTCCACAGAACCGTCGATCTCGGCAAGCTGCTGGGTCATCAGCTTCAGGCCATCGGCCACGGCCTCGTCGTATCCCTGCCCTCCTGCCGCGGCGGGTCAGTCATAGTTCACCTTTGATTTTCAGGATATGCGCGATGCCGTCGCGCGGCGGATTGGGAACGATCACCCTGCCCGGGCATTTTCCGCGAACAGATGATTGGAAGGATTGGTCATGCAGAAAAAGAACGATGCCGAAATCCCCGGGACGGATGCGAAAGAGCGGCAGAAAAACGACGCCGCACAGCAGCCAACCAACGATCCGAAACTCACCGACCCTGAAAAAACGCCAGGCTCCGGCATGTTTCCTGACTCCAGCGGAGATGCTCCGTCCGGCTAGCCTTCATCGGATTATAGAAGCCACGATTGGAACGCCGATAAGCAATCCCATCGCTAGCCAAAAGGTTATATTGCGGCGGGCTAGCTTGCGGCGGCCCTCGTCGTAATCATCGCAGGCGCAGGGCGCGTCGAACGTGGACTCCATGAGAGCTTCCCGGTTAGGCGACTCCCCGACATGATCCGCAAGGCGAGCTGAAGCTGCTCAGCGGTTGAATTGCGGTTTTGGACACTGTTTCGGCGACGCAACACCAAAGAGCGTTCCGCTCAGCGGAACCCAGATTGTTCTTCCGAAAAAGGCGGTCATAGATTTGAATTTAGATGCACGCAGGGCTGGCCGACCGGGCGACCGACGACCACAATTTCAATTGCGCGCACGGGGCCGTCGGGTTTTACCGCGGGCCGACGGCCCCACTCTCTTCATCATGCTGGTGAAATATGGACCCTATGAGAAAGATATTGACCGGCCTAAGCGT
Source organism: Tardiphaga sp. (assembly GCF_028290785.1). Lineage (GTDB taxonomy): Bacteria > Pseudomonadota > Alphaproteobacteria > Rhizobiales > Xanthobacteraceae > Tardiphaga. The sequence goes on along the minus strand of NZ_JAQGJD010000359.1, from coordinate 9,669 downwards.
CATGGTCGCCATAAGGATCACCACCGCAGGCATTCTGATGGCCATGAAGGCCATACACGGCTAGTCGGCGCCCCCGCGGTCTCTCATCAAGAGCACGATGGCGATAACCATCCCTGCTTAGGTTAACAAACGGTTTCAGTTGCTCGATTTGGAGTGCGCGCGCAATTCTGCTGCACTTGAGCAACAAGATCCAAACACCATGCCCGCCAGCTAGCTGTCGGCTTGACGAGCTGGAGCGCCAGTATGCGGAGTTGCAGCGACTAAGGAATGAGATCGCGAGGCTTGAGGTAGCATCAATCAAACGGAACGGTATGAAGATGATCACCGGAGGAAGGAGATGATTTGGCTCACCTTGATTGCCGTTGCGCTCTCTCTCGCGGCCCTGTTCGTGATCCTTTATCTTCGGCGCCTTGACGTGCTGACGGGCCCTTGGATCGCGCGCGAATGATCAGACGATCAGGGTACGCTTAGCAATGATCAGAAAATTGACTTGGACGGCGACCGTCATAGTGTTCGCCATAATCGTCTTTGCGACCCTGGCCCCTATCGATCTCCGCCCCGAGACCGGTGCTGTCAGCCCTGAGCGGTTCGCCGCGTTTGCGTTGCTCGGAATGTTGGCTGGTTTATTGTATCCTCGGCGTCTCGGGAGGGTTACCGCATCCGTGGTGGCGATTGCCATTATTCTCGAGGCCTTGCAGCTGATCGCGCCGACCCGGCACGGCCAAGTACCAGACGCAATCGTAAAATCTATCGGCGCGATATCCGGCGTGGGGCTTGCAGCGGCCTTGAATCTCTTCATACGGGCGCTTCGGTCCAACTGACGGTCGGCGAGCTTTCTGCTAGGGCGCGGCTCTTGGCAGCAACTGCCGGGAAAGGTATTAAAGACGAGACTTTTATGCCTCTAACAATTGCACAGCAGCAGTTTATCGACGAACTTCTGTTGGCAGGCCGCCCGCTCGGGAAGCCGGACGACGGTATCAACGGGGATCACCTGATGGAATGCCCGGTGTGCGGCGTCGTCTTCGACATGCACGACCTAGACGCGGCCTTGGGCGAGCACATGCACGACGGTCCCGAGATGCCGACGATTATCTGTCCAGTGCCCGACCTTGAAGGCTGATCGCGCCCTCCGAAACTTCGAGACGTGTAACAATGACCCTTGACCTATTACGGCCCTAGCCGCGCTGTCGCGCGTGATCCTCTCCCGCGCGCCAAGCTTCGCTGCGCGCGCGGGGGAGGGAACCTGGAGCGCTACGCCGCGCGGACCTTGCTGAGAAAGTCGTTGACCGCGGCGCTCAGCATGCCGGACTGGTTGTCCAGTTCGCGGGCATTCGTGAGCACCTGCGAGGCCGCCGCGCCGGTGGCTTCCGCCGCGGCGCTGACGCCGCCGATGTGGTCGCTGACTTCGCTGGAGCCCGCCGCCACCGACTGGATGCTGCTGGCGATTTCCCGCGTCGCTTCGCCCTGCTCTTCCACGGCCGCGGAGATGCTGTTGGTGATCTGGCTCATCTGCGCGATGGTGGTCGTGATAGCGCCGATCGAGACGACCGCGTCGCTGGTGGAAGCCTGCATGGCCGACACCTGGGCGGAGATTTCCTCAGTAGCCTTGGCGGTCTGGCTCGCCAGCGCCTTCACTTCGGAGGCCACCACTGCGAAGCCGCGGCCGGATTCACCGGCGCGCGCCGCCTCGATGGTGGCGTTCAGCGCCAGCAGATTGGTCTGCGAGGCGATGCTGTGGATCAACTGCACCACCTCACCGATTTTCTCCGCCCCGCTCGACAGCAATTTCACCGTGGCATTGGTGCGCTCCGCATCGCCGACCGCCTTGCTCGCGATTTCGCTCGACTGCGTCACCTGCCGCAAGACCTCGGCCACCGAGGCGGACAGTTCTTCCGCTGCCGCGGCGACCATGCTGACGTCGTCGGAGGCGCGGCCGGACGCAGCGCCCACCGTGGCGGCGCGCAAACTGGCGTCGCTCGCGGTCGTCGCCATCAACTGCGCCGTGCTCTGCATGCCCGCCGCGGCGGTCGAGACCGACCGGACGATACCGTTGACGCTGCGCTCGAAGTCGCTCGCGATGCCCTCCATCGCGGAGCGCCGCTCGGCCGCGATGCGACCCTGCGCGTCGGCTTCGACCTGCTCGAGGCCGCGGATGCGCAGTGCGTTGTCCTTGAACACCTGCACCGTCGATGCCATGGCGCCGACCTCGTCCTTGCGACCGACGCCCGGAATGTCTTCTTCTAGCTCGCCGTCGGCCAGCGACTTCATGCGGGCGCCGAGCCGGCCGAGCGGCCGGGTGATGCTGCGCCCGATCAGCCAGGCGATGATGCCGGCGACGGTGGCGATGGCGAGCATGGCAAAGCCAAGCGCCCAGATGATCGGCTTCAGATGTTCATCCAGGTCGTCCAGATAAGCGCCGGTGGCGATGAACATATTCCAGCCGGGTAGCGCCGCTGCGTAGCCCATCTTACGCGACAGAAGCTGCGCATTGGGCTTGGCGAATTCATAGGTCAGGATATGCCAGCCCTTGGCGGCAACGCCGTCGCGAAACTCGCGCGTCACGGGAACGCCGTTGACCAGGGTGTTGAGACGATCGGCGCCGGGTTTGAAGCCCGGGAGATGAACCACGATGCCGTCCATCGTGTAGATGAACAGGTAGTTGCCGTTGTCATAGTTCATTGGCTCGATCCGGCGCACCAGTTCGGCAGTCGCCGCGTCCTTGCTGAGCTTTCCGGCTGCGACGTCTTTCTGCAGGCTGGCAGCCACGTTGGTGCCGATTTCGACAATCGACTTGAGCTGTTCGGTGCGCGCCGAAAGCATTTCACTCTTGACCAAGTAGGCCGCCAGCATGCCGGCGGCACAAAGGCCGATCATCGTGACGGCGACCAGGATGACAAGCTTGGACGTGATGCGGATATTATCAAATTTCACAACGTATTTCCCCCCTCGCCGGCGATGTCAGCACCGCTCGGCATGACCCGGGAGGCAAACTATCAGAGTAACATTTTCAAATGTTTTAAGGCGCAGCGTGGTCCGCAGCCGCAAGATTCCGGGAAGCGGAATTGCACGAAGGCATTTGCCCTTTGCTTAAAATGAGCGAGCCGACACAAGCACGGCGCGTTTGGTTAAGATAGCGATTCTCCAGATCATCAACCTTTGCGCGAAATGACCTCGAAGCATTGAGGGGTGGCGCAGTCCCTAACGTGACGTGCACTAGACGTGGTACTAAAAAGTCTCGAACAATCCGGGACCGCCGAGCATCCAGCAGAAGCCGTGCAATTGGCTTCAATCTATGCCACCGTCGAGCCTTCGGCCGAAGCGATGCCATTACCGCGCACCCGTTCGCCGAAGGGGGTCGCTGCCCGTCGCATGCGGACGGTGCCGGCGACGGAGCGGCGCTCACGGCCTCGACCGCTCGGCGTAGCGGGTTCGGCGTCGAATGCTATCACTTCTGACACCCGTTTCGGTACCCGTCATGTCGCAATATTCCGATAGTTTCGACCTGCAGCGCTTCGTGTCGGCCCAGCAGCCTGTCTACGCGACCGCCCTCGCCGAGTTGAAGGCAGGCACCAAGCGGACGCACTGGATGTGGTTCATCTTCCCTCAAGTCGAGGGACTGGGCCACAGTGTGATGGCGCAACATTTCGCCATCCGCTCGATGGACGAGGTGGTCGCTTATCTCGCCCATCCCCTCCTCGATACGCGGCTTGCCTAGTGCACGCGGGCGATGCCGAACGTCGCAGGGGCCGCCCGCACGATCCTCGGCTCTCCGGACGAGATGAAGTTCAGGTCGTCGATGAAGCTCTTCGGTTTGGCCGACGCCGGCCTTGCCGTCACCAAGGACAGCGCGAGCAACGCGCCGTCCATGCCGAGCATCTTCTCCGACTATCCGGTGCTGATCGAGCGCAACGCCTACGGCGGTGAACTCCCCCCGATCGCTCGGTTGGCGCATGCCCTTGTCGTCCAAGGCGTTGTTCAACCTATCAAGAAGTCAAGCTCGAGGCCGGGGCCGGCGGTCAAGATGGAGCCCTTCCAGAACTCCTACATCATGCGCACGCCATCCCTGAGTTGCTTAAAAATCCATCGCCCACGGGTTGCCAGAGCGCTTGCCGACCGTGCGGCCTTACGGTTGACTAACGCGTGTTCACACCTGCAGTAAAGTAGGTGGGAGAACTGCCATGCTCGAAGTGCTAGTCAGCATCTCTTTGACTTTCATCCTCTTCGAATTCGCCGACGAATGGCATCAGCGCCGTCAGAGTAAACGGCGTCTCGCTGCTATGAGGCAGCATTCGTCCGGAATGCGACGGCGATGGGACACGTCGCGGGGACGCTGGGCCGACCCCCTGCGGAGAACCCTTCAAAGTCACTGCAAGCCCCAAGCGAATCGGGGCCCTAATCTGCAGAGATCCCTTTGCGCCAGAAGCGGTCAGACGCGATCCGCTTCTAAGGAGAAGCGATGCCGATTTCCAATAGATTGGTATGCCCGAAGGGACCGTGCGGAGGGCGGACCCTGGTTTACCAGGTATCAACACATGGCCGCTTCCTGCCGGAACGATGCGGAGCCGGCGGCGCTGAGCGCAGGCCGCTGGTGATCCAGTGGCGGGTGTCGGCAGGGTCGATCACCTGGTCGATCTCCAACACCGAGGCGATGTTGATGGCCTTGCCGCCTTCGTAGAACTTCGCGACCATCATCTTGAAGAAGTCGTCGCGCTTTACGGGATCGGAGATCGCCTCCATTTCCTTGCGGAAGCCGAGGCGCACCGCGCCTTCGAAACCCATGCCGCCGAATTCACCGGTCGGCCACGAAATCGTAAAATCCTGGGCGTGAAAGCCGCCGCCAGCCATGGCCTGGGCGCCGAGGCCGTAGCCCTTGCGCAGCACGATGGTGAAATACGGCACGGTGATGCTGGCCGCGGTGACGAACATGCGCGAGACGTGGCGCACTAGGCCGGTCTTCTCCGCTTCGGGCCCAACCATGAAACCGGGCGTGTCGCACAGCGAGACGATGGGGATGTCGTAGGCGTCACACAGAGCGACGAACCGCGCCGCCTTGTCGCCGGCGTCGGCGTCGATGGCGCCGCCGAGATGCTTTGGATTGTTGGCCAGCAGACCGTAGGGTTGGCCATCGATTCGCACGAAGGCGGTGACGATGCCGATGCCGAAATCCGGGCGCAGCTCCAGCACGGACTCGAGGTCAGCGAGGGTCTCGATCACCGTCCGGATGTCATAGACACGGAGGCGGTTCTCGGGAATCGCCCGGCGCAGCAGCCGTTGATCCGGCGCGCTCCAGGTCTTGATCGGGCCCTGGAAATAGGAGAGATATTTTTTCGCCGCGGCAACCGCCTCGACCTCGTCTTCGACCAGCACGTCGATTACGCCGTTAAGCGACTGCACGTTGGAGGGGCCAACCTCTTCCGGCTTGTAGACACCAAGGCCGCCGCCCTCAATCATCGCTGGGCCGCCCATGCCGAGCGAGGTGTCGCGGGTGGCGATGATCACGTCACAGCAGCCCAGCAAAGCGGCGTTGCCGGCGAAGCAGCGGCCGGACACAACGCCGATCAGCGGCACCAGGCCGCTCAGCCGGGCAAAGGCGCCGAAGGTCGGCACGTCCAGCCCGGTGACGCCCAGCCGCTCGGTGTCGCCCGGCCGGCCGCCGCCGCCTTCGGCGAACAGCACGACGGGCATGCGCAGCTCTTCCGCAAGCTTGAACATGCGGTCCTGCTTCTTGTGATTGCGCTGGCCTTGGGTGCCGGCCAGCACGGTGTAGTCATAAGCCACCACCATGCAGCGCGATTTGTCTGCTGCGTAGTGGTCGCCGTTGACGGTGGCGAGCCCGGCGACAAGGCCGTCGGCCGGCGTGTTCTTGATGAGGTCGTCGAGGCTGCGCCGCGCGCGCTGCGCGGCGATGGCCAGCGAGCCGTACTCGATGAAGCTGCCTTCATCGACCAACGCCGCGATGTTTTCGCGGGTGGTGCGGTGGCTGGTCTTGCGGCGCCGCGCGATGGCATCGGGCCGGTTTTCGTCCAGCGTAAAGGCCTGCCGAGCCAGCATTTCGGCCAGATCCGGCCGGACCTGGTCGAGATCGACTGCCGCGTCGATGGTCTCCGCCTCGCCGGCGACGTCGGAGGGCTCGATGAACAGGATCGGATCGTCTTTATACAAGGTATCGCCGACCGTCGCCGCGACCAGGCGGACGATGCCGCCCTGGGTCGCGTTGATCAGGTGCTCCATCTTCATCGCCTCGACAACGGCGATCTGCTGCCCGGGACGCACCGTATCGCCGTCACTGACGGCGACGACCACCACGGTGCCTTGCAAGGGCACGTTGACGGCAATGGTGCCGGCGGGGGCCGCCTGCCGGCCGCCGGCAGATGAGGACGCCGCGGACGTCGCCGCCGGCTCGAAGAACAGATGCGGATGCGCGGTGCCGGCGCTGGCAAACAGCGCCGCTATATTGCTTTCGATGAAGCGGGTGTTGACGCAGTTGGCGGCAAAGTCCGAATGGGTCAGCAGTGCCTGCAGGAACGGCAGGTTGGTGGCGACGCCATCGATACGGGTCTCGCAAGTGGCGCGGTAGGCCTTGGTCACGGCGTCCGCGAAATCGGCAGATGCAGAATGCACGATCAACTTGGCCAGCAGCGAATCGAACGAGGTGCTGGTGCGATAGCCGGTATAGCCGAACGTATCGACGCGGACGCCGGGCCCGGACGGCATGTCGAACGACGTCAGCGTGCCCGAACTCGGCTGGGTGTCACCGGCGGCATCCATGGTCTCCATGTTGACGCGGAGCTGGATGGCGTAACCGCGCGGTGCCGCGACGTGCGCCTTGCCGAAACCAAGGCTGTCGAGGGTGCGGCCGGCCGCGATCCTGATCTGGGTAACGACGAGATCGACATCCATCACTTCCTCGGTCACGGTGTGCTCGACCTGCAGCCGCGGATTGGCTTCGATGAACGCGAAAAATGCGCCTTCGCCGGAATCGCTGGCGTCAACCAGGAATTCGAAGGTGCCGAGATTGTCGTACTTGGCTGCCGCAGCGAGCTTCAGCGCGGCGTCCAGAATGCGCTGGCGCAATCCCTGTGATAACGACGGGCTTGGCGCGATCTCGATCAGTTTCTGGTTGCGGCGCTGGATGGTGCACTCTCGCTCGCCGAAATGCGTCACGGCGCCGGCGCTGTCGCCAACGATCTGCACCTCGATATGGCGGGCATTCTCCACGAGCCGCTCGACATAGACTGTGTCGTCGCCGAACGCCGCCTTTGCCTCGGAGCAACAGCGCGCATAGGCCTCCGCCACATCGCCGGCTGTTCGCACGGCGCGCATGCCGCGTCCGCCGCCGCCGGACACCGCCTTGATCATCATGGCGCCGCCATTGAGCCTGGCGAAGAACGCCTGGGCGTCCTCGAGGCTGGTGGCGCCGATCGTGCCGTCGATGACGGGCACGCCGACCTGTGCGGCCAGCGTTCGCGCCGCAATCTTGTCGCCAAACAATTGCAGTGCATCGGGCGACGGGCCGATGAAGGTGATGCCCTCCTTTGCCGCGCGGCGGGCGAGGCCGGCATTCTCGCTGAGAAAGCCGTAGCCGGGATGGATGGCGTCGCAGCCCGCCTCTTTGGCCACAGCAATGATGCGTTCGATATCCAGATAGGCCGTCGCACCGGCGCGGCCGAGCGCGTGGGCCTCGCCGGCCTTGCGCACATGCAGCGAGGTGGCGTCGTCAGCGGAATATACCGCAACGGTTGCGATACCCAGATCGGAGGCGGCGCGCGCAATGCGGATGGCGATCTCGCCGCGGTTGGCAATGAGCAGCTTGCTGAAGAGAACGTCACGCATCGAGCAGTTTACCTAACTCTTGTTTCTTGACCTTGCCCGTCGCCGTCATTGGCAGGGCTTCGACAATTCGCACTTCCGGCACCTTGAATCCCGCCATGCGCTCGCGGCACCAGTCCTCGATGGCTTTCGGCGTGACGTCGGCGCCGGGCACCAGCAGCACGAAGGCCACCGGCACCTGGCCGCGTTCCTCATCCGGACGCGGCACCACGCCAGTACCCACAATGGCCGGATGCTGGCCAAGCAAAGCTTCCACCTCGCCAGGAAACACGCTCATGCCCTTGACCTTGATCATCTCCTTGCGGCGGCCGAGATAATGCAGATAGCCGTCCTCATCGATCAGGCCGATATCACCGGAATGCAGCCAGCCGTTGCGCAACGTCTCGGCGGTCGCTTCCGGCTTGTTCCAGTAGCCCTTCAGCAAAGAGGGCGTGCGGCAGCACAATTCGCCTTCGGAACCGAGTGGCAGAATCGCGCCAGTCTCGAAATCGCAAATCTTGAATTCGGTACCGGACACCGGCAGGCCAACGAAGGTCGGCCGCGATTTCAGATCATAATCGTCGTCCTGCATGCCAGTTGTGAAGCTGTCGGAGGTATGGGTCTCGGTCATGCCCCAGGCGGATTCCGCCAGCACCGTGCCGACAAGTTCCTGCCAGCGGCGGCGATAGTCCATGTTAAGCTTCTTGACGAACGACACGACGCGGACGTTGTTCAGCGAGCTGAGGTCGAATTCCGCGAAGCGCGGATGATCCATGATCTCCAGCGCGCCATCGACCGGCATGGCCGTGGCCGTGACCTTGTAGAGCTGGATCGCGGTCATCACCGCCACGGGATCCCAGCGTGCCAACAGCACAAGCGTGGTACCGTTGAACACCGGAAAGATCAGGCAGCTATTCTCGCCTGCGATCCAGAATTCTGGAAAAAAACTCAACGAGATCGAGGTCTCCGGCGGCGGCGCCAGCGAAGTGTTCGACGCCACGGTATAGATCATGTCGCGCTGGGTGTGGATGCAGCCCTTGGGCATGCCGGTGGTGCCGCCGGTGTAGTTCAGCGCGGCGAAGTCGTCGAGCGACGCGCCTTCGGGAAACGAGGGTGCCGCAATCTTTGACAGCGCCGGCATCATATCGATGGCGTCGGCGCAGGCGATCTTTGGCGACAAAGTAGCCGATGGCGCTGGAAGACTTGGTACTGCAGGCATCGCATCCGCGAAGCTGGTAACGATGAGGCGGCGAAGCTTGGTCTCGGTCAGCACCTCACGCACCACTGGCATCAGCGTGTCCAGCGCGACAATCGTTTCGGACTGGCAGTCGCCAACCTGGTAGCCGAGTTCGTAGGCCTTCGACAGCGGGCTGACTGGGCAATGTACCGCGCCGAGCTTGAGGATGCCGAAGAAGGCGACGTGGAATTGCGGGCAGTTTGGCATGAACACCGAGACGCGGTCGCCTTTCTTGACCCCCATCCCGGCCAGCAGCGTCGCAAACAGGTCGCTCTGGCGATCGAGTTCGCCGTAGGTGGTGACCCCGCCATAGAAGATTACCGCAGGCTTGTCCGGCCGCAGCCGCGCCCAGATGCGCAGATATTCGGTGAGCGGCTTCTCGCCGTGCGGATAGGCAATCTCGCGGTTGAGCCCCTTCGGCCATGCCTTTCCGACGAGGCCGCGCAGGGTCTCCAGATACTGGTTTTCGTCGATGGTCTGGTGTTGCGACATAAGCGTACTCATCAATGTGAAGCGACGATCGTCTGGACAGGCGGAATGATAGTTTCGGCGAGATGGCAGGCAACAAGCTGGCGCGGCGCCAGTTCGCGATCGACCGGCGGCGTGGTCCTGCAGATCTCCAC
>NZ_JAQGJD010000423.1 GCF_028290785.1 Tardiphaga sp. | reverse complement strand
TCGGCGCGGCCGAGCTTGCCGGCGTCGGCGAGCACGACGACCTCCTTAGCCTGCTGCATCATCAGCGACTTCAGCGCGACCTGCTCGAGGTCGGCCTCGCACAGGCCACGGTCACCGACCACGCCGTCGGCGCTCATGATGGCGCGGTCCGCCGTCATGCGGCGCAGCGCGTCGTGCGCCAACGGCCCCATGGTGCTCATGCTGGTGCTGCGTAGCGCGCCACCGAGAACGATGAGCTCGATGGACGGCGCCTTGGCGAGAAACGGCAGCAGCGCGAGGTTGTTGGTGATGACGCGCAAGCGGCGCTGCAGCAGAAGCCGGCCGAACGCGGCCACCGTCGAGCCGGCGTCCAGGATCAGCGTGTCGCCGTCCTCGATCAGTTCGATCGCCGCTTGCGCGATCGCCTGCTTCTGCTTGCCCTGCACGGCGAGACGCTGCTCGAGCGTCGTCTCGGCGGCGTTCCCCGTGAGGATGGCGCCGCCATAGGTGCGGCGCACGGCATTGGCCCTGGAGAGATGCTGCAGGTCGCGCCGCACGGTGGAGGCGGAGACGTCGAAGCGCCGCGCCAGATCGTCGACGTCGATCTCGCCGGCATTCAGCGCCTCCAGCAGACGGGCGCGACGTTCCTTGCTGCGCATCGACATCGAACCGGCACCCTCAACACTCGTCGTTCCGGAGGCGCCGGCGCGCCATCGCGTCGGCGAACCCCTGCCACTCCATTTGGAGTGGCGGAGAACCACGATCTGGCTAGAGCAAAACGGGATTCCGGGTTGGCGCGCAAGAGCGCGCGCCCCGAAATGACAGTTTGAGTTATGCCGCCTTGCTGCTCTTCGGTGCCAGCTCAACCGCCTGCCGCAGCGCCTCGATGAGGCTGCGCTCGTCGGCGATGCCCTTTCCAGCGATGTCGAAAGCGGTGCCGTGATCGACCGAGGTGCGAATCACAGGCAGGCCGACCGTGATGTTCACGCCGGATTCCAGGCCGAGCACCTTGATCGGGCCGTGGCCCTGATCGTGATACATCGCCACCACCATATCGTAGTCGCCGCGGCCGGCCAGGAAGAACAGCGTATCGGCGGGTAGCGGCCCCTGCACGTCCCAGCCTTTGGCCCGGCAGGCCTTCACGGCCGGGGTGATCTTCTCGGCCTCCTCGCCGTGGCCGAACAGGCCGTTCTCGCCGGCATGCGGATTGATCGCACAGACGCCAATCTTCGGATTCTTGATGCCTGCCTTGATCAGCACGTCGTGGCCGCGCGTGATCACACGCTCGACCAGTCCCGGCTCGATCTTCTTGATGGCGTCGATTAGGCCGATATGGGTGGTGACGTGAATGACGCGCAGCTTCGGCGACACCAGCATCATCGACACTTCCGGCGTCCCGGTCAGGTGCGCCAGCAATTCGGTGTGACCGGGATATTTGTGGCCGGCGGCGTGTAGTGCCTCCTTGGACAACGGCGCGGTGCAGATGCCCTGCGCAAGACCCGCCTGCACCACCTGCACCGCTTTCTCTATGTAGCGATAGGCGGCCTCGCCTGCGACCGGCGACATCTGGCCGAACGGCAGAGCGTCCGGCACATTCTTCAGATCCAGGCACTGCACCGCTTTCGACGCGAAGTTGGCGTCGCCGGCAGCGGTCAGAGAGTCGACCGCGAGCGCCACGCCGACGGCCTTGGCCGCCTTGCGCAGGCGGCCGGCGTCGCCGATCACCAGCGGATTGCAGATCTCGTGGGCGTAGGGCTGGGCCAGCGCCTTCATGATGACTTCCGGTCCGATGCCGGCCGGGTCGCCCATGGTGATCGCAATGGTGGGACGGGTCATGCAAAACTTCCTTTGATTCGAACGGCGCGCAGCCGCTCGGCGATACGGATCAGGCTGAGTTCGTCACCAAAAGCCCCCGCTTTGGTAGCAATTGGTACCGACAATGCGCCGAGGGTCAGGCCGAGCGAAACGCCCGGCTCGAACTCGACGGCGAGGTGGATGCCGGTGACGCCGAAGCGCGACAGCAGCGCCGCGGAGGATTCGCCGCCGGTTGCGGCAAGGGCGCCGATCTCCGGAGCCACGGGCGCCAGCACATCGGCGAGGCCCTGCGACAGTTGCGCACCGAGCGACATGTCCGGCTTTTCGTCCATCGCGATCTCGACCAGCGCGTCGCCGCCGGTCAACAGGCGCATCTTCACCGCCGCCGCGAGCCTGGCGCGGTCGGCGCCTTCGCCAAGCAACGTGTCCGGCGACACCGGAAAATGTTCGACCGTGCCGGTCGCGGCCAGTTCGCGTGCCGCCGCACGCGACGCGCCGGCCAGCGAGCCGACCACGATCAGCGTGCCCGTGGCACTGGTCGGAATTTGCAGCGGCTCGACATCGCCGTCGGCATCGAGGCCGGCCAGCGCATGCGCCAGGCCGGCGCTGCCGATGAAAAAGGTCGAGGGCGACGCCAGCAGGCTGGCTTCCGCGATCAGATGCAGATCGTGGTCGGTCACGGCATCGCAGGCCACCACCACATCGCCCTCGGCGGCAAGTCTCGCGAAGGTGGCCTTGAGGTCGGGGCCGCGAATGGTTGTCAGCGAAATCTTCTCGCCGCGGATCCCGGCGCTCGCCAGCACGTCGACGAGATCGGCATTGGGATAGGTGTGCTCGCGCACCCAGACCTCGGTCTCCTCGAGCGGACGGCCCTTGACGTGGATACGGCCGTCGATGGTGGTGCGGCCGGTCGCCGGAAACGCCGGCGCGAACACGCCGAGCGCCGGGCCGGATTGCGACTTGAGGTGCAGCAGTGCCGAAACAATCTCCGCGGCGGGTTGGCCCCGCAGCGTCGAGTCGATCTTCTTGAACAGGATGCGGCCGGGCTCGGCCAGCCGCGCCAGCAATTCGG
>NZ_JAQGJD010000281.1 GCF_028290785.1 Tardiphaga sp. | reverse complement strand
TCTACCACGATCTCCACACCGCCCTGATCCAAAAGAAGGGCGCGACGGCGGCCGACTTCAATCGAGCCGTCTACGAGCGGCTGAAGCCCGGCGGTTCCTACGTCATCGTCGATCACGCCGCCGCCGCCGGGACAGGCACCAGCGACGCCCAGTCGCTGCATCGGATTGAGCCTGCCTCCGTTCGCGAGGAGGTGGAGGCGGCAGGCTTCGTGCTGGACGAGGAGAGCCCCCTGCTCGCGAACAAGTATGATACGCACGCGATCAAGGTGTTCGATCCCTCGATCAAGGGCGAGACCGATCGCTTCGCTTATCGGTTCGTGAAGCCGTGACCGGAATCTCCTGGTGCATTTCCCGTGCAACGGGCTTTATAACTATGTAGGTAGTCAGGAGCGTCATATGAACCCGGTCAATCTGGCCGATGCAAAAACCCACCTGAGCGAACTCATCGACAGGGTTGAGGCGGGCGATTCTATCGACACCACACGCGGCGGCAAGCCGGTCGCGCGGCTTACCGCCGCGGCTACACCGCGCAAGGCCGTTGATGCGGCCCGACTTCAGTCGCTCACCGCGAGCATGCCCCTGCAGACACAGGAAGCTACCGATCTGGTGCGATCGATGCGGGACAGCGACCGCTCCTGATGCTCTATCTGGACACGTCGCTCATCGTCGCGGCGCTGTCCAACGAGGCGATGACGTCACGTGCGGCGGAATACGCTTCGCTATTCCGCCCTACTTGCTGTTCCGCTTTATTTCCAGCTCCTTTTCTGAGCCACTTTTCGAATGATTCTTGAGCCGCGTTCGTTAATATGTTCGCGAACAATTCCTTGTCTCCAGCATACAAACAGTGCCGAATGATAGTGAAAGGATTGAGCGTATCACTACTGTTTTGCTCAAACTCCGTTTGGTAACGTTTTACACTTGTGATGTTCTCACGCATGTAAAAATTAAACTTCCCTCGGCTTATGCCAGGGCTCAGACCTAGGATCTCGTCCGTAAATCCATCAACTTTATGGGGCTCAAATTCGTAGCCACTGAAAAAATGCTTGGCTATTTTAAGAAAGCTAAAAGCGTTTAGTCTAGCGTACCTGAAGCTCCCAAGCTCCTGGTGAGGGACTTGCGCCTCAGATTCTCGTGAAAGTTCTTCGTAAGAAATATCTTCTTTTTCAATTTCCGCGACGGTCGAATCTCGGATTTCGCGAAACTCTCGGTCGGCCAACTCAAAGAGCGCCGCCAGCGTGTTGATCCTGCGCTTCAAACGATTTGGAATAGATTTTTTGTACTTTATCTTGTGATCCAAAATACTCCAAGAATCCTGAATGACTGTTCGAATTTGGAGCTCAAAGCAGAGATCCGCATATCGTGCGTACTCCGGGAGTACACGACGACCCGCATTAAGACGAAGATCCAGGTGAAGCCCCTTATAACCGAACGACCCCTCAGTATTTTCAATTTGAGAAATTTTATCGGTCACGTCGACAACATCAAATTGCTCAGAAAGAACAGAGCGAATTTTTTCGATATCATCTTCGTAGAGGCAAACTAATCGTAAGCCCAACATATCAGTCAAATGGTCTTTAATTGTGTAGGGCTCTGATTTCATTTCCAAGGCCGTACGATATTTTCTAGTAAATTTTTTTATGCACTCTTCTTTATCTTTAACACGCCCTTCGATTTTAGAGATCGCGCCCGCGCCCGCGTGATTTATAAGAGAGGTAATTAAAACACTGAAGGAATCTATCGCATTGTCGAGCAGTGGACGACTTTCCTCGTAATAATCCCTAAACAGCGCTTTTTCGACATCGAAGTCTAAAGATGGCAATGTGTCCCCCAGAACCGCTACAACAACCTCTCGTTGATGAAGTATGCATGTCCCAACTCTTTTGCGCTAGTGTTTTGACAGAACTTCGGGGACCGGTGCTAGGAATTTTAAGGGCCCTTGATTGGGGCGCCACTGTGATAGGCAACAGCACAACCGCCGCATGCCCTTTCCGCGTCAAGACGACCTTGTTACAAGCTTCAGCGCGACGCATCAGTGTGGCCAATTAGCCTTCTGGCATAAACCTTTCCGCTCACCCCGCATCAGCGGCAAAACGACCCCTCACTCCCATTCGATCGTCCCCGGCGGCTTGCTCGTGATATCATACACCACCCGGTTAACGCCCTTGACCTCGTTGATGATCCGCGTCGCGGTTTCGCCGAGGAATTTCATCTCGAAGGCGTAGAAGTCGGCAGTCATTCCGTCGGTCGAGGTCACGGCGCGCAGGCCGACGACGAATTCGTAGGTGCGGCCGTCCCCCATCACGCCGACGGTCTTCACCGGCAGCAGCACCGCAAAAGCCTGCCAGATCTTGTCGTACAATCCAGCCTTGCGTATCTGGTCGATGTAGACCGCATCGGCATTGCGCAGGATGTCGAGTTTTTCCGCGGTGATCTCGCCGGGGCAGCGGATCGCGAGGCCCGGACCGGGGAACGGATGCCGGCCGACGAAGATCTCCGGCAGGCCGAGTTCGCGACCGAGCACGCGGACTTCGTCTTTGAACAGTTCGCGCAACGGCTCGACCAGCTTCATCTTCATGAAGTCGGGCAGACCGCCGACATTGTGGTGCGACTTGATGGTCACCGACGGGCCGCCGGTGAACGACACGCTCTCGATCACGTCGGGATACAGCGTGCCCTGAGCGAGGAAATCGGCGCCGCCGATCTTCTTGGCTTCCGCATCGAACACGTCGATGAACAGGCTACCGATGATCTTGCGCTTCTGCTCGGGGTCGGTGATCCCTGCTAGCTTGCCAAGAAACAGCTCTTCCGCCTGCACATGCACCAGCGGGATATTGTAGTGGCCGCGGAACAGCTCAACGACGGTCTTGCCCTCGTCCTTGCGCAGCATGCCGTGATCGACAAACACGCAGGTGAGCTGGTCGCCAATCGCCTCGTGGATCAGCACCGCGGCCACCGCGGAATCGACGCCGCCCGAGAGGCCACAGATGACCTTGCCGCTGCCGACCTGGGCACGGATCTTCTCGATCGCCTCCTCGCGAAACGCGCGCATGGTCCAGTCGCCGGTGAGCCCTGCCACTTTTCGCACGAAGTTGCGGATCAGTTTGGCGCCGTCGGGCGTGTGCACCACTTCGGGGTGAAACTGCATCGCGTAGAATTTTCGGACATCGTCAGCGATCACCGAAATCGGCGAGCCCGGCGCCTTGGCTACAGCGCGAAATCCTTCCGGCAGCTTGGTGACGCGATCGCCGTGACTCATCCAGACGTCGTATTTGCCGCCCTTCTCCCAGACGCCGTCGAACAGCGCGCAAGAGTCGGTGATTTCGATGGCGGCGCGGCCGAACTCGCGGTGGTGGCCGGCTTCCACGGTGCCGCCGAGCTGCTGCGCCATGGTCTGTTCGCCGTAGCAAATGCCAAGCACCGGCACGCCCGCGGTGAGGATCGACAGCGGCGCCGAAGGCGCGTTGTCGTCGAGCACCGAGGCCGGCCCACCGGACAGGATCACGGCCTTCGGCTTCATCTCGGCAAAGGCGGCTTCAGCCTTGTTGTAGGGGACGATCTCGGAATAGACGCCCTCCTCGCGCACCCGGCGCGCGATCAACTGCGTCACCTGGGAACCGAAATCGACGATCAGAATCTTGTCATGATCCGCGGCGACATGGGGCGACGGATCGGACGGCGAGACGGAGGTTTTGCTGGGGGCTGTCATAGCGAGCCATTACGCGACTCGGGCGGGGCTCGCAACCCTGAAAAGGATGGCATGCAGCAGCCGAAGCCGCAGTAGCTGTCATCCTGAGGTGCTCGCCGCCTTCGGCGAGCCTCGAAGGACGACGGCGTGGCACTGAGCAGAACAGGCATCCTTCGAGGCCCGGCGCGATGCGCCGGGCGCCTCAGGATGACGGTGGTGCGGGAGGCGGAAGCTGGCTCAGTCCGCGTTCTTGCGCGCCAGCACGCTCACGAAAAACCCGTCCGTGCCGGTCCGCCGCGGCGTCATCAACAGGCCTTCCGGGCTCTGGTACGTCGCCGCGGCAAAGGCCTCCGCTTTGTCCCACAGCACCGAGGTCACCTGCTCGACCGGCACCACGGAGAAATCCGGGTGGCGGGCGAGGAAGCCGCGGATCTGCTCGTTATTCTCCTGCGGCAGCACCGAACAGGTGATGTAGGCGATCCGGCCACCGGGCTTCACCAAAGGTACCGCGCGCTCCAGCACTTCGACTTGGTCCTTGATCCGGACTTCCAGCGCGCCCGGCCGCATGCGCCATTTGGCGTCGGGGTTGCGGCGCCAGGTGCCGGTGCCGGTGCACGGCGCGTCGATCACCACCAGGTCGGCGGAGGCATGGATGTCCGACAGGGTATCGTCCGGGCCCTTCGGGGTGCGAATGTCGCAATTGTGCACGCCCGCGCGGGACAGCCGCTCATAGATCGGCGCCAGTTGCCGCTTGTCGTGATCGGTGGCGATCAGCCGGCCCTTGCCCTGCATCATCGCCGCCAGCGCCAGCGTCTTGCCGCCGGCTCCGGCGCAGAGGTCGATCACCTGCTCGCCCGGCTTGGCGCCGGACAACAGCGCCGCCAGCTGCGAGCCTTCGTCCTGCACCTCGATGGCGCCCTTGATGAAATCCTCCTCGGCGTGAATGCCGGGATTGCGCGCGTCGGCGCCGAGATCGATGCGTAGCCCGATCGGCGACCACGGCGTCTCCACCGCGCCGAGATGCCGGGTCGAGCCCAGCACCTTCTCGCGCTTGGCCTTCAGCGTATTGACGCGCAGGTCGAGCGGCGCGCGGCTGGCCATCGCGGTGGCTTCCGCGACGCGGTCATCGCCGAACACGTTGGCGAGGTAGCCGTCGAGCCATTCCGGATAATCCCCGGCGATATGGGCGGGCGCATCCGCCACGCTGCGCGAGGCCAGTGCGGCGTGCTCGGCATCCGACAGCGGCAGCGGCGAAAACCGGCCGCCGTCACACAACGCGGCGATCGCCTCGACGTCCATCTTGCGCTCGGCCTTCAGCATGCCGAGCACGCGGGCGCGCGGCGTATCACTATCCATGATCCAGGCGCTGGAAGCACGGCGGCGCAGCACGTCCCAGACCAGGCCGGAAATCCCCGCGCGGTCGCCGGAGCCGGCATAGCGGTGCGCAGTGCCCCATTCCTTCAGCGCTTTCGCGGCGGGGACGCGCTGGGTGTCGATGGCCTCGATCAGGTCGATCGCGGCGGAGAGCTTGGCAGCGGGAGTCATGGCAGTCTTTCAGCAAGGATTCTTGCAACAAGGAGATAAGCGCGGCGACGGGCCGTCAGAGCAGCAGCAGCATGCGCAACGCGAAATAGAACCACATCGCCAGCAGCACCAGTGCGCTGGCCAGGTAGGCCTGCGAGCGGCCCTTGCCGCCCACGGCCGAGGCGAACACCCCGGCTTCGAGAAACCGGATCACCACGAACACCCAGGACAGGCAAACCAGCGCCAGGTCGATCTTGCGCAGCGGCAGGCCGAGCGCGATCAGCGCATAGAACAACACGTCGAGCGGCGAGGCGGCATATGGCGCGTCAGCGCCGTCGTTACGGCCGGTCCGCCCACCGCGGCCGTTCCAGAACATCATGCCGAGCGTCAATGCCACCAGCACGAACACCGGCAGCAAAACCATTTGAACCGTCATCGAATTCTCTCCTGTCCGGGTTGGCCTACGCTATAGACCCCGCCCCGCCGCATGACAATTAAACCGCGACGGCGATCCCGCTTGAACCGCTTCGACGGCTGCGATCACCAACTGGGAAGCGCTGCATAGGGCAGTGCTGGATCCGCGAGCCCGCGATGGCCCTTTTCGATGCCTTCCTCACGGCCCCGAACGACAACCCGGATAGCTGGACCGGCCTGATGATGTCGGCCCTGGCCGGCGCAGCGGCGGCACTGGCGGTCGCCATCGCGCTAACCGTCTATTTCGGCACCGGGTACCGCTCGTCCCGCGACATCGTCCGCCACGGCGTCGCCACGCTGGCGGTGCTCGGCCTGCTCGCCTTTGTCGCCTCCGACATGCGGACCGCCGCGCTGGCCTATCTCGGTGTCATTCCGTCGAAGCCCGCCGTCGAATTCGAAATCCGCCTGCCAGATTCCGTCGCTGCCAAGGTCGATACCCATGCCACCCAGATCGAGTTGCACACCGACCGCCACCACGCGCTCGCCGAACTCAGCGACGGCCCGACCTTCACCAGCAAGGGCGAAGGCATTCTGCGAGGCTCCGTGCCACTGATATTCCGCACCTCGAAGCGCGAGGTAGTCCTGACTCTGCCCGGCCTGCCGCCGCTCGCCTTCAAACTGCGATTGGCGCCAAGCCCGAGCCACACCGCCGAGTTCGGTCCATGGCATCGGGCCGATCAGGACGCGGCCGCCGGCGCCAGCGCGCCGAGCGACCGTTATGCCATTCGCTACCGCGTGATCTGATCAGGCCTTGTCCGGCCCGACGCGCACCAATTGCTTGCCGAAGTTCTTGCCCTTGAGCAGGCCCATGAACGCCTCCGGCGCACTATCGAGGCCTTCGGTGACGAACTCCTTGTACTTCACCTTGCCCGCTTTCACCCATGCCGACATATCGCGCAGGAATTCCTGACGGCGGCCGGCAAAATCGCTAACGATAAAGCCGCGAATGGTGAGGCGCTTGGTCAGCACGTTGCGCAACATCTTGCCGGCCCATGGCGGCGAGGTATCGGCCGTGTCGTTATACTGCGCGATCAGGCCGCACACCGGCACGCGGGCAAACGCGTTGAGCAGCGGAAACACCGCCTCGAACACCGCGCCGCCGACATTCTCGAAGTATACATCGATGCCATCAGGGCACGCCGCCTTCAGCTTGGCCGCAAAGTCGGAGTCGCGGTGATCGATGCAATCGGCAAAGCCGAGTTCATTCTTGACGTAGTCGCACTTGTCCTTGCCGCCGGCGATGCCGACCGCGCGGGCGCCCTTGATCATCGCGATCTGCCCGACCGCAGAGCCGACCGCGCCCGACGCCGCGGCGACCACGACGGTCTCGCCGGCCTTGGGCTGGCCGATATCGAGCAGCCCGGTATAGGCGGTCATGCCGGGCATGCCGAGCACGCCCACCGCGGTCGATACCGGTCCGAGCGCGGGATCGATCTTGCGCAGCGTCTTGCCGTCGGCGACGCCGTGGGTCTGCCAACCGGAATGCGCCAGCACCACATCACCCCCAGCAAAGTCAGGGCTATTCGAGGAGATCACCTCGGCGACGGTACCGCCTTCCATGGTGCCGCCAACCGGTACCGGTGCGGCGTAGGACGGGCCGTCGCTCATGCGCCCACGCATGTAGGGATCGAGCGACAGCCAGATCGTGCGCAGCAGCACCTGCCCCTCGCCCGGCGTCGGAACCTCGTAGTCCTCGATTCGGAAGTCCGAGGTTTTCGGTTCGCCATTTGGGCGAGATGCAAGAACGACGCGCTTGGCAGATGAAGTCATGGCGTTTCCTATGATTTTTGTTGGTCGTTGCTCGCCGCTTGTCGTGGCCACAAAAAAGCGGCGCGCAAAAATCGCGCGCCGCGTGATATCCGTCAATGCCGGCTTCAGGCCGCGGCGGTGATTTTCGCCAGCACCGCATCGAACGCGGCGGCTGCGCTGGGCAGATCCTTGAACGCCAATCCGCCATCGGCAGACTGCTTCTGTGCCGCGGTTGCGGTCGGGCGGATTTCCGCGACCGGCTTGCCGCCGTCGAGCATCGTGAGCGGCGCGATCACCTGGAACTCATGCTCTTCTACCGGCTGGTCCTTGAGCAGAAACACGCTCAGCGAGACGATATCCTTGCCGCGGCGATAGGAGATGTAGCGATCCACCGCCACCGAACCGTCGCGCTGCATGCCGCCGAGCTTGGCGTAGCCCTTGGCGTCGAGCAGCTTGTGCGACTTGAAACCCTTGACGCCGACCGACGCGGCCTTCGCGGTCTCTTCCGTGAGGTCGTACTTGGCAGCCATTTCCTTGCCGACGGCGGCGAGCTGGCCGGCCATGTCGTGCTCGAATTCCTTCGACACGCTGCGCGGCTTGGCGCTCTTGCTGCGTGGCTTGTTGGCCTGACGCTTTTCCATCTCGGCGTCGCACTTGGCGATCAGCTCATCGACCGATTTGCGCTCGGCATTGACCCGCAGGTTCTTCAAATCCTGATTTGAAAGCGCGGCAACGCGCTCGTCTGTCCAATCGACCATAGTATCCAACGTTCTCTTCTGACGATTGCGAAATGGCTCGCAAAAACCGCGTCACACGCCCCGTCCAGTGATGAGGGGCGATCGGCTGCGCCAGGGGCAGCTCTCGTGACACGGGAACAATAGCGCGTTATCGCGCCATTGTGGGGCTCTATTTGGGCAAAGGGTTTACAGCCCGCCGGGGTAATTCGGGCTTTCGCGCGTAATGGTTACGTCATGCACGTGGCTTTCGCGCAGGCCGGCGCTGGTAATCCGGACGAATTCCGCCTTCTCGTGGAACTCGGTCAGGTCTTTGGCCCCGACATAGCCCATGGCGGCGCGCAGGCCGCCGGCGAGCTGATGCATGACGTTGCCGACCGGGCCCTTGTAGGCAACCTGGCCTTCGACACCTTCCGGTACCAGCTTCAGTGAATCCTTGATGTCCTGCTGGAAGTAACGATCCGCGGAGCCGCGCGCCATGGCGCCCACTGAGCCCATACCGCGATACGCCTTGTAGGAACGGCCCTGCCACAGGAACACTTCGCCGGGCGTCTCGTCGGTGCCGGCCAGCAGCGAGCCGACCATGGCGATATCCGCGCCGGCGGCCAGCGCCTTGGCGAGATCGCCGGAGAACTTGATGCCGCCGTCGGCGATGACCTGGACGTTGGCCTTCTTGGCGGCTTCCACCGCATCCATGATCGCGGTGAGCTGCGGCACGCCGACGCCGGCGACCATGCGGGTGGTGCAGATCGAGCCCGGGCCGATGCCGACCTTGATGGCATCCGCGCCGGCATCGATCAGCGCCTGCGCGCCTTCGGTGGTGGCGATGTTGCCGGCCATCACCTGCACGGCGTTGGACAGGCGCTTGATGCGCAGCACGGCTTCCAGCACGCGCGACGAATGACCGTGCGCCGTGTCGACCACGATGATATCGACGCCGGCGTCGATCAGCCGCTCGGTGCGCTCGAAACCGCCTTCGCCGACGGTGGTGGCCGCGGCGACGCGCAGCCGGCCCTGGGCATCCTTGGACGCCAGCGGATGCGCGACCGCATGCTCCATGTCCTTAACGGTGATCAGACCGACGCAGCGATACTGGTCATCGACCACCAGCAGCTTCTCGATGCGATGCTGATGCAGCATGCGCTTGGCTTCGTCCTGGCTGACGCCCTCGCGCACGGTGACGAGGTTCTCGTGCGTCATCAGTTCGGAAATCTTCTGCTTCGGATCCTTGGCGAAGCGCACGTCGCGGTTGGTGAGGATGCCGACCAGCTTGCCGGGGACGCCCTTGCTGGCGCCGGTCACTACGGGAATGCCGGAGAAGCCGTGTTCGGTCATCAGCGCCATGGCATCGGCAAGCATCGCGTCGGGCCCGATGGTCAGCGGATTGACCACCATGCCGGACTCGTACTTCTTCACCTGCCGCACCTGGGCGGCCTGGCCTTCGACGTCGAAATTGCGGTGGATGACGCCGAGGCCGCCGGCCTGGGCCATGGCGATCGCCATGCGGGCTTCGGTGACGGTGTCCATCGCCG
>NZ_JAQGJD010000264.1 GCF_028290785.1 Tardiphaga sp. | reverse complement strand
GCCAGCGTCCGCTTCGCGCGCGAGCGAAAAGTGCCGTTCTTCGGCATCTGTCTTGGCATGCAGATGGCCTGCATCGAGGCGGCGCGGAACACCGCGGGGATCGAGAATGCCAGCTCGACCGAGTTCGGCGAGACCTCCGAGCCGGTGGTCGGCCTGATGACCGAATGGCTCCGCGGCAACGAGCTGGAGAAGCGGCACAACGCCGGCGACCTCGGCGGCACCATGCGGCTCGGCGCCTATCCGGCCGCGTTGCGCGCCGGCAGCAAGGTGTCGGAAGTCTACGGCGGCGCGCTGGAGATCTCCGAGCGGCACCGTCACCGCTACGAGGTCAACACCGCCTACAAGGACCGCCTCGAGAAGCATGGCCTGAAATTCTCCGGCATGTCGCCGGACGGCGTGCTGCCGGAGATCGTCGAATACGAGAACCATCCGTGGTTCATCGGCGTGCAGTACCACCCCGAACTGAAGTCGCGGCCGTTCGAGCCGCACCCTCTGTTCGCGTCCTTCATCAAGGCGGCGGCGGCGCAAAGCCGGCTGGTCTGATCTGCGGGCAGCCGCTTTGACGGATACCCCGATTGTTGCGACAAAGCCTTCGTTGAAGTCGCAAGCAACAATCCAGGGAGATCCTATGATCTATGAAGTGCGTGTTTACCGCTGTCTGCCCGGCCGCCTGCCGGCGCTGCTGAACCGTTTCCAGAACACCACGCTGAAGCTGTGGGAAAAGCACGCCATCCACCAGGTCGGCTTCTTCACCACGCTGATCGGCGAATCCAACCAGGAACTAACCTACATCCTGGCGTGGGAATCGATGGCCGACCGGGAGACCAAGTGGAACGCGTTTCAGAGCGACCCCGACTGGATTGAGGCACGCGCCAAGTCCGAGGAAAGCGGCCAGATCCTCGCCAACATCGCCAGCCAGCTGCTGGTACCGACGGCGTTCTCGGCGCTGAAGTAACGGGCCATTGTAGGACGGGTAGGGCGTCTTCGCGAAACCCATCGCCTGACCAGCAACAACCCTGATGGGTTTCATCTCCAGCGCGCGACGCGCGCCGGAGCTCTACCCATCCTACGATCTGCGAACAAGCCATAAAGGATCTCACTTGACCGCCACCACCTCAGCCGCCGCGATCGTCTCTGCCGGCGCCGTGCAATTCGGCAATGCGCTGCCGCTTTCGATCATCGCCGGGCCGTGCCAGCTGGAAAGCCGGGCGCACGCGCTCGAGGTGGCCAGCGCGCTCAAGGAGATTGCCACCCGGCTGAACATCGGGCTGGTCTACAAGACCTCGTTCGACAAGGCCAACCGCACCAGCGCGTCCGCCGCGCGCGGCATCGGCATCGACCAGGCGCTGCCGATCTTCGCCGAGATCCGCGAGACGTTTGCCTTGCCGGTGCTGACGGATGTCCACGAGATCGACCAGTGCGCGCGCGCCGCGGAAGCGGTGGACGTGTTGCAGATCCCGGCCTTCCTGTGCCGCCAGACCGACCTGCTGCTGGCCGCTGCCGCGACCGGCAAGGTGGTCAACGTCAAGAAGGGCCAGTTCCTGGCGCCGTGGGACATGGCCAACGTCGTCAGCAAACTGACCTCGTCGGGTAACGACCGCGTGCTCGTCACCGAGCGTGGCGCCTCGTTCGGCTACAACACGCTGGTATCCGACATGCGTGCGCTGCCGATCCTGGCGCGCACCACCGGCGCGCCGGTGATTTTCGACGCCACCCATTCGGTGCAGCAGCCCGGCGGCAAGGGCACGTCGTCCGGCGGCGAGCGCGAATTCGTGCCGGTGCTGGCGCGCGCGGCCGTCGCCGTCGGCGTCGCCGGCGTGTTCATCGAGACCCATCCCGATCCCGATCACGCTCCCTCCGACGGCCCCAACATGGTGCCGCTGCGTGACTTCGAGGCCCTGATCCGCAACCTGATGGCCTTTGACAAGCTCGCCAAATCCGGATCGGTTTGATGCTCGCTGCGGCCACACGGGCGCGTTGATGCCGCCCGTTCTCAATATCATCGCGCTGGCGTCGTTCGCGGCGGCGTTGTCGATGCGCGCGCTCGACCCGGTGTTGCCCCATGTCGCCGACGAACTCGGCGTCACCATTGCGACGGCGGCCGGCCTGTCGTCGGCGCTGGCCTTCACCTTCGCCATCGTGCAGCCGGTGCTGGGCGCCGCCGCCGACCTGTTCGGCAAGGCGCGGCTGATGGTGTTCTGTCTGGTGCTGCTCGGCATAGCCAACATTCTCGGCGCGATGACGACGTCCTACGAGCTGCTGCTCGCCAGCCGCGTGCTCGGCGGCATCGGCGCCGGCGGCGTGTTTCCGGTGACCCTCAGCCTCACCAGCGATCTGGTCGGCCCCGGCCAGCGTCAGGTCGCCATCAGCCGCGTGCTGGCTGGCGCCATGACCGGCAACCTGCTCGGCGCCACCGCTTCCGGCGTGATCGGCGACTTCTTCGGCTGGCGCGGCGTGCTGGCGGTACTCGGCCTGCTGGCCATCGTCGCCTCGGTGGCAGTGTCGATCGGCTTCAAGAACGCGCAACTCGCAAAGCCGCCGGGCAAGGTCGATCTCCGCGTGCTGCGGACCGGCTACCGCGCGATCTTCAGAAATCCGAACACCGCGATCTGCTACAGCGCCGTGTTCGTCGAGGGCTGCTGCATCCTCGGGCTGTTTCCGTTCGTCGCCTCGTTCCTGTTCGAACGCGGCGTCACCAGCCTGTCGATCGCCGGGCTGGTGCTGGCGTGCTTTGCGTTCGGCGGCTTGTTCTACACCGGCACGGTGTCGCGGATGCTGCCGCGCATCGGCATCAACGGCATGATGATATCCGGCGGCATCGTGATCGCCATTCAGCTCGCTATCGTCGCGTTCGGCCCGCCATGGCCAGTCCAGGCGCTGTGCCTGCTGTTGATGGGCTGGGGCTTCTACATGCTGCATGGCTCGCTGCAGATCTTCTCCAGCGAGCTGTCGCAAGAGGCCCGCGCCAGCGCGATGTCGCTGCACGCGTTCTGCTTCTTCATGGGCCAGACGGTCGGCCCGATCGCCTATGGATTTGGCCTGCTGCACCTCGGCAAGTTGCCGACGCTGCTGACATCAGCCGCGATCATCTTCGCGCTCGGATTCTATTGTGCGCGTTTCCTGAAGCCGACCCGGCTGATGGATGTCGAACCGGCGGTGGTGTAGCGTTCCGTTCCCCGGACGCAGGGCGTCCGGGAAAGGAGCGCGCCTACGTCACCGGCCCCGGATTGAACAGCGCCAGCGAATTGTGGATGCCCCATTTGTCGGACCAAGTCTGCTTGCGGCCGCTGGCGACGTCGAGGATGAGGTGAAACAGCTCCCAGCCGACGTCTTCAATCGATGCCTTGCCGGTGGCGATGGTGCCGGCGTCGAGGTCGATCAGGTCGTGCCAGCGCGCTGTGAGATCGCTGCGGGTCGACACCTTGATCACCGGCGCGGCGGCCAGGCCATAGGGCGTGCCGCGGCCGGTGGTGAAGACATGCAGCGTCATGCCCGAGGCGAGCTGCAGTGTGCCGCAGATGAAGTCGCTGGCCGGCGTCGCTGCGAAAATCAAGCCCTTGTCGCGGACGCGCTCGCCGGGCGACAGCACGCCGGAGATCGCCGAGGTGCCGGACTTGATCACCGAGCCCATCGCCTTCTCGACGATGTTGGACAGCCCGCCCTTCTTGTTGCCCGGCGTGGTGTTGGCGCTGCGATCGGCCTCGCCGTTCTGCAGATAGCGATCGTACCAATCCATCTCGCGGATCAGCGCGTCGGCGACGTCCTGGTTGACCGCGCGCGGCGTCAGCAGATGGATCGCGTCGCGCACTTCTGTCACTTCGGAGAACATCACGGTGGCGCCGGCGCGCACCAGCAGGTCAGCGGCGAAGCCGACCGCGGGATTAGCGGTGACGCCGGAGAACGCATCGCTGCCGCCGCATTGCGTGCCGATCACCAGATCGGCCGCCGGGCAGGTCTCGCGGCGGCGCTGATCGAGCACCTTGAGCCGTTTGTCGGCCATCGCCACGATGCTATCGACGATCTCGCCGAACCCGGTCAGCGTCTCGTCCTGCATGCGCACGATATCGCTGTCGCCCATGCTCGCCGAGGCCATGCCTTCGGGCAGCAGCAATTCCGGCTGCAGCTTCTCGCAGCCGAGGCCGACGATCATCACCTCGCCGCCGAAGTTCGGATTGCGCGCCAGATTCTGCAGCGTGCGGATCGGCACCGCCGCGCCCGGCGCATTGATGGCGACGCCACAGCCATAGGCATGGGTGATCGCCATCACGTCATCGACGTTCGGATAGTTCGGCAGCAGCTCTTCGCGGATCCGCTTGATGGCATATTCCACGGTGCCCGCGACGCATTGCACGGAGGTCGAGATGGCCAGGATATTTCGCGTGCCCACCGAGCCATCGGCGTTGCGATAACCCTCGAACGTATAGCCTTCCAGCGGCGCCTGCGGATGCAGTGCGCCGCGCGCCGCCGGCAGGTTGGTGAGGGCAGGGGCATCCGGCATCAACACCAGCGCCTCCTTGACCCAGCCGCCTTTGGGGATCGCCGACACCGCGTGGCCGATGGTCTCGCCATAGCGCATGATCGGCGCGCCGGCGGCGATGTCGTGCAGCGCCACCTTGTGACCCTGCGGGATTTGTTCGACGAGGGTCAGCCCGGAGGCGAAGCGGGCGCCGGGCCGCAGCCCGCCGCTGTTGGCCACGATCGCCACATTGTCGTCGTCGCGCATCGTGATGTAGAGCGGCGCGCTGGGTTCGGGAGGCTGCGGTAGCATGATCTCTCCAAATTCTGCTGTTTGGATGGGGGTCTTCGATGGCTGTCAACGCTTCTACCCGACCTCACTGCGATTGTGCAGATTCAATAGGAACGCTGCTGACTTGACGGCGCGACCAAACTTTGCAATCTTAAATTGTACAAAAGAGCGTCCTAGATGCTAGCCAAGTGAACAAGACGGCTCGCAATGAAAAGCGAAAGCTGTCGGCGAACTGGTAAAAAACGTTGGCAACGGCGGTGCTCACGGCAGGTGCCTTTGCGCCGTTGCTGCCATCTTCCATGAACTTACTAATTCGCCGGCCCACGGCATTTTTGGCTCGGCACTACCGGTATCCGTGCGGTAGGCGGTTTCGCACTACATTTCTTTGGTCGTTTCCTGCTGGAGAGGCTCGAAGAACGATGACCGACCTTCAAACAATGGCCCTCTGTTTCCCGGTTGCTCTGGTCGTACTCGTTGGCGCGACGGTTTTCATCGAGGAATTGTTCAACCAGCGCGAAATGAAGCGCGAGAAGGCCGCCGCTCTGCAGCCGGTGCCTGCCGGTTATTCCGGCAGCATGACCATCGAGTTGCAGCGGGGCGATATCAAGAAGCCGTTGAATAACATCGAGGACACGGCGAAGCGGCGGGTGGGCTGAGCGCCGTCCGTTCCCCGGACGCGGTGCAGCGCGCGGCGCTTGCCGCGTGGTGCTCCGCAGAGCCGGGGTCCCGGTCATTTACCAGGAAAAAATCGGGATCCCGGATCTGCGCGGCAGCGTAAGAACGCTGCAGCGCGTCCGGGAAACGGGCTTGAGCGTGCCTAGCCCCGTCCGCGATACGGCGCGACGCCTTGTTCGGGGATCCATAGGCCCTTGGGGACCTTGCCGGTCTGCCAGAACACGTCGATCGGGATGCCGCCGCGCGGGTACCAGTAGCCGCCGATGCGCAGCCATTTCGGCTTGATCTCGGCCGCGATGCGCTTGCCGATGGAGACGGTG
>NZ_JAQGJD010000230.1 GCF_028290785.1 Tardiphaga sp. | reverse complement strand
GGCTTGCGGCCGACGATGCGTTCGTCCACCAGATGGAATTCCGAATTGGTGCCCTGGCGCAGGATCGAGCCGGCGTAGAACACCTCGTCGCCGACCTTGAACAAGGTGACGTCGGGTCCGACGGCATCGACGATGCCGGCGGCGTCGTAGCCGAGGATCTTGGTGTCGCCCTCGGCCGGCACGGCGCGCATGCGCACCTTGGTATCGACGGGATTGACGGACACCGCCCGGACGGCGACGCGAAGGTCGCGGCCGGTTGGCTCGGACTTGGCGGCCTCGAAATCGAACAGCGCCTCGGCAGCGTCGATCGGCAGCGACTTCTGGTATCCAACGGCCTTCATGCCAAAGCTCCTTATCCGGAATATGATCCCGGGTTAGTGACTTGGTCGCCGGCCATATGCAAGCGGTTGACTGCTCGAAACGACACCACCGAAGCAGCCTTTCGGCTGCTCCGGCTCTATGGTCGAAATGGGCGATTTGCAGGCTTGCTTAGAAAGCAACCTGCGTGCGCATTGCGACGGCGTCGAACTTGGCGCCGGCATCGGCAGCATTGGTGGCGCTGACTTGCTTAGCGATATCGCCATGAAGGTAGTTCAACATGAAGCGGACATTGGTGTTGACGTACCAGTTCAGGCCCGCCGTATAGACGGTCTGAACGCCGCCGGCGACGCCGTTCGCGGTGGCGAGCTGGTCGTTGAGATCGATCCGGCTGACGCGGCCGGCGATTTCCCAGGCACCCCAGCCGCCATGATCGAGCGAGAACGGATTGGCCGGAGCGATGCCGCCGTAAGCGGCATTGGCCGCATTGTACTTGCGGGTTTCGCCGGTTAGGACCCAGCTCGCCTGCGCATATCCGCCGTCGAACTTGACGTTGGATGCGCCGACCGGAGGTAGCCCGGTCGCCGCGTTGCGATCGACGTTGTACCAATAGTATTCACCTTGGAAGAACAACGGCCCATAATTGCCCGCTGCTTCGACGCTGTAAACCTGGGCGCCGGAGACGTTGGCCAGCGCGCCGGTCGTCACGATCGTAGTAGGATCGATGCGCAGTTCGGGGCGATCGCTGAGGGTGAGGGTCTGTGCGCCGGTGACACGGTTGTGCGGAGCGGCGAGCAGGAATTGGGCGTCGCCGCCGAGATGGAACGAGTAGTCCTTGCCGCTGATCAGCTGGCCGGCGACGCGGGCAACCACGCCGTACTGTTCGGAGGTGCCATTCGGATTGACGCTGGATGCCGAGTGGATCGCACCGGTGGTCGGGCCCGTCACGTAGGCGCCGGCCCAGTAGCGATCGTCGAACCAGCGCGCGCCGACTGCCGAGCGGAAATCGCCCGCCGCGATGCTGGTGGCAATCACGTTCGAGGACGAGCGCTCCATGAACGTGGTGTCGTTGGAGCTGGTGGCTTCGTCGAGGGTGTAGGGCAGATCCATTACGCCGATTTCAATCGCCGACTTGCCGCCGAACGGATGGAAGCCGGTGTAGCTGATATAGGCATTCTCGATGCCGGACACGGCGCCGCCGGGGAGGAAGCCGACCGCGGTGCCGCCAGCGGTGCCGGTTCCGCCGAAGCCGTCCGACGTGCCGCCAAAGTCGTAGACCAGCGCGTAGTTCCAGTCACCGGCAAATTTGCCGAGCAGGCCGATTCGCGCGCGGCGCACGTTGTCGCCGCTATCGAGGCCGCGCACGGCGGTGCCCGGTCCATTCGGACGGTAATCGTAGCCGCCGACGTCGAAGTGCACGCGGCTGGTTATCGAAACGCAGTTCTGGTTGTCCGCGGTGCAGATGGTCGGACGGTTGTTCGGCATGGTGACGACGACGCCGGACGGCGCAATCGGCCCCTTGGTGTAGGCAGCATTGGCACTGGCGACGCTCACCACCTTGGCATCGGCTTTGGCATTGGCCGTCGCCGCGGCGCTGGTGTTGGCCTGGGTCTGCTTCTGCAGCCTGTCGAGCTTCTGCTCCATCAGCTTGAGCTGCTGCTTCAGCAGCGCGATTTCAGCGTCGCTGCTGGCTGACTCCGCGTAAGCCGGAAGCGTGGCGAGTACCCCGATAAGTCCGGCCGCGGCGGCGGCGCCCCGAGTTGATAGTTTCATGACATCACCCTTGCTTTTACAATCGTCAAATCGTCGCGCCAATCGCGATTCAAGGGAAGTATCCTTGT
Organism: Tardiphaga sp.; assembly: GCF_028290785.1. GTDB lineage: Bacteria > Pseudomonadota > Alphaproteobacteria > Rhizobiales > Xanthobacteraceae > Tardiphaga. The sequence goes on along the minus strand of NZ_JAQGJD010000230.1, from coordinate 2,463 downwards.
GTGCTCCGGCATCGGCCTGCGATGATTTGTGGAAGACTGTGTCTTTCCGGAGCGACGCAATGTCGTTTTTTACACCGGTATGACGCTCATCATGTGATCTGCGCATCGGTGGTATTCCATAGCGGATCCGATTCGCCGCGCATGCACCGAGGGCGGTTTAGTCGGCCGGTTGCGACGCCCGATTACCGGTAACGCGCTCTTCTATTGCCGGCCCGAACGGCCTATATTCCCGGCGATTTCCCAGAGAGGCCACCGATGTTCCCCAATTTTCGCGCTGTTGCGACACTGATCCTGTGCGCCGCCGTCCTGTCCGCCCCCGGCGCCTTTGCCCAGGAGCGCCGGGTTCCGGCGTCGCCGAACGAGGTCCGGCTGTCCTATGCGCCGGTCGTGCAGCGGGTGCAGCCGGCGGTGGTCAACGTCTATGCCGCCAAGACGGTACAGGTCCGCAATCCGCTGATGGAGGATCCCTTGTTCCGCCGCTTCTTCGGCGGCGGCGGCGCGCCGCCGGAGCAGATGCAGCGTTCGCTCGGGTCCGGCGTGATGGTTGATTCGTCGGGTCTGGTGGTCACCAACAACCACGTCATCGAGGGCGCCGATCAGGTCAAAATCTCGCTGTCGGACAAGCGCGAATTCGAGGCCGAAATCGTGCTGAAGGACAGCCGCACCGATCTGGCGGTGCTGCGCATCAAGGACACCAAGGAAAAATTCCCGACGCTGGATTTTGCCAATTCGGATGACCTGCTGGTCGGCGACGTCGTGCTCGCCATCGGCAACCCGTTCGGCGTGGGGCAGACCGTGACCCACGGCATCATCTCGGCGCTGGCGCGCACCCAGGTGGGCATCACCGACTATCAGTTCTTCATCCAGACCGACGCCGCGATCAACCCCGGCAATTCCGGCGGCGCGCTGGTGGATATGACCGGCAAGCTTGTCGGTGTGAACACCGCGATCTTCTCACGCTCCGGCGGCTCGCAGGGCATCGGCTTTGCGATTCCCGCCAATATGGTGCGCGTCGTCGTGGCCTCCGCCAAATCAGGCGGCAAGGCGGTGAAGCGGCCGTGGCTCGGCGCGAGGCTGCAGGCGGTGACGCCGGAGATCGCGGAGACCATCGGCCTGAAGACGCCGTCCGGCGCGCTGGTCGCCAATGTCACGCCGAACAGCCCGGCGGCCAAGGCCGGCCTGAAACTGTCCGACCTGATCGTCGCCATCGACGGCCAGGTGGTCGACGACCCCAACGCCTTCGATTATCGCTTCGCGACCCGGCCGCTCGGCGGCACCGCGCAGATCGACGTGCAGCGCGGCGGCAAGCCGGTGAAGCTGACCATCGCGCTGGAGACCGCGCCGGACAGCAACCGCGACGAGATCGTCATTACCACGCGCTCGCCGTTCCAGGGCGCCAAGGTCGCCAACATCTCGCCGGCGGTCGCCGACGAGTTGCGGCTGGATTCGTCCATCGAAGGCGTCGTGGTCACCGAACTCGCCGACAACGCCGCGGCGGCCAGCGTCGGCTTCCAGAAGGGCGACGTCATCCTTGCGGTCAACGACACCAAGATAGCCAAGACCGCCGACCTGGAAAAGGCCACCCGCACGCCGAGCCGGATCTGGCGCATCGTCGTCGTCCGCGCCGGCCAGCAGATCAACGTCACGCTCGGCGGATGAGGCAATTGTATCACCGGCGCCTGCGGCTCTTTTCCCTCCCCCGCGCTTGCGTGGGGAGGGTGGCCGGCCGCAAGGCCGGTCGGGTGGGGGCGCCACAAACGCCGTCGCCCGTGGCACCCCCACCCGACTCGCCTTCGGCGAGCCACCCTCCCCACCTCGCAAAGCTTCGCTTCGCTCCGGGGGAGGGACAGCAGCCATGAGCCCGAAACCCTCACAGCCCACCAACCTGTTCGCCGCCGCCGGTCTTGAGCACGACGCGCCGCGTCCGTTGCCGGAGCGGCTGCGGCCGCGCGTGCTGTCGGACGTGGTCGGCCAGGACCACATCCTCGGCCCCGACGGCGCGCTGACGCGGATGCTGGAGACGCGCACGCTGGGTTCGCTGGTGTTCTGGGGCCCACCCGGCACCGGCAAGACTACGGTCGCGCGTCTGCTCGCCGACGCCACCGAACTGCACTTCGAGCAGATCTCCGCGGTGTTCTCCGGCGTCGCTGATCTCAAGAAAGTGTTTGAAGCCGCGCGCGCGCGCCGCGAAATGGGCAAGGGCACGCTGCTGTTCGTCGACGAGGTGCATCGCTTCAACCGCGCGCAGCAGGATTCCTTTCTGCCCGTCATGGAAGACGGCACCGTGGTGCTGGTCGGCGCTACCACCGAGAACCCGTCGTTCGAACTCAACGCCGCGCTGTTGTCGCGCGCGCGCGTGCTCGTATTTCAGTCGCTCGACTCGGCCGCCATCGAGCAGCTCTATGCCCACGCCGAGAAGGTCGAGGAGCGCAAACTACCGCTCGACGCCGAGGCCCGCGCGGT
>NZ_JAQGJD010000195.1 GCF_028290785.1 Tardiphaga sp. | reverse complement strand
CCGCCGACATGTGCACCGAGGTGCCGTTGCCTGAGGAGGCATAGGAGATCTTGCCGGGGTTGGCCTTACAGTAATCGATGAACTCCTTGACGGATTTTGCCGGCAGCTCGTTCGAGACCACCAGCATGTTGGTGAGTTGCATGATGCTGGCCACCGGCGCGGTGTCGCGGATGAAATCATACGGCAGCTTCTTGTACAGCGATGCCGAGATGGCGTTGTTCGGCGCTACGAACAGCAGCGTATAACCGTCCGGCGGCGAGGTGACGGCAGCGGCGGCGGCCAGGTTGCCACCGGAGCCGGCGCGGTTCTCCACCACGAACTGCTGGCCGAGGTGATCCGACAGCCACTGCGCCATGATGCGGGCGACGATATCCACCGGTCCACCGGCCGCAAAACCGATCAGCCAGCGCACCGGGCGGTTGGGGTAGTCCGCCGCGGCGGCCGGCGCAGCGGCGAAGCAGGCGAGGCACAGCAAGGCAGCGCGCCAGAAAGCGGGCATGTTTCCTCCGGAGGTTGTTTCGTGCTGCGCCGCGCAGCCCTATTCGATCGGGCTTTGCCGCCCGTTGCCGCCATGCTTTCATAGAATGGCGAATTTGCCTACAAGCGTTGCGGACGACTTTCAGGACAGAACATGAAACGCATTGCATGGGTTTGCGCGGCCGCCCTGATCGCCGGCAACGCATGGGCGCAAGACGGAGGCAAGCCGATTTCCAGCACCCCGCTCAGCCTGAGCCTTGGCACCGCGACGCCAGGCGGCGGCTTTCCGCTCTATGGCGACGCCTTCATCGAGGTTTTGCACAAGGCGGATCCGACGCTGACCATCGAACCGCGTCCCACCAAGGGCAGCGCCGAGAACATCCCGATGCTGGAGGCCGGCCAGCTCGATATCGCGCTGGTGGCCGGCGAGCCGGCCTATGAAGCCTTCAAGGGCATCGGCCGGCCGCCGACCCGGCTGAAGATCATCACCGCGCTGTATTCCAATCCCGGCATGTTCGTGGTGCGCGCCGACAGCCCGTACAAGACGATCCGCGATCTGGTCGGCCAACCCGTCGCGTTCGGCGCCAAGGGCTCCGGGCTGGTGATCCTGTCACGCTACGTGCTGGACGGACTCGGCCTGAAGCAGGACGAGGATTTCAAGTCGGTCTATCTGGACCGCGCCGGCGACGGCCCGGCCATGGTGCTGGATGGTCGCGTCGCTGCGCTGTGGGGCGCGGGCCTGGGCTGGCCGGGCTTCAAGGCGATCAGCGAGAGCCCCGGCGGCGCGCGCTTCATCGCCCCGAGCGCCGACGAGATCGTTCAAATCCGCGCCAAGCACAGCTTCCTGAAGCCGATGGAGGTGGCGCCCGGCAGCTATCCGCATCAGGAAGCGGCGATCGCGTCGGTTGGCTCCTGGAGCTACATTTTGGCGCGCGAGACGCTGCCCGACGATGTGGCCTATCGTCTGGCCAGGACGCTGCACGGCGCCGAGCCGGCGCTCGGCGCGCGGCTGGCGCAAGCCAGGGAAACCACGGCGATGAATACGGTGGCGGCAGCGCCGGATGTGGCGCTGATCCATCCCGGCGTGCTGAAATATTTCAAAGAGATCGGGCTGGTGAAGTAGGGCACGACTCTCTCCATGTCGTCCCCGCGAAGGCGGGGACCCATAGCCACCGTCGTCCGTAATCGCAGAACAGCCTCTGCCCAGTGTCACTACAGATGGCACGGCGTATGGGTCCCCCGCCTTCGCGGGGACGACGGCTGAGATTGCCGCTCTCTACTTCTTCACTTCTTCCCCAGCCCGCATGCCGGGTCCGGCGGCCCGAATGCATCGTCGCCGGAAATCTTCGCCAAAATCTTGTAATAGTCCCACGGATATTTCGACTCTTCCGGCGTCTTCACCTGCACCAGCATCAGGTCGTGCACCATCAGCCCGTCTTCGCGGAGCTTTCCGTTGCGGGCAAAGAAATCCTCGATCGGCTTTTCGCGCATCTTGGCCGCGACCTTCAGCGGCTCATCGGTGCCGGCTTCCTTGATGGCGTTGAGATAGACCATCACGGACGAATACACCCCGGCCTGCCACATGGTCGGCATCCGCTTCATCTTCGCGAAATAGCGCTTCGACCATTCGCGGGTCTTGTCGTCCATGTCCCAGTAGAACGCGGTGGTGAGCAGCAAGCCCTGCGCGGTCGGCAGACCCATGGAATCCACGTCGGTGATCAGCGCCAGCAAGGCTGCCATCTGCTGGCCGCCCTTGAAGATGCCGAATTCGCCGGCGGTCTTGATTTCGTTGATGTTGTTCGGCGGCCCGCCGGCGATGCCGATGATCTTGGCCTTGGACGCTTGCGCCTGCAGCACGAAGGACGACAGGTCCGAGGTGCCGAATGGCGGCCGTGCCGCGCCCAGCAGCTTGCCGCCGGCCTTGGTGATGACCGCGGAGGCATCGCGCTCCAGCGCGTGACCGAAGGCAATGTCGTCGGTGATGAAGAACCACGAATCGCCGCCGCGCTTCACGACTTCCTGTGCCGTGCCGACCGCCAGCGCCCGGGTGTCGAACACCCATTGCATGGTGTAGGGCGAGCAGAACTTGCCGTGGAAATCCGCCGCGCCGGTGGAGTGGGTGATGAACAGTCTCTTCTTGTCGTTGGCGACGTTTTGCACCGCGAGGCCGACCGCCGAGACCGGCACATCGACGATCAGGTCGACCTGATCTATATCGTACCAGCGCCGGGCGAGGGCGGCGCCGATGTCCGGCTTGAGCTGGTGATCGCCGACGATGACGCTGATCGGCTTGCCGAGCACGCTGCCGCCGAAGTCCTCCACCGCCATCTGCGCCGCAGTCACCGAGCCCTGACCGGATGGCGTCGAGGCCGGGCCGTTCATGTCGGTGAGCACACCGATCTTGACGAGGTCGTCGGAGAGTTGCGCGGATGCGGCAGAGGTAAGCATCGCAAGCGCGGCAGCGCAGGCAATGGCTAGTGGTGTGATGCGCATAAAGTCTCTCCCCGGGGTCGCGGCGCTCCGGCCGCTTGATGGCGAGAGTTTAGGTCAGGCGTCGTCGTCGAGCAACGCCAGCCGCTCGGCTTCCGCGATGTCCTCCATCGTATTGGCATTGAAGAAAGGATCGAGCGGCACCGCCGGCCATTCGACGGTCGCGACCCGATAGCGCGCGGTGAACCGACCGACCTTGCGGACGTCTTCCGCCACCAGCGCGTAGCGCAACTCGTCCCGCAGGCTCACGTCCCACAGCGCGATCACCGGATGGGTCCGTCCCGCGGAGGACGCGACGGATAGCTGCGCGCGTTGCTCGATCCGCACTTGATGCAAACGCGCCACCAGATCGCGCGGCAGAAACGGGCAATCGGCGGCGGCGCTCAAGATCCATTGCACGTCCGGCCGATGCGCCGCGGCCCAGTCCAGCGTCGCCAGAACGCCGGCGAGGGGACCCGGGAAATCCGCGACCTCGTCGGCGATAACCGGCAGGCCGAACGTCGCGAATCGGGCGGCGTCGCCATTGGCGTTAAGGATCAGGCCATCGCATTGCGGCGCCAGACGATCGATCACGCGGTCCAGCAACGTGCGGCCCCCGATCTCTCGCATCGGTTTGTCGCCGCCGCCCATTCGCCGTGCCAGGCCGCCGGCCAGCAGCACGCCGGGCGTGGCCGGCATTTCTGAATTCGTCGTCATGGCAGGCTGCTTAGGACATTCCGTGAGGGACCGCTATAACGCCACTGCCCGGAACTGCACGATGACCACCACCAAACTCGATCTCACCGGTTTGAAATGCCAGCTGCCGGCGCTGATGACGGGCAAAGCGATGAAGGCGCTGGTGCGCGGCGATCGTCTCGAAGTGCATTGCAGCGATCTGCTCGCCGTGATCGATATTCCTGCATTGGTGGAGCAAGGCGGCAACCGTATCGAACGCATCGACCGTCGCGACGATGCGATCGTCCTCCTGATTGAAAAACAAAATGATGCGATAGCAAATCGCAATTGATTGCTGCGACGCAACGCGTTGATTACAAATACCAATCCCTCATACATATTGCCTATCGACTCGCGGCTCGCGTTCTGGCTCCCTTTATCTTGGACGGGCCACGCGGCCGGATTCTATCTGTGCTGCGTTGCAGGGGAATTAAACAGATCACCATTTGAAGGCAGACCGCCCGGGAGATAGGGCGGCTGCAGGGGAGGCTTGCATGACCACCATTGGTAACGCCGGGACGCTGTCCGGCACCAGTCCGGGAATTCTCGACCGCGAGCGCATCATCGCGACCGCCGGCTTCAATCGCTGGCTGGTGCCGCCCGCTGCGCTTTGCATTCATCTGTGCATCGGCATGGCCTATGGCTTCAGCGTGTTCTGGCTGCCGCTGTCGCGTGCCGTCGGCCTGTCGGCGCCGAAGGTCTGCGCCGACATGAGCATCATGACCGAGTTGTTCACCACCACCTGCGACTGGCGGGTGTCGAGCCTTGGCTGGATGTACACGCTGTTCTTCGTGCTGCTCGGGGTGTCCGCGGCGATCTGGGGCGGCTGGCTCGAGCGCGCCGGTCCGCGTAAGGCCGGCGTCGTCTCGGCGCTGTGCTGGTGCGGCGGCCTCGTGCTCGGTTCGATCGGCGTTTATACGCATCAGCTCTGGCTGCTGTGGCTCGGCTCCGGCGTGATCGGTGGCGTCGGCCTCGGCCTCGGTTACATCTCGCCGGTATCGACGCTGGTGAAATGGTTTCCGGACCGTCGTGGCATGGCGACCGGCATGGCGATCATGGGCTTTGGCGGTGGCGCGATGATTGGCGCACCTTTGGCCAACATGTTGCTGAACTACTTCAAAAGCCCGACCGATGTCGGTGTCTGGCAGACCTTCCTTGCGATGGGCATCATCTACTTCGTATTCATGATGATCGGTGCGTTCTCCTATCGCATCACGCCGCCAAACTGGCGCCCCGAAGGCTGGACTCCGCCGGCAACGGCGAACGCGATGATCACCACCGGCCACGTCCATCTCAAGGATGCCCACAAAACCCGGCAGTTCTGGCTGATCTGGGGCGTGCTCTGTCTCAACGTGTCGGCCGGCATCGGTGTCATCGGCATGGCTTCGCCGATGCTGCAGGAAATCTTCGCCGGCAAGCTGATCGGACTACCCGACCTCAGCTTCAATCAACTGTCCGCGGAGCAGAAGACGGCCATTGCCGCCATCGCGGCGGGCTTTGCCGGGCTGCTGTCGCTGTTCAACATCGGCGGGCGGTTCTTCTGGGCGTCGCTGTCCGACAAGCTTGGTCGTAAGAACACCTACTACACGTTCTTCATCCTCGGCATCTTGCTGTACGCTTCCGCGCCGACCTTCGCGGCGATGGGCAACAAGATCCTGTTCGTGCTGGCCTTCGGCATCATCCTGTCGATGTATGGCGGCGGCTTCGCCACGGTGCCGGCCTATCTCGCCGACATCTTCGGCACCCAGTTCGTCGGCGCCATTCACGGCCGGCTGCTGACGGCATGGGCGACCGCGGGCATCATCGGTCCGGTGGTGGTGAACTACATCCGTGAATTCCAGATCAGCGCCGGCGTTCCGCGGGCCCAGGTCTATGATTTCACCATGTACATCCTTGCGGGCATGCTGGTACTTGGCCTGATCTGCAATTCGCTGATCCGGCCGCTGGCGCCGCACTGGTTCATGAAGCCGGAGGAAGTCGCTGCATTGCAGGCCAAGGGCGCCACGGCCAATACCGGTGGCGGTTCCTACGGCATCGGCAAGGGCGGGCTCGATGCCAGCACGGCGGCATTCTGGGCCTTTGTCGGCATCCCGCTGGCGTGGGGTGTCTGGTTGACGCTGCAGAGCGCGGTGGCGATCTTCAAGTAAGCGCATGTGATTGCGGGACTGGCAGCAACGCGCTGCCGGTCCCGCGACACGTTTTCGAGGACGCATGGGCAAGAGCCGAGACCGCTCGCCGGCTGATCCTTATGCCGCGGCTATTACGTAGCCCGGCTCTCCGTCTCGATTTCATATGTCGTTATCCGCATCTTCTCCTCAACGTCGCGCTTGTGCGCGGCGGATATGGGAAGACGGACAACGATCATGTTCTACTCGCGCGAAAATCAGTTTCACGACCTCGCTGGCGACGACGCCTATCGTTCCTGGCTGATCAGCCGCAACCAGCCGCCGATCGTCCATCACTCCGGCGAAATGCACTGGAAGCGGTTGTGCGTCCTGGCGCGCCACGCCGCCAACCGCGTCAGGGGGCTCTTCGCCGCTTTCCGCGTCGCGCTGGTGGCCGACAAGATGCGGCGCGCGCAGTGGGAACTTTCGCGGTATGGCGTCCGTGCGCCGACCGCACGCGGCAACGATCGGAGCGGTACATGAGCCACGATCGTTCGACGGCGATGTTCGCGCGGATCGGTTCCTACGGCAAATTTGCCGCGGCGCTGATCCGACATCTGCGCACGCTCTGGGATGCGCCTGTCGGCTACCGGCGCGAGGCCCATTACATGCGCGGCCCCGGGCCAAAGTGGCGGGAGAAGCAAGCCGGCGGGACATCGGCTCGACAAGGGAGCGTTGATCGGTAGCCGGGATTTCGCTTCCGCCTTCGCGCTGCGAGGCCGCAGTCGCTAATCGGGCTACGGTCCCAACGCAATCGCCATCGCGTCCGCGATGGCGATTTTTTCTTGGCGTTGCAATTCAACCATCGGGAGGCGCACCCGGGGTGAACACAGTCCACGCAGGCTCAGTGCATATTTCACCGAGGCTGGCGTGGTGTCCGATGACAATGCCATGCACAGCGGCGCCAGCCGGCTCATGAGCGTGGCGGCATGGAGCGTGTCGTTCTGTTTGCAGGCGGAAAACATCTCCCGCCACAGTTCCGGGGCGACGTTGGCCACCGCCGAGAGGCTGCCGTCGCCGCCGTGCTGTCGGAATACCATCGCGATGCTATCATCGCTGCACAGCAGGCGGAATTCCTGCGGCAGCATCGAACGCAATCGCAGCGGGCGGGCGATATCGCCGCTGCCGTCGCGCAGGCCGATGAAGCTTGGCTGTTCGGCCAGCCGCAGCAGCGTGTCGTCGGCAAGCGTGCGGACGCAGCGGGACGGAATGTCGTGCAGGATGATCGGTAGCGTTGTGGAATCGCCGATGGCACGGAAATGCGCCTCGATACCGGCCTGGGTCGGCTTGTTGTAATACGGCACGACCGACATTACGGCATCGGCGCCGGCGGCCTCCGCCCGACGCGTCAGTGCGATGGCCTGGCAGGTGGCGTTGGAGCCGGCGCCAGCGATCACCCTGGCGCGGCCGCGGGACGCCTGTATGGCCACGCGGATGAGATCGTCGTGTTCATCGGCGGTCAGCGTCGCCAGTTCGCCGACGGTTTCGCCGACCAGCAGCGCGGTGGCGCCTGCCTTGAGCTGCCGTTCGCAGAGGTGCGCAAAGGCGGGGAGATCCAGCCTGTCGCCGGCATCGAACGGTGAGGGCAGGTCGGCGATGACGCCGGCAAGCCATGGATGCGCCAGAGTTGAAGTCATGGGATCGGCGCTCAGGCTGCGCGCTGCCGGGCTTCGTGATGCGTATCTTCCAGCACCTGGGGGGCGGGCGAGGGCTTCGCGGCCATATCCAGTTCGAGGATGCAGCCGATGGAGACAATGGCTTCCGGGTGACAGCCGTTCTCGAACAAGGCGTAGCGCACGGCGTCGGCGCGATGGGTGAACAGCCCGCCATAGAGGCCGTTCTGGTGTTGCGCGACCCACTGGCCACGGCTGTTCTTGCCGATGAGGACGATGGTTGAGCCGCACGAGGGAGGTTCGACGAGATTCACGGGTAGTCTCCTGAAGAAGGATACTTTGGGACGAAGAGGATAGTCGGCGTTCAGGCGAAGTTGTCCGCCAGCACGGGTTCGAAATGGCCGGCAGGGCCGGACATGGCCTGGCCGCCGGCAAGAGGCGTCGGCGCGGAATTGCCGGCGGCCTCGACAAGCGCGCCGAGGATCGCGAGCGTGATGTCCGGGTGATGCGCTTCGACCGCCTGGTCGAGCCACTCCGGCATCTCGCACTGGCGCGATACCGCGCAGTGCCATTCGCCGCCGTCATAAGCGAGACGACGGATCTGCCACTGCGGCAGCTGCAGTGCGGCCAGCGCCAGCGCGGCGTCGGTCCAGGCCTGCGCGGCGATTAACTGCTTGATCCGCGCAACCTGCAGCGCCTGCCACATCGGGTTGCGACGCTGGCAGGCGGTGGCCAGCAGGTCGCTCAGCAGCCTGGCGTTCGGAGTTTCGATATCCGCGAACGTATCTCCGGGTCGGAAATCACGGGTTTGGGAAAGGGGCATGGCGCGATCTCGTTGTTAGCGCGGTCCATGGGATCGACCGCAACTGCAAGATGATCGGCCAGGCATTTGAAAACGAGATGGGGCGAAGAACAGAGATATAGGCGCGGCATAAGCGCGTCGTTTTCGCTCTTCCGCACTGGGAAAGAAGGATAGGGCACAGCCGAGCAACGTCGCGCCTTCGCCGGCCCCTTGAGGACAGGCTGCCCCCCCCCTGTGTCTTTATAGAATTCCTATATCTTCGATCCCTTCCTCGTCTCGAAAACCTACGCTCCGGGGTGCACCTGATCATGCATCACGGGCGAGAACACTGTTCGCCCTGGACCGCGGTTCTCAGCGCATCAGGAGTCTTCCATGCTGGACATCGTCATGCTGGCCCTCGGGCTCGGCTTCTTCGCCCTCACGGTGGGTTACGCCTACGCCTGCGAACGGTTGTGAGGAACGCATCATGATTTTCGATTATTCGCTCGCCGGCGTCGTGTCGGCCGGACTGCTGATCTACCTCACCTACGCGCTGCTGCGGCCCGAACGGTTCTGACCGCATCCGGAAACGGTTACGCGCAACTAAAGGTTCACTAAAATGACCATGATTGGCTGGATTCAAATTCTTCTGTACTGCGCGATCGTCGTCGCGCTGGTGAAGCCGCTCGGCTGGTACATGACGCGCGTCTTCAATGGCGAACGCACGTTCCTGTCCCCGATCCTGCGCCCTGTCGAGTCAGGGCTGTACTGGCTTTCCGGCGTCAACGAGAAACGCGAGCAGCACTGGCTGACTTACACAGTCGCCATGCTGCTCTTCCACGTTGGCGGCTTCTTCATCATCTACGCCGTGATGCGGCTGCAGGCGGTCCTGCCGTTCAATCCCGCCGGACAGTCGGCAGTCGCCGAGGACCTGTCGTTCAACACGGCAATCTCCTTCATCACCAATACCAACTGGCAGAATTACGGCGGCGAGAGCACGGTCTCCTATCTCGTGCAGATGCTCGGTCTGACTCACCAGAACTTCCTGTCGGCAGCGACCGGCATCGCGCTGGCAGTTGCGATGATCCGTGGCTTTTCGCGTTCGTCGATGCGCACCATCGGAAACTTCTGGGTGGACGTGACCCGCTGCACGCTCTATGTGCTGCTGCCGCTATGCATCGTGTATACGCTGTTCCTGGTCTGGCAGGGCATCCCGCAGACCCTAGGCGCCTATGTCGATGCGACCACGCTGGAAGGCGCGAAGCAGACCATCGCGGTCGGCCCGGTGGCTTCGCAGGTGGCGATCAAGATGCTCGGCACCAATGGCGGTGGCTTCTTCAACGCCAATGCCGCGCATCCGTTCGAGAACCCGACGGCACTGTCGAACTTCATCCAGATGATCTCGATCTTTGCGCTCGGCGCCGCGCTGACCAATGTGTTCGGCCGCATGGTCGGCAACCAGCGCCAAGGCTGGGCGATCCTCGGCGTGATGGGCGTGCTGTTTATCGTCGGCGTTGCTGTCACCTATGGCGCCGAAGCGTCGGGCACCACGGGCCTCAATGCCCTCGGTCTCACCGGCGGCAATATGGAAGGCAAGGAACTGCGCTTCGGCATCGTCGCCTCTAGCCTGTTCGCGGTCATCACCACGGCGGCATCCTGTGGCGCGGTCAATGCGATGCATGACTCGTTCACCGCGATCGGAGGCATGATCCCGCTGATCAACATGCAGCTCGGCGAGATCATCATCGGCGGCGTCGGCGCAGGCCTTTATGGCATGCTGCTGTTCGTCGTGCTGGCGATCTTTGTCGCCGGCCTGATGGTCGGTCGCACACCGGAATATGTCGGCAAGAAGATCGAGGCGCGCGAGGTCAAGATGGCCATGCTCGCGATTCTTGTGCTGCCGCTGATGTATCTCGGCTGGACCGCAGTCGCGGTGGTGCTGCCCTCCGCGGTGGCGTCGATGGCCAATGCCGGCCCGCACGGCTTCACCGAGGTGCTCTACGCGTTCACCTCGGCCACAGGCAACAACGGTTCGGCGTTTGGCGGTCTCACCGGCAACACCTTCTTCTACAACCTCACACTGGCCAGTTCGATGTTTGTCGGCCGCTTCTTCATGATCGTTCCGGCGATGGCGCTGGCAGGATCGCTGGCGGCGAAGAAATCGATCCCGGCTTCCGCAGGCACCTTGCCCACCACGGGCGGCCTGTTCGTGGGACTGGTGATCGGCGTCATTCTGATCATCGGCGGTCTCACCTTCTTCCCGGCGCTCGCGCTCGGGCCGATCGTTGAGCACCTCGCGATGACCGCCCATACCTTGTTCTGATCGACCTACTTCGGAGTACTTTCCATGGAAACGTTAAAACTGCAGAAGCGGGTGCCGGTGTCGGCCATGCTCGATGCAAAGATCGTCGTTCCCGCCATTGGCTATGCCTTCACTAAGCTCGATCCGCGGCTGATGATCAAGAACCCGGTGATGTTTGTAGTCGAAGTCGTGGCCGCGCTGACCACCGTGATCTTTGTCAAGAACCTGTTCACCGGCGGGGAGGATCTGGCTTTCGCATTCCAGATCATCCTGTGGCTCTGGTTCACGGTGCTGTTCGCTAACTTCGCCGAGGCCGTCGCTGAAGGCCGCGGCAAGGCCCAGGCCGAGTCGCTGAAAAAGACCCGCACCGAGAGCCAGGCCAAGCTCCTGACCGGCAACGACAAGAGCTACCGCATGGTGTCGGGCACCAGCCTGAAGGTCGGCGATGTCGTGCTGGTGGAAGCCGGCGA
>NZ_JAQGJD010000190.1 GCF_028290785.1 Tardiphaga sp. | reverse complement strand
GATGCACCGGCTTCATCCCGTCGCGGGCGTCCGGCAGTGCGCGATGCATGATGGTCGAAAGCGCGTAAGCGAGATAGCGCTCCTCGAGCGCGTCCCGCAGCATCACTTCGTGGATCTCAGCCGGCTCCGGCGGACTCAGTCGATTTCCCATGGCGACGGGTTACCCCTAGATGTGGCGAGGGGCAAGAAATGAATCGGCCACCCATCGATCATGCTTCGATCCTGGCTGGTCCCAACCGCCGAAATTGGCGCCCATCCGCGCAATCGCGCGGACGGACGCCCTTGGCTGCCGCCTCGGCGTGCCTTCGTGGCTATTTGGACTTCCGGATCGACGTGACGGCGATCTGGCCGTTGACGCGGCCGGCGTCGAACATGACCTTGTCGCCGACCCCGACCGATTTCAGCATCGCGGGATCCGTCACGCGAAACACCATGGTCATGCCCTCCTCCTCCATATCGAGGCTCTTGATCGGACCGTGCTTGAGCGTGATCTTGCCGGCCGCCAGGTCGATCTTCTTCACTTCGCCGCGCACCGCGCCGTCCTCCGCAAAACCTGCCGAGCAGGACATTGCGAACAGGACAGCGGCGACGCGTACAACATATCGATTGGTCTTCATCTTGCAGTCCTTCTTCAATCGAGGGTCCGAGAGGTGGCTATTTCACGACGACCTTGCCGATCATCCCGGATTCCCGATGCGTCGGGATCAGGCACGAATATTCGAAGGTGCCGGGCTTCGAAAACTTCCACAAAACCTCCCCGGATTTTTTCGGCGCGAGGCGGAGGCCGTTCGGCTCGTCATGCTCCATGTCGGGATTCTTCTTCATCGCTTCGCCGTGCTTGAGATTTTCTGCTGTGGTCGCCAACAGAAATTCATGCGCTTCGGCGCCGATATTGCGGAGCACGAAACGCACTTGCTCGCCGCGCTTCACGTCGATCACCGCCGGCGAATAATCCATCTCGTTCATGAGAATCTCGATCTTCCGCGCCGGCTTCTTCGGGTCTCCGGGCTCTCCCGCGGCGTATCCCCCGTGTTGTTCGTGTGCCGCAGCCGCGGAGGAGAAGGCGATGGCAGCCAGCAGGATGCCGCAAGCGGCGCGTCGTAGTTTATGAGTCATGTCAATATTCCGTGTGGTTTGTTGTCCGATAGTGTCGATCGACGGCTGCTTGCCTACATGGTCTTCTTCCCCTTCATCGTCATTCCCTTCATGTCTTTGGACGCGGCGGGTTTGCTGCCGGTCTTGCCGTCGACCTGACGCGGCGCTTCGCTTGGCGGCGCCGCGATTTCATAGGCGACCGTGCCTTTGGGAAATTCGTAGGGGCCTGGATCTCGGTAGTCGTCGCGGGCAAGGCCCTCGCGAATCTTCATCGTCGTGAACATGCCGCCCATTTCGATGGGACCGAATTGCCCCGACCCGCTCATCATCATCAGCGTGTTGTCGGGCAGCGGCATCTCCATGTCGCCCATCGCCCCTCCGGTGGAACCCATCACCATGGCGTCCGGCGCGAGTTTTCCGATCGCCTTGGCTAGATCCTTTTTGGAGACGCCGATTAGGTTTCGGACGTCGTGGCCCATGGCGTTCATGGTGTGATGCGACTTATGGCAGTGGAACGCCCAGTCGCCGGGATTGTCGGCGGTGAAATCGAAGGCGCGGATGGCGCCGACCGGGACGTCGGTAGTTACTTCCGGCCATTGCGCGGCTTCGGGCACCCAGCCGCCGTCGGTGCCGCTGACCGCAAAGTTGTGACCATGCAGATGAATCGGATGGTTGGTCATGGTGAGATTGCCGACCCGCACCCGCACGCGATCGCCCAACCGAACCGGCAGCGGATCGATCCCGGGAAAGACGCGGCTATTCCAGGTCCACATATTGAAATTCGTCATCTCCGCCACCTTGGGCAGGTAGGTGCCGGGATCGATGTCGTAGCTGCTCATGACAAAGACGAAGTCGCGATCGACAGGCCGAAACGCTCTGTCGCGCGGGTGCACGACAATCATTCCCATCATGCCCATCGCCATCTGGACCATTTCGTCCGAATGCGGGTGATACATGAAGGTGCCGCTATGCATCATTTCGAATTCGTAGACGAACGTCTTGCCCGGCGGGATGTGCGGCTGGTTCAATCCGCCAACGCCGTCCATCCCGCATGGCAGGATCACGCCATGCCAATGGACGGTGGTGTGCTCGGGCAGCTTGTTGGTGACGAAGATGCGGACCTTGTCGCCCTCGACCGTTTCGATGGTAGGACCGGGCGACTGGCCGTTGTAGCCCCACAGATGGGCCTTCATACCCTCTGCGAATTCGCGCTCGACCGGTTCGGCAACCAGATGAAATTCCTTCCAGTCGCCGTTCATGCGCCAAGGCAGTGTCCAGCCGTTCAGCGTGACGACGGGATTGTAGTCGGGACCGCTCACGGGGTGCAGCGGCGGCTGCGTCGTCGCCTTTTCCATGATCGGCGCTTCGGGAATGCTTGCCGCCTGGGCACGACCAGAGACCGCGGCAGCACTGGCTAGCGCCGTCGCGGTGCCGAGAAAATTTCGTCGGGACAACATGGGTTTCTCCATTTCTATCGGCCTCCGCCGGAGGTCTGTGCGGCGGTTGCAGCGGTCAGATCGGGCGCTGTGTCGGCACGGCCGCCGCCATTGATCGCGGTTTGCAGTTCGGATTGCGCGAGCCAGAAATCGCGCTTGGCGCCGATGGCGGCGCGCAACGCCGCGATCCGTTGCCTCGCCTCGGTCAGCAGGGCGAACACGTCGACCTGCATGCTGCCGAAGCGGAGCTGCATCTCATCCGAAATGATCTTGCGGAGCGGCAGGACTTCGCGCTGATAGTGGCCGGCGATGTCGTAGGTCGAGCGATACACGCGGAAAGCGTCGCGCGCTTCCGAGCGCACGTTCACCGCCTTCTCGGTCAGCAGGTTGAAGGCGAGGTTATAGGTCTCAGCGGCCTGCCGGACGCGGACTTCGCCGCCGTCGAAGATCGGAATCTGAAACTGCACGTCAAAACCTCGTTCGCGGAACGGCGGCCCCTCCGGGTCGCGCGTCTTGCGATCGATGCCGGCGACCTCAAGCATCGTGACGAAACGGCTGGCCTCCGTGAGATCGAGAGACCGGGCCAGCGCGGCCAGTTCGATGCGGGCAATCTGCAGGTCGATCCGGTGTTCGATTGCGTCCACCTCGATGCGCGGCAGCGATAGCGGTCGGCGTGGCAGGACCGGCAGTTTCTGCGGCAGCCGGATATGGATGTCCTCGCCCCACAGTCCAAGCAACCGGATCAGGCGCTCGCGCGCGCTTGCCGCGTCCTGCCGTATCGCCGCCAGTTCGGCCGTGGTCTCCGCGTAGAAGACTTGCTCGCGAGCCTGATCCAGCTTGTTCAGCGCCCCGGTTTGGCCGAGCTTCGCTGCGAGTTGGGCCGTCGATTCCGCGGTGGCGTTGGCGTCCGTCAGCAGGACCGTCAATTCGTTGGCCGCAACGGCGCGGTAGTAGGCCCGCCTGACGTCGGCAGCGAGGCGCAGCGTATCCTCGGCGGCACGGAGCTGGGCTTTATGGAACCGCTGGCGGGCGATTTCGGACCGGAAGGGTAGCGACGCCAAAGCCAGGATATCGCCGGCCACCTGCCGTTCGATCTCGAGGGCGCCGCTTCCGGCAATGCGCGAAATGGAGAACGTCGGATTGGGCGGCAGGCTACCTGCAACCATATCGGCCTCCGCCAGGGCCAGTTCGTTGTAGGAGGCCTGCAGGCCGCGGTTGTTCAGAAGCGCGATCTGCACGGCGCTATCCGCCGTGAGGTCTCGCCGAACAAGCGCCAGGACCAATGCATGGGCGCGCTGGGCATCATCCGGCGTGCGGATGGCAACCACATCCTTGCCGAGGGTTTCGCCGGCAACGCTGGAGACGACGTTCATCCCGCCCTCGGGCGAGAAGGTAGCGCACCCCGACAGGAGCAGTGACGAGAGCAGCACGGCTGCCGCCGCGGGACCCGCTCGGTTTTTGCACGGTGCGGCGGAAGGCTTTTTGGGCTGTATGGACATCACTCGCTCCTACTGGCCGGATTTCGGCGCCGGAGCGACGCGGTCGTTCTGTTCGCGCCATGCCGAGGGGGCGACCGGGCGAAGGCTGCGGTACGGGGCAATGGTTGAGCGATAGCCGGCGCTGGCGACCCTGGCACCGGGATCGGCAGGATCGGCGCCGGCGAGCGGCACCGTCGTCGGCGTGCACGCCCCCAGCGCCAATGCTGCGGCGGTCATGCCGGCGTAGGTTGGAAATCGGATAGCCAATAGAATCTCGACCACCGAACGAACGGCGGCGAGCATCGCACCACGCTGCGCAAGCATTTTGTTTTCCTGAAATGACGATGGACCACAGGCGCGCGTGCCCTTAGCGGGCGCGGCACCGCGTCGATGAAGTCAGGTCAGGAAATGGGCGGGCGGTAGAGCCGTGCCGGGGCGTTATCGGTGACCTTGCGATCGCCTTCGACCTTGCTGAGGGCCGTCGGCGTGGAAGGCGTCACCATATCGAACAATGTCGCCGGCAACGCGACGACGCACATCAGCCCGCAGCATTGCCCGTCGGACGTATGCGGCGCTTTGCCGGTTTCCGGTTTACCGTTCAGCGCCACCGATCGGTCGTCGCTGGCGGCTTGCACAGCCGCATGGTCATGCACGTGGCCGTCATTGTGCATATGCGTCGCCGGCACGTCGTTGCGAACATGAACCATACCGGTCATGTGACTTTCGCCAGTCAGGCACGGAGCGGCCCGATGCTGCCCTGGCAACGCGTAAGAGATCGTCGGCGCCAGCACGCACAACAGATAAACCAGGGCGACGATCCACCCTGCTTTCAGCCGTTGCACTCTGGTAAGACGAACCAGCATTCCGAATAAATGTCTCTCGATTTCAACCGACCGGGCGATCATAGACGCTAATGCGAAGCGCGCCAACATCGAACTGCGCTTCAGGAAGCCGAACTGATCCGCGCCAGATGCTTCGCCACCGCGTGGATAAACCCGTCGCGGGCGTCGGAGTGCCCCTGCCCGCGCGGTTCCAGCACGTTGCGCAGCAGGAAGCGGCCGGTGAGATCGAAGCCGTCCTGCAGGTCCTGGTCTGACCAGCTATTTTGGCCGCCCTCGCCGCTTTCGCGCAAAAACGGTGGCAGCCGCATCAAGCGGTCGCGCCACGGTTCGCCGGCGGCCCGCGACACCGCGCCGCCGGATTTCGGCGAGACGTAGATCAGCTCGGTGGTAGCGCCGGTGGCGGCGCAGTTTTCCAGATCGAGGCCGAAGCCGAGTTCGGTCAGCATCGCCAGCTCGAACCGCACCACATGAATCGCGGCTTCGCTGACATCGTCGAAATCGTTGAGGATGCGTTCCAGCATCTCATAGATATCGTCGTGCGGATCGCGCTCGGGCAGCAGCCGCGCCAGCGAGGCCAGATGGGTGACCCCATAGACGGCATGGGATGACGCCAGCACGGTGGCGGCGCGCATCTTCGTCGCTTCCATCTGGTAGTAGCCCAACTGCTCGTCGATCCGCGCCCGCCACGTCGCGCGCACGCTGTTGCCCGGCTGCAGCAGCGGCCGCATCCGCGATCCCGCCCCGCCACGCACCAGTCCGAGATGGCGGCCATGGCCGCGGGTCAGCAGCTCGACGATGGCCGATGATTCGCCATGTTTGCGCACCCCCAGCACGATGCCTTCGTCGGTCCATTCCATGAATGGGACCTTATATGATTTTCACCATGACTTCAGCTTCCGCAGGGGAAACCCGAAGCGATTTTCAAGCGCGGATATCGACCGAAGCCGTGGTGCCCTGAAGTCGCAGCAAGGCGTCCAGGGTCTTACCGAGGGCCTCGACATTGCGATCATCTCCCCGAGATTGCGCACCCGTTATGCCTGCACGCAAGGTCGCGAAAGCATCAAACGGCTGATTGTCCAAGCGGTCGCTTTCTTCGGCCGATGGGCCGCCGCTGCCAGCCCATCGCGAAGCCGGCGGCGACATCATGCCAAGAAGTCCCCCGGACTCATCGAGCGTCATCTTGCCGCTGCGGATCAGATCGTTGACCGTATTGCGCATCTGAGCCGGTGACATGCTGGAGAAATCGTAAGCGGAAACACCGGCCCCGCCATTGGCGACCGAGGCACTGGATGCGCTCTCTGTCTTCTGAGACCGGTTCGCGCCCTGCGCCGCATAGGACGACGTGACCGACGCGCTTCTAATCTGCATTCCAATTCCCCGAGTTGAAAACTTCATCGAGGATATCTCAGCAATTGTCGTACCAGACGTCACCACTGGAAATGCGAGAATTCTACGGGCCACTACTCGTGACCATCAGGCAAATTCTTCGCAGCCGGCAAAAATTACCACCGAGCGTCGGTAACGATAGCGCTGGAATCGCCGCGCCTCTGCACCGCATGATGATGCCTTCGCCGGTCTATTCCATAACGCGCCTTCACTACCTTGACGCCCGCGCCGCGAGGAGGGAACGTTTATCCGGCGCAGCGGTTGCCGCTTGAGCCTGCGCGTCCGTCATCGGACCTAACCGGAAATTTCAGTGACAGACATCGCACCGATCCGCCTCCCGAAGCCCCCGGGGACGGCGCTCATTAACATGGCCGTGGCGGCGCTGATCGTCACTGGGCTGTATTTCGGCCGCGAGATCCTGGTGCCGGTGGCCCTGGCGGTGCTGTTCAGCTTCGTGCTGGCGCCGTTCGTGATCCGGCTGCAGTCATGGCGGGTGCCGCGCACCCTGTCGGTGCTGGTCACGGTGTTCATCGGCTTTTCCATCATGTTCAGCCTGGGCGGCGTGATGGTATCGCAGGCCAACCGGCTTGCCGAAGAACTCCCCGGTTACCAGCAGACCCTGCGCGACAAGATTCATGGCCTGCGCGGCTTCGCCACCGGCGGATCGGGCACGCTCGAGCGCGCCTCCAAAGTGTTACGCGAGCTCGACACCGAACTGCAAAATCCATCCGCAGGCCGCAACGTGCTCGACGGACTGCGCCGGCAGGCCGCCGACAAGCCGTTGCTGGTGGAAATCCGCCAGCCCGATCCGGGCACGCTTTCGACCCTGGTAGCGATCATCCAGCCGCTGATCCAGCCGCTGACGACGACGGGGATCGTGCTGATCTTTGTGATCTTCATTCTGCTGCAGCGCCAGGATTTGCGAAACCGCTTCATCCGGCTGGCCGGATCGCACGACATGCAGCGCACAACCGCCGCCCTCGACGATGCCGGGCAGCGATTGAGCCGGCTGTTCCTCAACCAGATGATGGTCAATGCCTCGTTCGGGCTGCTGATCGGGATCGGCCTGCAACTGATCGGCGTACCGAGCGCGCCGCTGTGGGGCCTGGTCGCCACCATCCTGCGCTTCGTGCCCTATGTCGGCTCACCGATTTCGGCGGTGTTTCCGCTGATTCTCGCCGCGGCGGTGGGATCCGACTGGAGCATGCTGCTGATGACCGCGGCGCTGTTCGGCACGCTGCAACTGATCGCCGGCCAGGTGGTCGAACCGCTGGTCTACGGCCGCAGCTCTGGCCTGTCGCCGGTGGCGATCGTGCTGTCGGCGTCGTTCTGGACCTGGCTGTGGGGACCGATCGGCCTGGTGCTGGCGACGCCGCTGACCATCTGCCTCGTGGTGGTCGGACGCCACGTCGATCGCCTGCAGTTCTTCGACGTACTGCTCGGCAACCAGCCGGCGCTGACGCCGTCGCAACTAGTCTACCAGCGCATGCTGGCCGGCGACCCCGTCGAAGCCTCGCAGCAGGCCCAGACCTATCTGCAAGGCGCGACGCTCGCCAACTATCACGATAAGATCCTGCTTCCCGGTCTCCGCTTGGCGGATGCCGATCTGACGCTCGGACGGCTGTCGGCCGACCGGCTGGACCGCATTCTGGAAACCGTGACGGAAGTCGTCGATGACTTCGACAGCCACGAAGATGTCATCGGCATCGACGAGGTGCCGAGCCTGGATCCTCGCTCCAATCTGGCGCGGCTGGACAAGACCATTGAAGCGGAAGACGAAGACCGGCGCCCGGCGCACTGGAAAGAACCCGGGGCGGTACTCTTCCTGCCCGGCTCCAGCAAACTCGACGAGGCCGCGTCGCTGGTCCTTGCCCAATTGCTGAAACGCCGCGGCATCGGCGCCGCGGCCGAGGCAGCGGATGCGTTGTCGATATCGCGGTTCTTTTCGCTCGATCTCACAGGGGCAGCGGCGCTGTGCATCTGCTACGTCGGCAAGCCATCGCCCGCGATGGTTCAATACGCCGTGCGACGGCTCGCGAAGAAAAGCAAGGCTAGCCCCATCATCGTCGCCACCGTCGGTGGCGAGCACGACGCCATGTCGACTCCGATGCCCAACGTCACCTTCGTCAGCGGCAATTTCACGGATGTCGTGGACGACATCTGCGCGCTTTCAAAGGGGCTGACATCCTCGACCGCGCTCGCAGCTCTCGCCGCCGGCGTCGATGCAGCGCTCGATCGGGCCGGCAAGGCATAGCAGGAGCGATGTAGGTGGGCAAAGCGAAGCGTGCCCACCAATAGCAAATAGCGCGTGGGATGGTGGGCACGGCGCGAAGAACGCCTTAGCCCACCCTACAAGTTTACGCGTTGAACCAGTCTTTGGCATCGCCGGTGAAGGCGCAGTACAGCCCGGCGGCGGTGAGCGCGCAGGAGATGATCTCGATCACGCTGTCGAATTGTAGTCCATACGTGCCGAGGATCTGGATCAGCGACAGCACCGAAAACACCAGCGACGCCGTCAGCAGCCAGCGCGGCCAGCTCTTGCGGCCGTGGGCGGCGTGGTTCACCAGGAATACGAACAGCAGCAGCATGCAGGCGGCCACGATATTCGCCGCCGCGATGGTCGTCTCGGACAGGTCGGCACCGGGCGTGCGGTCCTGAAACGCGATCGACAGCGAATCCAGGATCAACGACATGTACAGCAGCACTTCGAAATAGAAGACGTTCTTCGGAACCGTGGTGGCAACGCTCATCGGGTTGACTGCTATTCCTTCGGGAATTCGAGACCCATTTCGCGGTAGCGGTTGGGATCGTCGCCCCAGTTCTCGCGCACCTTGACGAACAGGAACAGATGCACCGGCACGCCGGTGATCTCGGCGATCTCCTTGCGGGAATCCGCGCCGATCGACTTGATGGTGGCGCCGCCCTTGCCGAGCACGATCTTGCGCTGGCTTTCACGCTCGACGAAAATCGTCTGCTCGATGCGGATCGACTTGTCCTTGCGCTCGGTCCAGGTATCGGTCTCCACGGTCGACTGGTACGGCAATTCCTGATGCAGCTGGCGGAAGATCTTTTCGCGGGTGATCTCGGCGGCCAGATGCCGCATCGGCGCGTCCGACATCTGGTCTTCGGGATAGTGATACGGGCCGGCGGGCACGTCCTTGGCGAGACGCTTGCGGAGATCCTCGACACCATCGCCGGTCATTGCCGAGATCATGAAGGTCTCAACGAACTTCATACGTTCGTTGGCGGCCTGCGCCAGCTTCAGCAGCTTCTCCTTGGAGACGATATCGACCTTGTTGATGACCAGGAATTTCGGGTGATTGACCGTTTCCAGCTTGGTGAAGATCGCATCCGCTTCCTCATCGATCCCCTCGCGGGCGTCGAGCAGGATGCAGACCAGGTCGGCGTCATGCGCCCCGCTCCAGGCAGTCTTGACCATGGCCCGGTCGAGCCTGCGCTTCGGCAGGAAGATGCCGGGCGTATCGACCAGGATGATCTGGGCGTGGTCCTCGATGACGATGCCGCGGATCAGCGCGCGCGTCGTCTGCACCTTCCGCGAGACGATGGTGACCTTGGAGCCGACCAGCGCATTGACCAGGGTGGACTTGCCGACATTTGGCGCACCGATCAGCGCGACGAAGCCGCAGCGGGTATCGGCGGGCATCGCATCCGCTTCATGATGCGGCTCGTCGGGCATGTCATCGCGGGGTTCGTCGGCTTCGTTCAAAACATCATCCTTCATTGCCGCCACTGCTGACGCCTTCACGCGCAATCATCGCCTGCGCGGCGGCCTTCTCGGCGGCGCGCTTGCTGCCGCCCTCGCCTTCCGCCGGCACCAGGCCCTGGACATCCACCGCAACCCTGAAATGCGGATCGTGGTGCGGACCGGAGCGTTCGACCTCGCGGTACACCGGCGTCGGAAGCCCTTTGCCCTGCGCCCATTCCTGCAACACCGTCTTGGCGTCGCGCAACGGCCGCACCGGTTTGCGCATCCGCTCGACCCAGTTGCGCTGCACGAAGGCTTCCGCAGCGGGATAGCCGCCATCGAGGAAGATCGCGCCGATCACCGCTTCGCAGATATCGCCGAGCACCGACTTGCGCAACCGCGCGCCGGCGCCGGCGCCGACGCTGCCGAGCTTGATGCCGTCGAGCAGGCCGAGCGCACGCGCCACATCAGCGCAGGTCTCCTTGCGCACGAGATCCGCGAGCCGCTTCGACAATTCGCCCTCGTCGCCGGCCGGAAACGCCCGGTACAGCATGTCGGACACGATCAGGCCGAGCACGTGGTCGCCGAGAAATTCGAGTCGCTGGTAGCTGTCGCCGCGGTTGCGCGCGGAGGACTTCAGCGCCGACACATGGGTGAAGGCAGTGGCCAGCAACGCCGGATCCTTGAAGACGTAGCCGATCCGGGTTTCGATTTCGGCCGCGGCGGCCTTCAGGGCAGCGTTCCTGCGCTTCTTCCGGGCCGCGGCGGATTCCGGGATGGCGTCGTCAGGCAGGCTCACTTCGTCGGCTCTCGGCGCGGTATCAATGGGCTTGGCGGTATCGTCCTTCATCGCACGATGGAAAAGATGCGATTCCAGCGCACCGCCGTCGGCCAGCGCCAGATCTGCCAGGCATGCTCGCCCTCGGCGATCGAGAAGAAGATCATCTGGGCGCGGCCGACGATGTTCTCGAACGGCACGTAGCCCACCGCCGACAGCACCCGGCTGTCGGTGGAGTTGTCGCGGTTGTCACCCATCATGAAGAAGTTGCCGGGGGGTACGGTGTAGATGTTGGTGTTGTCGTAGAAGCCGTTATCGACGCAATCCAGCGATTCATAGGTGACGCCGTTGGGCAGCGTCTCCTTCCAGCGCTTGACCCGCGCCGTGGCGTCGGAGCCGCAGGGGTCCTCGCCGACGAAATCGCTCAGCCGCTCGCGCTGCACCGGCTTGTCGTTGATGTAGAGCAGCCCCTCTTTCATCTGGATCTTGTCGCCAGGCAGACCGATGACGCGCTTGATGTAATCGGTGGAGTCGTCCTTCGGCAGCCTGAACACCACCACGTCGCCGCGCGAGGGCTCGGAGCCGAACACCCGGCCGGAGAAGATCGGCGGCGACAGCGGGATCGAGTAATGGCTGTAGCCGTAGGAATATTTCGAGACGAACAGGTAGTCGCCGACCAGCAAAGTCGCCTTCATCGAGCCCGACGGGATGTTAAACGGCTGGAACAGGAAGGTCCGGATCACCAGCGCGATCAGCAGCGCATTGATGACGACGCGGATGGTTTCGCCGACGCCGCTTTCAGTCTTGGTTCCGGATGTCACGCTCATCGCTTTCCCGCTTCCCGTCGCGATCGCCGCGCCGCTGGTGATGTGTCTCACGCGAAAATGGCGTCGCGATGAGAAAAGCCTCTGATTCTGATGTTTAGGGCGAATTGCGGCGCAAACCCAGAGGGTCCAGGCGCATTCGACCCGGCCGAAGGCAGTCCGGCGCTTTTAGCGGGTTGTTGACCGCGCCGCAATCAACGGAACTGTTATCCCATCAGGCAAAACCGGCTAAAGGCATGACAAGTTGAAGAAATTTAAGTCCGGGCGCGATGGCGCGGCGAGCCCGGACCAAGCCCCTAGTGGAAAACGGACCTGGCTACGCCGCCGGTCGCTGCGCCATATCTCTCAGGGCGTCGGCGATGAACTTCTCATTCGCCGCACGTGCCGCCTCCTGGATTTCCGGTGGTAACGCTTGGGCCTGGAATCGGCGATAGGCCGCGAAATCCCGACGGACAAGTATTTGGGCGAACCCAATGAACAGAACCGCAGCCATGAGCGGAGCGAACAACGCGTAAAGCTGGAAGTACGTCATTCCTGGATCCTTCCAAGGACTGCCCTTCCACCCAAATGTATGGTGGCACTTGCCACCACGCAAATTAGGGACACTCCCACAATCGACGTGGCCGGCGGGCCGTTAGGAGCAAGGCCATAGAAGAAGGCCAGCCCGGGTCCGATGACGCCAGCTGACAGAAATGCCGCGGCGACCGTGTTCGCGAAATTTGCCAGCAATTTCAGCCGCTCATTGATGGCAAGCTTGTTCATCTGATCGACCAGAAGGTTAAGACAGCTCAATTTGGCACCTTAAAGTTGCAATTACAACTCGCCTACCTGTTCAGCCGACGACCACCTTCTCCGCCGAAATGATCACAAACGCCTGCGCCAGCGGCCAGTCGTCGGTGATGGTGAGGTCGATCCGCGCTTCAAAGCCGGCCGGCGTCAGGGCCTGCAAGCGGGCCAACGCGCCGCCGGTCAGAAGCATGGTCGGCCGGCCGCCCGGCAGGTTGACCACCCCCATGTCGCGCCACCAGACGCCCTGCCGAATCCCGGTGCCGAGGGCCTTGGAACAGGCCTCCTTGGCGGCGAAGC
>NZ_JAQGJD010000115.1 GCF_028290785.1 Tardiphaga sp. | reverse complement strand
CCTTCGCGGCAACCTCGGCCCTGGCGACGAATTCGGCGGCGCGCGCCGGTGCCGCATGCGCGAACAGCAGGCAGATCGCCGCGATCGCCGCCGCGCGCATCCTGGCTGGCCATGGTGTCGGCATGATGGATTACCTGATCAGGCCAAGGCGCTTCATGACGAAATAGGCCGCGGCCGATGACAGCACCAGCAGCAAGGCGGCCCACATGAAGGCGTTGTCGTTGTCGGTGAACGGCAGCCCCTTGGTGTTCATGCCGAAGATGCCGGTGATCAGCGTCGGCGGCAGCAGCAGCGAGGTCAGCACCGACAGCACGCGCAGGCTCTCATTGCCCTGCTCCTCGATCTGCAGATGCAGCTCTTCCTGCAACAGCCGGCTGCGCTCGCGCATTTCGACGATGCGGTGGTCGAGCGAGTCGAGCCGCTGCGCCAGTTTGCCGGCGCGAAGCTGCAGCATCGGCTTCAGCTCGTTGGCGCCCTTCTGCTCGAGCCGGTGGAACACCACGCGCAGCCCGGAGAGCTGACGATGCAGCCGCACGCAGGTGCGACGCAGCCGGCCGAGCCGTTGCAGCATGTCCTTGGAATTGCCCGACAGGATCTGCTCCTCGATCTCGTCGAGCGCCACCGCGATGCGGTCGGAAACCCCGTCCATGGTCCCGGCGACATTCTCGACGATGGTCTCCAGCAGCGCCGCGGCGCTGTCGATGCGGCGACCGCCTTCCAGCGAGCGGCGGGTGGCGTCCACCGCGCACAGCGCGTGATGGCGACCGCTGACCAGAAGCCGCTCGGTCATCAGGAAGCGCAGATAGCCGGTCTCTTCGGTGGCGTCGTCGATGTCGCGCAGCAGGTCGGAGAGCACGCCGTAGACGCTGTCCTCGGTGGTGTGGAGCTGTTGATAGCTGTCCTTCGACAGCAGCAGCGTGCGCGCCTGCTCCGGCGCGTGCAGGTCGGCCTGCGCCAGCCACTGCAGCGCGCGGGAATCGGTGAGATTGAAATGCAGCCACAGCAGGTCGCCATGCGCGATGTCGATCGGCGCATCGATCGCGAGCGGCTCTGGCTTGCCGTCCGGATGGATGCGAAACGCCCAGACCAGGCCGGGAATCGCGGTTTGCGCCGAGCCGGCGTCGGCAGGCATGGCAAAGGAAAGCTCAGACGACATCGGACACTCGGTACTCTCCACGCCACGCAAAACCGCAAGCGCCAAACAACGGGGCCGCCGCGTTGCCGCGGCGGCCCTGCTATTGTCAGAACAGCTTCGAGAACACCACGTAGAGCGAGCCTGACAGGATGATCGCGGCCGGCAGCGTCAGCACCCAGGCCGCCAGCATGTTGCGGATGGTGGCCATCTGCAGGCCGGAGCCGTTCGCCGCCATGGTGCCGGCGACGCCGGACGACAGCACGTGGGTGGTGGAGACCGGCAGGCCGAACACGTCGGCGGCGCCGATGGTGACCGCGGCCACCAGCTCGGCGGAGGCGCCCTGCGCGTAGGTCAGGTGCGACTTGCCGATCTTCTCGCCGACGGTGACCACGATCCGCTTCCAGCCGATCATGGTGCCGAGACCGAGCGCGATGGCCACCGCGATCTTCACCCAGGTCGGGATGAACTTGGTGGCGGCATCGAGCGAGCCCTTGTAGGTGTTCAGCACGGCGACGTCGTCCTTGCTGAGGTCGTTCTCCTTGTCCTTCATCAGGAAGCGGATCGCTTCGGATGCGAGGTACATGTCGTTGCGGGTGTTGCCGACGGATTCCGCGGGGACCTTGTCGAGGGTGCCGTAGGTGCGCACCTGGTTGCCGACATCGGTCACCAGCACGGCCAGCGACGGATAGGTGCCTTCGACGATCTTGTGCTGCGAGACATACTGCGTCACCGCCGGACGGGGATCGCCGATGATGCTGTGGCCGGCACCCTTGGCGGCAACGACCTTCGCGGCGGCGATCGAGTTGGTCTGGAACTGCTGCACCTGGGATTCCGGCAGCGCGCGGTTCAGCGCGTAGGCGGTCGGCACGGTGCCGATCAGCACCAGCATGATCAGGCCCATGCCCTTCTGGCCGTCGTTGGAGCCGTGCGCGAAGCTGACGCCGGTGCAGGTCAGGATCAGCAGCCCGCGGATCCAGATCGGCGGGGTCTTGTTGCCTTCGGGTGCGGCATACAGCGCGGGATTTCGCACGATCATCTTCAGCAGCAGCAGCAGGCCGGCGGCGCAGACGAAGCCGACCAGCGGCGACAGCAGCAGCGCGTAGCCGATCTCGGTGGCCTTGCCCCAGTCCACGCCGGAGGTGCCGTCGCGGCCGCGCATCAGCGCGTTGGCGACGCCGACGCCGATGATCGAGCCGATCAGGGTGTGCGAGCTGGAGGCCGGCAGGCCGAAATACCAGGTCGCCAGATTCCAGATGATCGCGGCGATCAGCAGCGCGAACACCATGGCGAAGCCGGCGGCGCTGCCGACCTGCAGGATCAATTCCACCGGCAGCAGCGAGACGATGCCGAAGGCAACGGCGCCGCTCGAGAACAGCACGCCGAGGAAGTTGAAGAAGCCCGACCACATCACGGCGAATTCCGCCGGCAGCGAGTGGGTGTAGATCACCGTCGCCACCGCATTGGCGGTGTCGTGGAAGCCGTTGACGAATTCAAAGCCGAGCGCAATCAGCAGCGCTACGAACAGCAGCAGGTAAGGCAGGTAGGAGGTGACCCGGGTGCCGGTGGCCTGCACATCGACATAGATGCTGTAGGCGACGAACAGCGCGCCGGCCGCCAGAATGCCGAAGAACAGGATCATGGTGAGGGGATTGAACCCCTTGTCGAGATTGGGCCGCGACGCCGGCTCGATCAGCCCGCCGTTGCCTGTCTGGTTGATCGTGAAATCGGTCATCGCTAACGCCCCTTACCGGTTAATAGGCGTTAATCTGTGCCCGAATGATTTGAAGCTGGGATGACAGCCGCGACAATTTGCCCGGCAAGGCGCGGGGTTGGGTGGGAAGTCACCGATTTTACAACTGGTTAGCGCGACGCGGTTGAACGATTCTAAATCCGATGCCCTCTTGTCCCGGACGCGCCGGAGCGTGAAACGCTGCTGCGCAGAGCCGGGACAGGAGACTATTGGCTTGAATCCCATTCTAGAAATATGCCCGCCACGTCATGCAAACCGCTCGCGCATTTCGCTCGGATTGACGCCGAACTGGCGCGTCATCGCGCGTCGGAGCCTCGTCTCCGTGCCCAGCCCCGCGCGATCTGCGATCTGCGCCAGATTGAGATCCGTCGTGTGCAGCAACGAGCGCGCGAGATCGCAGCGGATCTTCTCGACCGCCTTGGCGGGAGACAGGCCGGTCGCCGCTTCGAACCGGCGATGAAACGTGCGCAGCGACTGGCCGGCAGCCTCGGCCATGGTCTCCACCGTCCACGGCAAGCAGGGATCGCCCGCAATCCGGCGGCTCAAGTCCTCGAACGGCGCCCCGCTCGTCGCCTGCAACGCCAGCGGCTCGCTATACTGCTTCTGATCGCCGGCGCGCCGCATATAGACGACGAGGCGGCGGGCGACGCGCGCGGCCAGCGCCGCGCCGTGGTCCTGCTGCACCAGGTTCAACATCAGGTCGATACCGGCGGTCACGCCCGCCGTCGTCCACACCGGTCCGTCATTGAGAAACAACGGTTCGGGATCGACCTTCACATCGGGAAATTCGCGGGCCAGCCGATCGGCGGAGCGCCAGTGCGTGACCGCCCTGCGGCCATCCAGGATCCCTGCTTCGGCCAACAGAAACGCGCCGGTACATACCGCGCATATGCGTTGGGTGCGCTGGACCAGATCGATGATCGCCGTCCTGGCGGCCGCATCATGTCGGACCTCGTGAACGCCGGGACCGCCGGGCACCAGCAGCGTATCCACCGCACCCTCTGCCGGAATTTCACCGGCCACGATGGCGAAGGCGGAGGCCGTCTCGACCAGACCAGCGTGGAAGCCGACAATGCGGACGTCGTAAGCGGGCTCCGCGCCCTCTTCGTTGGCGGTACTCAAAACCTGCGCCGGCCCGGCGATGTCGATGATCTGGACACCGTCATACGCAACTATCAAAACCAGTCTGGCTGGCAGTTTCTGTCGCTTGTTGACATATACACGCCGCCGATCATGAACGAGACATAGATACATGTTTGCGCGGCAAGCCGTTCTGTCAAGTTCTCGAGCGGAGATACCGATGACACTCACACGACGTGATGCCCTGGCTTTCGCCATTTCCGCTTCGGCGCTCCTGCGCAGCGGCCATGCTGCCGACGCGGCGGACGACGGTCCAAACAAGCCATCAGGAAAACAACCGATGCATTGTAATATCGTGACCGTACCCGACATGGTGCAGCTCGACATTACCGGTCCGTTCGAAGTGCTGTCCCGCACGCCGGGATGGACCGTCGATCTGGTCGCGGCAACCATGGACCCGGTGCGAACCGACCGCGGACTTCGCCTGGTACCGAACGTCACGCGCGAGACCGCGAAGAAGAGCGATATCATCGTGATCCCCGGCGGCACCGGAATCGACACCGCGATGCTCGATCCCCAGTGGGTCGCCTACGTCAAACGGGAAGCGGCCGACGCGAAATACATCTTCGGCGTTTGCACCGGCTCCCTGTTGCTGGGCGCCGCCGGTCTGCTGGTGGGCCGCCGCTCCGGCGGGCACTGGCAGGCGCGCGACCTCCTGACAAAGTTTGGCGCGACGGTATCCAACGATCGAATGACCGTCGATGGCAATATCTACACGTCCGGTGGAGTGACTTCAGGTATCGACATGGCGCTGCGCGTCGTCGGCGACCTCGCCGGCGAAACGGTTGCTCGAAAGATCCAGCTCGCCATGGAGTACGATCCGGCGCCGCCGTTCACCGGCGGCACGCCCTATACGTCGCCCCCGGAGATCGTCGCCGCCGTGTTGGCCGACTCGACCAAACGGCGCGCCATGCGCGAGACTCAAGTCGCGGAAGCGGCCGCGACCATGCGCCGTTCGAACTGACGGCAGCGCAGGGATGAGTCAGCGGGATTCACTCCCACTTGTCCCGGACGCGGTGCGGCGCGAAGTGCCGCTCCGCAGAGCCGGGACCGTACCAGACGCCGGAGTTCGTGACGGTCCCGGCTCTGCAGCGCACTACGCCGCCCCAAACGATGCTTCGCATCGTCAGCAGGCGGCGCACTGCGCTGCGTCCGGGACAAGTAGCCGTTGGCTTCAAAATCTGCCTCTAAAAATGCTGTGACGAAAGCCGGCGTCGCCGGTCATCCGGCTTCGGGATGATATCGACCGACCACAGCGCGTTGTCGTCGACGTCCTTCAGCGTCACCGTCATCACTTCGCTGGCGCCGTCGATGCCGACGTGGCCGAAGAACTGCAGCCCGAAACACGGCGCGAGATTGTCGCCCTGCGCCGCGCTGCAGCCCTTTTCGAACTGCACTGCCGGGCCAAACGTGTTGTCGAGCTGGCCCGGCGCCCAGCTGCCGGCGTGCAGCGGCCCCGACACGAACTCCCAGAACGGCTCGAAATCCTGGAACACCGCGCGGTTCGGATCGTAACGATGCGCGGCGGTGTAGTGCATGTCGGCGGTCAGCCAGACGGTGTTGGCGATGCCGGCATGCTTGATGAACGATAGCAGATCCGCGATCTCGTGCTCGCGCCGCGCCGGCGGGCCGTCGCCGAGCGCGATGGCATCCAGGCTGATCAGCCCGATCGGCAGGTCCGCGGCGATCACCTTCCAGGTCGCGTTCGACGCCGCCAGTTCACGCTTCAGCCACGCCAGTTGCATCGGCCCGAGGATATAGGCCGGCGCCTTGTCATCGCCCTTGTTCCAGTTGGAGTCGCGAAAACTCCGCATGTCCAACAGGAACACGTCGAGCAGCGGGCCGTAGCTCGTCTTGCGATACACCCGGCCATCCTGCTCCGGCCGCGCGCGCATCGGGATGAATTCGTGAAATGCCTGCCGCGCCCGCGACACCAGCCGGGAGACGCCGTGCTCGTCGTAGCCGGTGTCGTCGATGGAGCCGATCGGCGACCAGTCGTTGGTGACCTCGTGGTCGTCCCATTGCGCCAGCATCGGCACCTGCGCATGGAACGCGCGAAAATGTTCGTCGAGCAGGTTGTATTTGTAGTTGCCGCGGAATTCCGCGAGGCTGTGCGCCACCACGGATTTTTCCTCGGTTACAATGTTGCGCCAGATCCCGCCACCCGGCAGTTCGAGCTGCGCCGGCACCGGGCAGTCCGCATAGATGTGGTCGCCGGAATGGATGAAGAAATCCGGCCGGTTGTTCAGCATGGTCCGGTAGCTGCGCAGGCCGCCGCGCGCGGGATCGATGCCCCAGCCCTGCCCGACCGTATCGCCGGACCACACGAAGGAGATCGACCGCTTGGTGTCGGGCGCGGTCTTGAAGTGGCCGATCTGGGTGTCGCCGGCAAGATGCGGATGCGCGATGTCGTCGAAGCGCACGCGATAGAAGATATCCTGGCCCGGCGGCAGATTGTCGAGCAGCGCCTTCGCGGTGAAATCGCTACCCGGCAGCGCATCGACCGCGTGCGAGCCGAGGATGCTGCGAAAGCTTTCGCTCGCGGCATAGTCCACGCGCATCCGCGCGGCCCGATCGGCGCGCGCCCACACCACCGCAGATTCCGTCGAGACGTCGCCGGACTGCAGGCCATAGCTGATGGTCGGCCTATCCGCGGCGCGGCTGAGAAAAGGCGCAGCCAAGCCGCCGACCCCCGCCAGCGCCAGCGTCGAGGCCGAGCGGGTCAGGAACTGGCGCCGTGTCGGCGCGGCGTCGGTGCGGATCGTGATGGCGTGGCCCCTTCGTCGAATCGCGACGAAGCATGCCCGGGGCTATTGACCGTTCGCCGAAGGATTTGCGACAGCGCGGTGACGCGGGTCCTGTCGAATCTTGTCCCGGACGCAGCGCAGTGCGCCTCCTCTGACGATGCGAAGCATCGTTTGAGGAGGCGTAGTGCGCTGCAGAGCCGGGACCGTACCGAACGCCGGAGTTCGTGACGGTCCCGGTTCTGCGAAGCAACACTTGCGGCGATGCAAGCGCATCGCCTGACGTGTTGCATCGCGCCCGGGACAAGTTAGCAGATCGCCGCCCTACCCGTTGAACGCCGCCTGCGCTTCCGGCAGAGCCCAGATCTTCTCCACCGCCGCGACGCCGGCCGTCACGATCGCCGCTTCGTCGCCATTGACGTAACGCCCGGCGTCGATCAGCACGCGGCCATCGACGACGACTTGGTCAATATTGGCGCGGTTGGCCAGCGCGATCAGGCCGCGGCGCGGGTCGTATAGCGGCTGCAGATGCGGATGGCTCATGTCGACCACCGTGAGATCGGCGGTGGCGCCCGGCGCGATGACGCCGAGGTCGGGACGACGCAGCACGCCCGCCGCGGTCGCGGTCACCGCCTCGATCAGTTCTGGCGCGGTAGCCACATCCGCTTTCGCCGACGTCAGCTTCGAGATCATCGACGCGGCGTTGAGTTCGCCGAGAAAATCCTGGTTGTAGCCATCGGTGCCGACGACGGTGCGGACGCCGTGCTGCCGGAAACGGCCGAATGCCGCGGTGACGCCGGAGCGCGCGAACACGCGCGGGCAATTCAGCACCGTGGCGCCGCGCGATGCCATCAATCGCAGATCGGCGTCGGTGCTCGACATGCAGTGCGCCGCCATCAGGTCCGGCCCGAGCACGCCGAGCCAGTCGAGATATTCCGCCGGCGTGCGGCCGTCGTAACGCTGGCCGATAATTGCTACTTCCGCCGCGCTCTGCGCCACGTGGGTGGTGATGTTGACGCCGAGTTCGCGGGCGCGCGCCGCACAGGCCTTGAACAGGTCGGGACCGCAGGTGTCCGTCGCGTGCGGGCTCATCGCGATGCCGATGCGGCCGTCCGCCTTGCCGTGCCATTGCGCGTACAACGCGTTCCAGGTGGCGAGGTCGGCTTCGCCGTCGTTGCCGGCATAGTGCACCTGGCCGTCCGCGCCGACTTTGGCGTCGGAGGTCGAGAACGCATAGGGCGCGCCGTAGAAGCGGATGC
>NZ_JAQGJD010000102.1 GCF_028290785.1 Tardiphaga sp. | reverse complement strand
CGTCGGAGCCGACCGTGCCGATGACGCGGGCGCCGAGCGCATGCGCCCATTGGCCCAGGATCAATCCCATGCCGCCGGCCGCCGCATGGACCAGCACCGTATCGCCGGCCTTGACCTTGGACAGCCGACGCAAAAGATATTCCGCAGTGAGGCCGCGCAACAGCATCGCCGCAGCAGCGTGCTCGGAAATACCTTCGGGCAGATGCAGTACGCGCTCGGCGGAAACGTTGCGCTGCGCCGCATAGGCTCGGCGTGCTCGGCCATTCGATGGCCTCCGACATCGTCATCCGCTTCGCGCAGGCTTCCCCCGACGTGCAGGCCACCGTGGCGGTGTCGGTGTTTTCTCCCGGAGTGAGCCCGAGCAGCCCGCGAAATTTAATGGTGATCGTCGGTGCGCTGGAGCCCTCCATGCTGCGCAACGAGGGCCTGCGAATTGTCAACCTCGCGGCAGGCGGCAGTGCCGTGGCCGGAGAGACCTATGGCAGATTTGCCGACGGCACGGCGCGGCGGCTGGTGCTGGCATCGGGCGTCGAACATATCGGCGTGCTGTATGCGCGCGACAGCATGGTCGCCGCGCTGCACTGGATGAACGACGCGTTCGGGCGGCGCGAGGCGAGCTATCTCGACCGCCGCGGGATCTGGCTAGGGCTGCTGTTAGCGGGCATTGTCGCGCTGGCATGGCCACTCTCGGCTTTGCTGCCGGTGGCCAGCGTCACGCACGCTGGCGCCGGGCTGCGCTGGAAACCGCTGCTGCTGGCGGCGTTCGTGCCAGCGCTGTTGACGCCACTGCTGCTGTGGAAGCTGCCGACGGATTTCTTGCCCATCCTGCTCGGGGATTATCTGGCGCTGCATTTTCTGCTATACGGCGTGCTAACGGCCTTGATGCTTTTCTTCGTCGGCGGCGCACGCTTCCCGGGCCGACCATCGTGGCGGAACATCGTCATCGCCACCATCGCCATTGCTGCGTTCAATATCGTCGCCTTCGGTCTCCCCATCGACAGCTATTTCTTTTCATTCATGCCGATTCCGGCGCGCTGGCCCCTTATTGCGGCGATAGCAGCGGGCGGCGTGCCGTACTTCATCGCCGATGAATGGCTCACCCGTGGCGTGGGCGCGGGGCGTGGAGCTTATGCGCTGACGAAATTCTGCTTTCTACTATCACTGGCAGTTGCGGTGGCCTTGAATCCGACGAAGCTGTTTTTTCTTGCCATCATCGTACCCGCCATACTCCTGCTGTTCATGGCCTTCGGCCTCGTCAGCCGGTGGAGTTTTGCAGCCACCAGACACCCCCTGCCCGGTGCCCTGGCCAATGCCGCTGTGTTCGCATGGGGAATTGCAGTGACTTTTCCAATGATCGTTCGGTAGGTCCCATCGCAGCAGACAAGCGCGACCGACGCAGTCGCGCTCAATATCCAAAGATCGCTTGTTCCTTACTTGGGCTGGCCCGTCGAGCCATTAGCATTGCCGATTCCAGTGTCGGACTGCGTCGGAGCAGAGCGCGTATCCGGCGCCGGATTAGCAGGCTGATAGACCTTCGGTGCGTCCGCTGTGCCGGCAGGCTGCGCCATGCCCTGCGGCGACGTACCCGCAGCGGCGCCGGAGCGCTGGCCGCTCGTTTGTCCGGTCGTCTGGGGCGAAGTGGACGGCTGGCCTGGGGTAGTCTGGCCGACCGGTCCGGTCATCTGCGCGGTTTCGAAGCTCGACTTTCGGGCGTAGCCGGCCGCCAGCAAAGCCATCACCGCGAGAGTGATGGCAGCGAAGCCGATCAGTTCCGGTGCCGCACCGTTGGGCGTGGCGCCGATGCGCGAATTGTCACCCACGAGTGCCTCGGCCGCAATTTCGCGGTTACGCTGCGAACGAAGGAAATAGATGAATGCGCCGGCGATGATAAAAACTGTCGCCGCCAGTGTGAAGAACATCAGCCAACTGATTGGATTATCGCCCTGCATCTCCGACCTCCATTGTCAATCTAGCATGACAATACTGTCTTGACTGAGTTGTTCCTCGCTCGCCGGACATGTGTTCGCTAAATTGGAATAGGACGCTCGACCGGGGCAGTCCAAGGTTGGTTTGCCGAACGCCGCCCAGCAAACAGGCCCCCTGACAAGGCTTGCGCAGCGTCGGATTGATGGGGGCATCGATGCTCGCGCGCCGCCATTTTCGGCAAGGATTTTTCAGCGGCGTCTCGATTAAGAGCAGGACTTGGTCCGCCATTGTGACGTAGTTTGAGCGGCAGCGCGCCCGGACAGGCGCCGGCATTCCAGCGTCAGGGAAATTCACCACATGTCTCGCTTCGAAATCAACCGCCGCACGGCCCTGCTGACCTCGGCGGCCATCGCCGCCAACGTGCTCAACCCGATGCGCGCCTTCGCCCAGGAGACGCCGCGCAAGGGCGGCGTGTTCAACGTGCATTACGGCGCCGAGCAGCGCCAGCTCAACCCCTCGATCCAGGCCTCGACCGGCGTCTACATCATCGGCGGCAAGATCCAGGAAAGCCTGGTCGATCTCGACGCCAACGGCCAGCCGGTCGGCGTGCTCGCCGAAAGCTGGGAATCCACCCCCGACGGCAAGACCATCACCTTCAAGCTGCGCAAGGGCGTGACCTGGCACGACGGCAAGCCGTTCAGCTCGGCCGACGTCGCCTTCACCGCCATGAACATGTGGAAGAAGATCCTGAATTACGGATCGACGCTGCAGCTGTTCCTGACCGATGTGGAAACGCCGGACCCGCTCACCGCGGTGTTCAAATACGAGCGCCCGATGCCGCTCGGCCTGCTGCTGCGTGCGCTGCCCGACCTCGGCTACATCTCCGCCAAGCACCTCTACGAATCCGGCGACATCCGGCAGAACCCGACCAATCTCGCGCCGGTCGGCACCGGGCCGTTCAAGTTCGTCAAATACGAGCGCGGCCAGTACATCATCGCCGACCGCAACACCGAATACTGGCGCCCCAACGCGCCCTATCTCGACCGCATCACCTGGCGCGTCATCACCGACCGCGCCGCCGCAGCCGCCCAGATGGAAGCCGGCGACCTGCACTACAGCCCGTTCACCGGGCTGACGATTTCCGACACCGCGCGGTTGTCCAAGGACAAGCGCTTCGTGGTCTCCACCAAGGGCAACGAGGGCAACGCCCGCACCAACACCATCGAGTTCAACTTCCGCCGCAAGGAGCTGGCCGACATCCGCGTCCGCCGCGCCATCGCGCATGCCATCAACGTGCCGTTCTTCATCGAGAATTTTCTCGGCGACTTCGCCAAGCTCGGTTCCGGCCCGATCCCGTCGGTGTCCACCGACTTTTTCCCCGGCCCGAACACGCCGCAATATCCCTACGACAAGAAGAAGGCCGCAGCCCTGCTCGACGAGGCCGGCTTCAAGGCCGGCTCCGGCGGCACCCGGTTCTCGCTGCGGCTGTTGCCGGCCCCCTGGGGCGAGGACATCTCGCTGTGGGCGACCTTCATCCAGCAGTCGCTGGGCGAAGTCGGCATCCCCGTCGAGATCGTCCGCAACGACGGCGGCGGCTTCCTGAAGCAGGTCTATGACGACCACGCCTTCGACCTCGCCACCGGCTGGCACCAGTACCGCAACGATCCCGCGGTCTCGACCACCGTGTGGTACCGCTCCGGCCAGCCCAAGGGCGCGCCGTGGACCAACCAGTGGGACTGGAAGAACGACGCCATCGACAAGGTGATCGACGACGCCGCCACCGAGATCGACCCGGTAAAGCGCAAGGCGCTGTATGCGGAGTTCGTCAAGGAGGCCAACACCGAACTGCCGGTATGGATGCCGATCGAGCAGATCTTCGTCACGGTGATCACCGCGAAAGCGCGCAACCATTCCAACACGCCGCGCTGGGGCTCGTCGAGCTGGCACGACCTGTGGCTATCGGCCTGACGCGAAGTCCGGCACACTCGAACCCACCCACGTCATTGCGAGGAGCCACTTGGCGACGAAGCAATCCAGTTCTTGCCGAGTATGCGGCTCTGGATTGCCGCGTCGCTTCGCTCCTCGCAATGACGGGGATGGGTTCGTGCGGGTCATTGCGTCATTTCAAATGGAAACTACACTGACCACATGCGCATCCTGACCCTGGCGGGGCGGCGTCTCGCCGCCTCGATCCCGACCCTGTTCCTGATTTTGATCGGCGTGTTCCTGCTCTTGCAGTTCGCGCCCGGCGACACCGTCGATGCCATGATGGCGCAGATGGGCGGCGGCGATGCCGCGACCGCGCGCGAGTTGCGCAAATTCTACGGGCTCGACCTCTCAATCCCCGTGCAGCTCGGCAATTACCTGTGGCGGCTGGTCCGGCTCGACCTCGGCTTCTCCTCGATCTACGGCAAGCCGGTGGCCACCGTGATCCTGGAACGGCTGCCGCCGACCATCCTCTTGATGACCGCGTCGCTGTCGTTCGCGTTCTTCGCGGGTCTCGTGCTCGGCGTGATCGCCGCGCGCGGCGTCAACCGCTGGCCGGACACGCTGATCTCCACCCTCGGCCTGATCTTCTACGCCACGCCGTCGTTCTGGTTCGGGCTGATGGCCATCGTGGTGTTCTCGATCTACCTGCAATGGCTGCCCGCCGGCGGCTTCGAGGACATCGGCACCGCGCAGACCGGTTTCGCGCGGACGTGGGACATCGCGCAACATCTGATCCTGCCGACGCTGACGCTCGGCCTGATCTTCCTCGCCATCTATCTGCGCATCATGCGCGCCTCGATGCTCGAAGT
>NZ_JAQGJD010000096.1 GCF_028290785.1 Tardiphaga sp. | reverse complement strand
TCACGTCGGCGTCGGCTATAAGGGCCTCAACGTGCTGGAATCCGCCGACCTGCGCGACGGCATCAAGACCTATTCGAACTGGCCGACGATTCCGCAACTCTACGTCAAGGGCGAGTTCGTCGGCGGCTGCGATATCATCCGCGAGATGTTCCAGGCCGGCGAGCTGCAGACGCTGCTGGCCGACAAGGGCGTCATCGCCGCCGCACCGGCCGCCTGATCTCCCGTTCGCTGGACGCGGAGCAGCGATGCTTTGCATCGCCACTGCACCGCGTCCGGGAAACGAACCCCTCGGCGGTTTCCGCGTTTCACCCCCATGACCCAGACACGGACCATCGGCACGGCGACGCTGGACGTCGTCGTCGCCGACATCACCACGCTTCGCGTTGACGCCATCGTCAACGCCGCCAATGCGTCGCTGCTCGGCGGCGGCGGCGTCGATGGCGCCATCCACCGCGCGGCGGGGGCGGAATTGCTGGCCGAGTGCCTCAAGCTGAATGGCTGCGCCACCGGCGATGCCAAAATCACCCGTGGTTATAAGTTACCGTCGAAATATGTCATCCACGCGGTCGGGCCGGTGTGGCACGGCGGCGGTGACGGCGAGGACGAGGCGCTGGCGTCGTGCTATCGCCGGGCCATCGAACTGTGCCCGGAACATCATATTTCCTCCGTGGCCTTTTCCGCGATCTCGACCGGCGTCTACGGCTTTCCGGCGGAGCGTGCAGCGACCATCGCGGTGCGCACGGTAATCGCGGCGCTACCGGCCGCTCCTTCCGTTAGCTCCGTGACCTTCTGCTGCTTCTCGGAAGCGAGCGCGAAGTTGCACGCGCAGGCGCTGGCCGACGCGTCGTCGTCCTCAAACCGCCAGCGATGAGGCCCCTTGTACGAACCTCTTCCGCCGCTAAAGTTGACGTCGTCCGGCGGAAGGGATGACGATGATTTTACCAGCTGCGATGCGCGTGCTGTTGTGCGGGGCGCTGTTGCTCGCGGCCGGGCCGGCGTCGGCCGAGGACCGTTTCGCCGCCGAGGGCACTTTCGAGATGCCCGCCGGCGCGCATTTTTCACATTCGAAGCTGGAAAAAATCGGCGAGTTCT
The DNA here is from genome assembly GCF_028290785.1 of Tardiphaga sp. Taxonomy (GTDB): domain Bacteria; phylum Pseudomonadota; class Alphaproteobacteria; order Rhizobiales; family Xanthobacteraceae; genus Tardiphaga. Next base: position 2,596 of record NZ_JAQGJD010000096.1, on the reverse strand, counting down.
TCCGCCAGCAGATTGTCGATGGCAAGATTCCCGGCGCCATCGTGCTGATCCAGCAGCATGGCAAGCCGGTGTACCGGGAATTCTTCGGCGTCCGCGATCCCGACACCAACGCGCCGATGACCGACGACACGATCTTCCGGCTGCATTCCATGACCAAGCCGATCACCTCGTTCGCCGCGATGACGCTGATCGACGAGGGCAAGCTCAAGCTCGACGATCCCGTCTCGAACTACATTCCGTCGTTCGCCTCCGCCAAGGTTGGCGTCGAGAAGAAACTCGACAATGGCCAGAAGGCGCTGGAGATCGTTCCTCCCATCCGGCCGGTCACCATCCGCGACCTGCTGCTGCATACGTCGGGCATCACCTACGGCTTCTACGGCGAAAGCCTCGTACGGCGTGCTTACGGCAATGCGCAGATCTATGACGGCGATTTCGACAACCGGGAATTTGCCGACCGCATCGCGCAGCTGCCGCTCGAGCACCAGCCGGGCACGCTGTGGGACTACGGCCATTCGACCGACATTCTCGGCCGGGTCATCGAGGTCGTGTCGGGCCAGTCGCTGCTCGGTTTCGAGCAGCAAAAGTTCCTGGGGCCGCTCGGCATGAAGGACACCGGCTTCTTCGTGAAGGAGAAGGCCAGGGAGGCCATGCTGGCGAAGCCGATGGCCTGGGACCGCGACTTCCGCACCGGGCGGCAGAACCGGCCGGACACCTACCGGAAATGGGAATCCGGCAGCGGCGGCATGGTCTCGACGCTGGCGGACTATACGAAGTTCGCGCAGATGCTGCTCAACGGCGGCGAGTACGACGGCCGTCGCTACATGTCGGCCGCGACCTTCAAGGACATGACCACCGATCATATCGGCAAGGATTCCGGCGTCGCGCGCGACGCGCTGTACTTTCCCGGTGACGGCTTCGGCTTCGGCTATGGCTTTGCCGTGCGTACCGATGCGGGGAATGCCAAGCCGCCGCCGCCGGGCTCGCTGGGCGAGTTGAAGTGGGACGGCGCCAGCGGCTGCTACTTCATCATCGATCCCAAGCAGGATTTCTTTTTCATCCTTCTTGAGCAGACGCCGTCGGAACGGCAGCGCATCCAGAGGTCACTGAAATTGCTGGTCTATGAAGCGCTGGAAAACTAGCCGCCGCGCGGTTCTGCTCGGACTGTTCGCCGCCGGCTGCGCCGTCGCGGCGCGCGCCGAAGTGTCGGTCGCAAGGAAGGTCTCACCATCAAAGATCGCGGCGCTCAACGACTACTTCGGCCAAGAGATCGCCTCCGGAAAAATCCCCGGCGCCATCGTGCTGGTGCAGCAGCACGGCCGGCCGGTTTTCTTCGAAGCGTTTGGCAAGCGCGACGTCGCCAGCCCGATGACGCCGGACGCGATCTTCCGGTTGTACTCCATGACCAAGCCGATCACCTCGGTGGCGGCGATGATGCTGGTGGAAGACGGCACGCTGAAGCTCGACGATCCCGTCTCGAAATTCATTCCGGCGTTTGCCGAAACCAAAGTCGGCGTCGATATGAAAACCGGCGACGAGCACGGCACCTCGGCCTTCGTAGCCTTGCATCGCCCGATCACCATCCTCGATCTGCTGCGCCATACCTCCGGCATCACCTACGGTTTTTACGGCGACGATCCGACGCGCCGCCGCTATGCGCGGCTCGATTTGGCCGACAACGATTACGACAACGCCGCATGGGCCGACCGCATCGCGCATTTGCCGCTGGCCGAACAGCCCGGCACGCTGTGGGACTACGGCCACTCCACCGATGTTCTCGGCCGCGTCATCGAGGTGGTCTCCGGGAGGTCGCTGTACGCATTCCTGAAGGCGCGCCTGCTGGATCCGCTGGGCATGGTGGACACGTCGTTCTACATCACCGATCCCTTGAAACGTCAGCGCATCGCCGAACCGTTGCCGCACGACCGCATGATCGGTCCGGTGGTCGGCATGCACGACCCCTTCCACGTCAAGCGCTGGGAGGCCGGCGGCTCCGGCCTGGTCGGGACGATCGCGGACTATGCGCGGTTCTGCCAGATGCTGCTGAACGGCGGCGTGTTCGAGGGCCGGCGCTATCTCCAGGCGGAAACGGTGGCGCTGATGACGGCCGACCATGTCGGGCCAGGTAGCGGCGTGCAGCGCGACTACTACTACTTCCCGGGCGCCGGCAGCGGCTACGGCCTCGGCTTCGCGGTACGCACGAGGGAACTCGCCAGCGAGCCCGGGCCGGTCGGGGAATATCGCTGGGACGGCGTCGGCGGCACGTTCTTCTGGATCGATCCGAAGGACAACCTGTTCGTCATCGTGATGATGCAGGCGCCCTCGCAACGCGTGCGCGTCGAGGGCGACGTGCGCAAGTTTGTATATGAGGCGATGGAGTAGAACACTGTCATTCCGGGATGCACGTCGGACGGCGAAGCCGGCCAACGTTCAGACCCGGAATCCCGAGATGTTCAGCTATATCGAGATTCCGGGTTCGCGCGCAGCTCACGCTGCGCACGCCCCGGAATGACAGTCATCTCAACAAAAAAGGCCCCGGAAATCCGGGGCCTTTTTCGCGTCGTCGCTAAAACTTAGCGCGAATAGAATTCGACGATCA
>NZ_JAQGJD010000094.1 GCF_028290785.1 Tardiphaga sp. | reverse complement strand
CAGCGCCTTGAGCGGGAACGGATAGAGCTGTTCGACGCGCAGCAGATAGACATCGTCGATGCCGCGTTTCTCACGCTCCTCGTAGAGATCGAAATAGACCTTGCCCGAGCACAGGATGACGCGACGGATCTTGTCGTCCTTGGCCAGCTTGATCTTCTCGCCCTTCAGATATTCCGCATCGTCCCACAGCAAGCGGTGGAATGTCGTGCCGATCGCCATCTCGTCGAGCCGGGACACGGCACGCTTGTGGCGCAGCAGCGACTTCGGCGTCATCAGGATCAGCGGCTTGCGGATTTCCCGCTTAAGCTGGCGGCGCAGCACGTGGAAGAAGTTCGCCGGCGTGCTGGCGTAGACCACCTGCATGTTGTCTTCCGCCGACATCTGCAGGAAGCGCTCCAGGCGCGCGGAGGAATGCTCCGGTCCCTGCCCCTCATAGCCGTGCGGCAACATGCAGACCAGACCCGACATGCGCAGCCACTTGCGCTCGCCCGACGAGATGAACTGGTCGAACAACACCTGGGCGCCGTTGGCGAAGTCGCCGAACTGCGCTTCCCAGACCGTCAGCGCGTTAGGCTCGGCCAGCGAGTAGCCGTAGTCGAAGCCGAGCACCGCGACTTCCGACAGCAGCGAGTTGATGACTTCGTAGTGGCCCTGGTCGCCGCCGAGATGGTTGAACGGCGTGTAGCGGCTCTCGTCTTCCTGGTCGAACAGCACCGAATGGCGCTGCGAGAAGGTGCCGCGCTCCGAATCCTGCCCGGACAGGCGGACGTGGTGGCCCTCTTCCATCAGCGTGCAGAACGCCAACGCCTCGCCGGTCGCCCAGTCGATGCCGTTGCCGGTGTCGATCGCCTTGGCGCGGGTGTCGAGGAAGCGCTGCACGGTGCGGTGAACGCGGAAGCCGTCGGGCACCTTGGTGATCTTGGTGCCGATTTCGCGCAGCTTCTTGACATCGACGCCGGTGACGCCGCGGCGCGGATCCTCTTCCTGGTCGGCGGACTTGAAGCCCGCCCACTTGCCGTCGAGCCAGTCGGCCTTGTTCGGCTTGTATCCGGCGCCAGCTTCCAGCTCAGCGTCGAGGCGCGCGCGCCAGTCGGCCTTGGCCTTGTCGATTTCGCCTTCGGTCATCACGCCATCGGCGATCAGGCGCTTCGAGTACAGGTCCAGCGTCGAGGGATGCGTTGCGATGTTCTTGTACATCACCGGCTGGGTGAACGCCGGCTCGTCGCCTTCGTTATGGCCGTGGCGGCGATAGCAGAACATGTCGATGACGACAGGCTTGTGGAACTTCTGCCGGAATTCGATCGCGATCTTGGCGGCGAACACCACGGCTTCCGGATCGTCGCCGTTGACGTGGAAGATCGGCGCATCGATCATCTTTGCCACGTCCGACGGATACGGCGACGAGCGCGAGTAGCGCGGATAGGTGGTGAAACCGATCTGGTTGTTGACGATGAAGTGGATCGAACCGCCGGTGCGGTAGCCCTTCAGGTCGGACAGCGCGAAACATTCCGCGACCACGCCCTGGCCCGCGAACGCCGCGTCGCCGTGCATCAGAAGCGGCAGCACCGAGATGCGCGCATCCGGCGGATCGCCGTTCTGGTCCTGCTTGGCGCGGACCTTGCCGAGCACCACGGGATCGACGATTTCGAGATGCGACGGGTTGGCGGTCAGCGACAGATGGATCTTGTTGCCGTCGAACTCGCGGTCGGAGGAAGCGCCGAGGTGATACTTGACGTCGCCGGAGCCTTCGACCTCGTCCGGGTTGGCGGAGCCGCCCTTGAATTCATGGAACAGCGCGCGGTGCGGCTTGCCCATCACCTGGGTCAGCACGTTCAGACGGCCGCGATGCGGCATTCCGACCACGATGTCGCGAACGCCGAGATTGCCGCCGCGCTTGATGATCTGCTCCAGCGCCGGAATCAGAGATTCGCCTCCGTCGAGACCGAAGCGCTTGGTGCCAGTGAACTTGACGTCGCAGAACTTCTCGAAGCCGTCGGCTTCCACCAGCTTCATCAGGATGGCGCGGCGGCCTTCACGTGTAAAACTGATTTCCTTGTCCGGGCCTTCGATGCGCTCCTGGATCCAGGACTTCTGCGCCCGGTTCGAGATGTGCATGAATTCGACGCCCAGCGTCTGGCAATAGGTACGCTGGCAGATTGCGACGATCTCGCGCAGCGTGCCGTATTCGAGGCCGAGGACGTGGTCGAGGAAGATGCGGCGGTCATAGTCGGCGTCGGTGAAGCCGTAGGAGCGCGGATCGAGTTCCTCATGGTCCTTCTGGCCTTCGATGCCCAGCGGATCGAGATTAGCGTGGAAGTGCCCGCGCATGCGGAAGGCACGGATCAGCATCAAAGCGCGCACCGAATCGCGGGTCGCCTGGTTGACGTCGGCGGGCGCGACTTCGGCGCCGGGCTTCGCGGCCTTGGCAGCGAGCTTGGCGCCGACCACCTTTTCGACCTGCGTCCAGTTCCCGTCCAGCGCGGAGGTGAGTTCGTCGCTCGGGGTCAGCGGCCAGTTGGTGCGCTCCCAGGATGGGCCGGCGGCGTTCTTCTGCACGTCGCCCGGCGAATCCTTGAGGCTCTTGAAGAACTCCTGCCACTCGGGATCGACCGAGGCGGAGTCCTTTTCGTACTGGGCGTAGAGTTCGTCGATGTAAGTGGCATTTGCGCCCTGCAGAAATGAAGAGAGGGCGAAAGCGGCATTCGCGTCCTGGCGAGACATGATTGCGTCCTGATTTTGGCGTCGCGCGGAAAACTGGCAAGAGCCGATCCGTTTGTCGAACCAGCCTGATAGCGCGGACCTTCTACCCTATTTAGGTTGAAGTTGCGCCCTGAAAAGTGCGAAGTATTGAATATATCGTCAACTCTTCGTGCGACCTATTTTGGCGTGTGTTTAGTCTACGACGCTGAGGCTTTCCTTGGCCAGCGCGGCGGCGCCACCCTGCAATGCGTTTCGGCGGGAACGCCGGGCTGGAGCGGAAAGGGCTTCGTCGAGTAGCGCCTTGGCGGCCCCGCCGGCGGCGTCGGCCACGGTCGGGTCGCGCGTCACCATCGCGGCGACGATGGCGCCGTCCATCAGCAGGCCGATCTGATGGGCCAGAAATTCAGGCTTGGCGGCTCCGGCGGCGCGGGCGAGGCCGGCGACGTGGTCGAGCACGAAGGATTTGTGCGCCATGGTGAGGGCCCGCAACCGGGTCTCGTCCTTGGGGTGTTCGCCGACTGCATTGATGAAAACGCAGCCATAATAGCCCTCTTCGCCGAACCACTTCTTCAGCACGGGGAAGATCGAATCGAGCTTTTCCCGCGGGGTTTTGCCGGTTTCGATGCCGGCAATGAACCAGCCGCGCCAGACCTTGCCTTCGGCTTCGAGCACGGCCTCGACCAGGTCGCTCTTGGATTTGAAGATCTTGTAGAGGGTGGTCTTGGCGGTGCCGGCCTCGGAGACGATCGCGTCGATGCCGGTGGCGTTGATGCCGTTCTTGCAGAACAACCGGGTCGCGGCCTCCATCAGCCGGTGGCGCGGCGACACCTGCGGGAGCTTGATCTCGGCATCATGCGGGATCGCGTCGGTCATGTCCTTTCATATGACACGCCGCGCGCGCGGTGCAAGCGATCATCGGTTCCTGATCAACATTCGGGCGGCAAAACCCGATGATTGGCGCATTTGACGGCAATTCGGCCGGCGCCTCCATTTTCAGCACTCAGTTAACAGTCTCATAACGCTCGGCTTTCGCGAACCAACGCCAGTGGCACGCTTCCTGCTAGACTACAGAACGTTCTGTATCCGACCATCTGCAGGGAGAAACAAATGACCGCTGTCGCCGCAAAAACCGTCCTGACCGGCTGCCTCGCACCGATCGACAAAGGCGGGCTCGAACAGCTGATTGCCAACGGCAAGGCCAATCCGAACGTCATCAAGACGCTGAAGTGCAAGACGGTGGCCGAAGGCAAGTTCCGTCACGCCAATTACATCCGTAACCTGCCGCCCTACATCGTCGATGAGCCGCCAGCACTGCTCGGCGACGACACCGCGCCGAACCCTTCGGAAGCCTCCCTGGCGGCGCTGGGGTCGTGTATCGCCGTCGGCCTGCACGCCAACGCCGTGCATCGCGGCTGGATCGTCAACAAGCTCGAACTGCAGCTCGAGGGCGACCTCAACATCACCGCGGTATGGGGCACCGGCGACATCAGCGAGAAGCCGGTCGGATTCACCGACGTCCGCATCAAGGTCGATATGGAATGCGACGGCATTCCACAGGCCGAGATCGACGCGCTGATCGACCACGTGAAGAAGTGGTCGCCGGTGGCCAACACCTTTACGCGGCCGGTCAATCTGGAAGTGACGGCGTAAGCGACGGAGCGAAGGCCTCTCTTCTGTCATTGCGAGGAGCCCTTACGACGAAGCAATCCAGGTCTTTTGCGCGTGCCACTCTGGATTGCCGCGTCGCTTCGCTAAGGGGAAAGCCAATTGGCTTTCCCTGACCTCGCAATGACGGGGATGGGCCCGAGAACGACCGGCCGCCGCGATGCGACCGCACCGCCTCTCTTCCCTGTGACGGAGATGACGATGACCACGACCGCTGCGCTGAGAAAGCCCCATGATGTTATTGAAGCGCCGGACTCGTTCGTCGATCGCATCGCAGCGTTGTCGCGGACCGAACTGACGCCGATCGCGCTGGCGATCGACGAGGGCGAGATCTATCCGGACCAGGCGCTGCGCAACCTCGGCGAGGCCGGTGCATGGTCGGCGCACGCCGACCTGCGTGACACCATCGCCGGCATCTCCGCCATCGCCGAGACCTGCGGCGCCACGGCGTTCATGGCGTGGTGCCAGAATACGCTGGTCTGGTACATCCTGAATTCCGACAACGCCGCGCTGAAGGCAAAGTTCTTGGCCGATGCCGCCAGCGGAAAACGACTTGGCGGCACCGGCCTCTCCAATCCGATGAAGAGCTTCTTCGGCATCGAGAAGCTCAAGCTGAAAGGCCGCCGCACCGACGGCGGCTACATCGTCCGCGGCGCGCTGCCATGGGTATCCAATCTCGGCCCCGACCACCTGTTCGGCACCATCTTCGAACTCGAGGACGGCTCGGACAAGGTGATGTTCCTGGTCGATTGCGCCGACCCGAATGTCACGCTGACGCCGTGCAAACCATTTCTCGCGATGGATGGCACCGGCACCTATGCGGTGCAGTTGCGCGACGTGTTCATCCCGGACGACCAGGTGCTGGCCGCCCCTGCGATGCCGTTCGTGAAGAACATCCGCGCCGGCTTTATCCTGATGCAGATGGGCATGGGCCTCGGCCTGGTCCGCGACTGCGTCGAGATCATGCAAGGCGTGCGACCGTCGCTCGAACACGTCAATTGCTACTTGCCGCAGCAGCCTGAGGATTTTGCCGCCGTTCTCGCCGAGTTGGAGGCCGAGACGATGCGGCTCGTCGCCACACCCTACGACAGCAGCAATGCCTACTGGCGCCGCGTGGTCGATCTCCGGCTGCGTGCCGGCGACGCCGCGGTGGCCGCGGCGCATGCCGCGATGCTGCATTGTGGCGCGCGCGGATACCTGAAATCGCACCGCGCCCAGCGCCGGCTGCGCGAGGCCTATTTCGTGGCGATCGTCACCCCCGCCACCAAACAGCTCAGAAAAATGCTCGCAGACAATGCGCGCGAACATCCGGGAGAGCACCAGGGCTAGGTACTTCGATTTTCTGAAGGCGACGAATCAACGCAAACACATCAACCCAGTGGAGGCTTTGCTAATGGCTGAAATCCTGATTTCCGCAGACGAACTCGTCCCGTTCATGAAGTCCGAACCTTGCGTGATCATTGACACGCGCAACCCCGACGCCTACGCCGCCGGCCACATCCCCGGCGCCGTCAACCTGCATGAAATCTTCACCTTCCTCGCCACCTCGACGCCGGAAGGCATGGAAGAGTTGAAGAAGAAATTCGCCGACGCGTTCGGCGGCGCCGGCCTGTCCGGCAGCGAGACCGCCGTGATCTACGAGCAGTCGATGAATTCCGGCTTCGGCCAATCCTGTCGCGGCTACTTCCTGCTGGAATTCCTCGGCTATCCCAAGATCAAGGTGCTGCATGGCGGCTTTGAGGCCTGGACGATGAAAGGCCTGCCCACCACCACCGACGTGCCGACGCCCACGCCGGCTTCGTTCAAGGTCAAGCCGGAGGCGGGTTCGATCCTGATCGATGCCGCAACCATGCAGGCGGCACTCGGCAATCCCTCGATCGCGCTGCTCGACGTTCGCGATGTCGATGAATGGATCGGCGAAAGCTCCTCGCCCTACGGCAAGGATTTTTGCCCGCGGATGGGTCGGATCCCGGGCGCCGTCTGGATCGAGTGGTACCGCATGATGAAGCCGACCTCGGAAGGCCCGCGCTTCAAGTCGAAGAACGAGATTCTGGCGGAATGCGCCACCGTCGGGATTACGCCGAGCACCACCGTGTACCTGTACTGCTTCAAGGGCGCGCGGGCGTCGAACACGTTTCTCGCATTGAAGAACGCGGGCGTCATGGACGTCCGGATGTATTTCGGATCCTGGAACGAATGGAGCCGCGACACCAAGTATCCGATCGAAGAAGGCCTGCCAGTGGTGAGCGAGAAGCAGATGCAGGCGGCGTAATCACACGCTGTCGTTCCGGGGCGCGGGCGGCGTTAGCCGCACGCGAACCTCAGCCACTCCAACTGGAGTGGCGGGGAACCTCGACATGTTCATCGTCTCACTTCGGGATTCCGGGTTCGCTCGCAGCTCGCGCTGCTCGCGCCCCGGAATGACGGTGCGAGTCGCTCAAGTAGCACTTTCGAGCGCCTTCGCGCAGCGGCGGAGCAGGCTGCCGAGCAGCTTGGCTTCTTCACGGGTCAGGTCCGATAGCATCTGACGCTCCACCGTTTCCGCCGCGGTCCTTCCTGTCTGCACCGCCTGCCGGCCGGCCTTGGTCAACTCCGTCACGATGATCCGTCCGTGCTCGGGATGTGGGCTTCTCACGATCAGGCCCGCCCGGACGAGGTTGACCAGAATCCCCTGCATGGTTTGCGGCGTCACGAAGGCCGACCGGGCCAGGTCCGCGTTGGAAATGCGTGGGTTGGCGGCAACCGCAAGCAACACAGCGTTCTGCGGCGCAGATATGCCGAGACCGGCGAGTTCGGCGTCGAGTCTCTGTCGCAGCAGGTGCTGGGTGATTTTCAGCGAATAGCCGACCCAGCTGCCCTCCGCGTCCGGGTCCATTTTCCGATTTGACATATAAGGCGCCTGACATTAATGTAAGGAACCTGATATTATTTTCGAAAGTGGATCATGACAACGATTATCGGCCCCGACTTCCTGGCCCTGCAGGTGCGCGACCTCAAAGCTTCCGCCGAGTTCTACGAGAACGTGTTCGGCTTCGAGGCTGAAGCGCAAAGTCCTCCTGGCGCGGTGGTGTTCAAGACGAAGCCGATTCCCCTGGCCCTGCGAACGCCGCTCCGTCCGCTTCCGGAAGTAGATCCGCTCGGGATCGGCATGTCGCTCTGGATTGCCTGCGAGGACGCCGACGCCCTTCACGACCTGATTGTCGGCCGGGGCGGCGTCATTCTCAGCCCGCCGGGCGATGGCCCGTTCGGCCGCTTCTTCGTCGCCCGCGACCCTGACGGCTACGGCATCACCTTCCACACCGCTCGCACTTGAACTCGAACGTCCGTGCAAACAAAAAAGCCCGCTCTCACGAGCGGGCCTTTCATTTTGATATCAGCGCTGAACCCTAGCCCTTCAGCAATTCCACCAGCGTGGTGCCGAGGCGCGCCGGCGACGGCGACACTGCAAAGCCCGCGGACTTCATCGCCGCGATCTTCGACTGCGCATCGCCCTTGCCGCCGGAGACAATCGCGCCGGCATGGCCCATGCGACGTCCCGGAGGAGCCGTCACGCCGCCGATGAAGCCGACGATCGGCTTCTTGCGGCCACGCTTGGCTTCGTCCTTGATGAACTGCGCGGCGTCTTCTTCCGCCGAACCGCCGATCT
>NZ_JAQGJD010000091.1 GCF_028290785.1 Tardiphaga sp. | reverse complement strand
AACGGAGCGCGTGCGGTGGTTGATTCCGGGCATGGTCGCAAGGAAAAGAAAACCGGCGAAGAAGGCATTAGCCGAGAATCTGCTGCGTCTGCGCGGCGAGCAGGGCCTTTCCCAACGTGGTCTGGCGGCCGCGGCGAGCGTTCGCCAATCCCTCGTCAGCGCCATAGAGCTCGAAACGGCGAATCCTACGCTCTCCTCGATCGAGAGCATCGCGGACGCCCTCGGCGTCGTGGCCGGAGAACTGCTTCTCCCTTTCTCGGACTGAGAAGCGCCCCATCGCGAAATGTCGTCCGCGCCGCGACGGCCGCAGGGACGCGGTCGCCGTCGACGTTCTTATTGAAAAGGCACGGACACGCCGATTGCCGGGCAATCAGACCTTCCGGATCGCGATCCGAGAAAGACATGCACGGGTGTGGATGCTCATATAAGAACTTGTGCGGAATTGAGTTGACACGGTATAACGTATCAAGTAGAACCGGTATCGTCAGCAACCAACGTAGTAACGAGCGTTCCGATGATCGACGAAGATTCCAAGATGGTCAGCATCCTCCGAGACAGCAACCATTTCATGGAGTCATTCCCTTGCGCCGTACTCTCGCGACCTTCCCCCGCAAAATACTGAAGCCCGACACGTCTTCCGCCGCCCGCTCGCCCGAGCAGGCCGCTCCCCGCGAGTCGTTCACGACGACCTCGTCCGAAATGGCCGCCTCCCTGGCGCTCCGCCCGGTCGATATCAGCTATCGCCTGGAACTGGAGCCGTCCAGGCGGGCCGATGGAAACGCCTCCTCCACGGAGCAGGCCTTTACCCGCCCCACGATGCCCGTTCCACTGACTTCCGCCACCGATGCGCAATTCAAACGCGTGCACATCGAGTTCGGTGCCGCGCACGGTCTGCGCCGCCACGGACGCGCGCGCCACGCCTAGCTTCTGCCGGCGTGAATCTAAATCTCCCTCGCGATATCAAAAAGGTGACGAATGACCGACCGCAAGGCGGCGCCGGATTGGCGCGACCATATGATTAGCAGACATCCGACGCTTTTCGGCGGCCCGTCGGACTACCGGTCCGGTCGCCCGGAGACCGGTGATGGCTGGCGCGACCTTTTGGAAACGGCCGTCGAACGGCTCGCCTATGCGATGCAAGCTGCACCCAACGCGACGTTGCGGATCGACCAGGTCAAGACGAAATTCGGCACGTTGAGGTTTTATGCAAGTGGCACTTTTGCGGCCGACCCGGATGCCCGGTGCGCCGTCGAACTGGCGATCGATCTCGCGGAAGCGCGCTCGGCGACCACGTGCGAGTCGTGCGGCGACGAGGGTCGGCTCTACGAGAGTATCGGCGGTTGGCTCGCGACCGCCTGCCCCTTGCACGCCGACGGCACGGCCGTCCCGCTCAGGCCCGAACGCGCCGGCCTCGTGATCAGGCGCCGGTACATCGACAACAAGCTCGAGCTCGTCTCCTGCCGGCGCTATGTCCGCTCGACCGACAGCTTCGTCGACGTCGATCCCGCCGAGGTAGGCATCGAAGAGTAGACGGCTCCTCCGACCGACGAACCGATTCCGACGAACCAACGACGAGGACCAACGATGCGAATTCTTCCTCTATCCGACCTTCATCTCGAGTTGACCTCCGCAGGCTGGGACCTGCCGGATTTGCCGCCGTTCGACGTCATGGTGATGGCGGGAGACTTGATTCCTGACATGACCGCGGGCGTCGAATGGTTGGCGGAGCGGGTCGGCGACAGCCATGCCGTCTTCATTGCCGGGAATCACGAACACTACGGCTGCCGAAATCTCGACGAGAACGTCGAGTACGCCCGCGCGGCTGCCAAGGGGACTCGCGTCCACGTGCTTTCGGACGAACGCGTCGACCTTCTCGGTTGCACCTTCATCGGCTCAACTCTCTGGACGGACTTCAATCTCCTCGGAAATCAGGACGCCGCGATGACCGTCGCGGGCGACTACATGAGCGATTACCGTCAGATCGTCACCGAGGGGCGACTGCTTCAGCCGTCCGATACCCTGGAACGGCACCTCGCGTCGCGTCGGTTCATCGCCGACGAAGCGGCGAGCGCCAAACGCGAAGGCCGCAAAGTGGTGGTGACCACCCACCATGGCGTCCATCAAGCCGCAGTGCGTCCCGGCATGCGGGGCAAGATGATCTCAGCCGCATATTCGAATGCAATGGACGCTTTCGTGAGCGAGTGCGGCGCCGACCTCTGGGTCTACGGTCACACGCACATTTCCGACGATCGAATGCTAGGTCGCACGCGGGTGATCAACAACGGAAAAGGTTATGGCCCCTCGAAGACGAGGGCCCGTCACGACAACGAATCCTTTGATCCGATCCTCATCATCGAAATCTAGTTCGCAATCCGCCAGCAGCGAGGCCGCCAATGTCGTTCCATGCCCCGATCCATTCTCATCCGTTTTCATCCATCAAATGCGCCACGCCGATCCCCACCGCGGATCCGCTTGTCCGTTCCGCGCTGATATGGGCCGCTCTCGACGGCTCCATCACGACCATTTCCGTCGAAACGATCACGCGCACGGAGCCGCCCTGGTCGACAGAATGCGTCTTGTTCGAGACCGCGGACGCCGTCCTCGTACTGGACGTCCTGCGTTCCGTCGGCACTACGGAATCGCGCGATCGCGACGAGGCAGCCTGGCGAGCCTTCGGGTGGACGGCGCTGACCTTGCTTCCGGGCGAGATCGAGCGCGAAGCCCGCTTCCTGAACGCCGCCAGCATCTGGCCGCACCGCCGCACGCCGATTTCGGATCTCCAGCGTTTCCAGATCCTTGACCGGCTTCGCGAGGAC
>NZ_JAQGJD010000059.1 GCF_028290785.1 Tardiphaga sp. | reverse complement strand
CTGGAAGCGGGATTTCGACATCTCGATTGTGCGGAACGCTACCGCAATGAAGCCGCGGTGGGCGAAGCGATTCAGGAAGCGTTCAAGGCGGGAACGCTTCAGCGCGAGGATCTGTTCGTCACCACGAAGCTATGGAACACCAATCATCGCCCGGAGCGGGTCAAGCCTGCGTTCGAGGCGAGTTGCCGGCGACTGCAACTCGATTATATCGATTGTTACATCATCCATACTCCCTTTGCCTTTCAGCCCGGCGACGAGCAGGACCCGAGGGACGAGCGCGGTAGGGTGATCTACGATCCGGGGGTTGCGCTGGTCGATACGTGGCGGGCGCTGGAGCGCCTCGTGGACGACGGTCACTGCAGGTCGATCGGTCTATCGGACATTACTCTGGAGAAGCTGCGCGAGATCGTTGCGGCCGCGCGGATCAAACCTGCCATGGTTCAGGTTGAATCGCATCCGTATCTCCCCGAATGGGAGCTGCTCGATTTTTGCAGCGAGCACGGCATTGTAGTGCAGGCGTTTGCAGCGTTGGGCCATGCCATGGAGCCAAATGTGCTGGCCGACCCCGTGATCACAGCCATCGCGCAGCGCGTGCATAAGACACCGGCTCAAGTTGCTCTGGCCTGGGCCGTACAGCGAGGTACCGCTTTCCTGACTACCTCGACCAAGCCTCAGCGGATCCAGGAGAGCTTTGATATTTCGACCCTGCCTGAAGACGCGATGCGGGAGATTCGGGACCGCATCACGACGAATGTCCGGTTCAACTCGGTGGTAGAGACGGGCGTGCCCGGATTTATTCCGCGGGCTCGACGAACTGAATTGAGCGGCGCGGAGCCACCAAGATGAAAGTGGCGAACTCCGCGTTCGGTTCGCAAGTGAGAGAAGTCGGGCGGACTCAGCGCCAGCTGCTAGCTCTGTTCACCGAGAGTTTGAGCAAAAGTCTTGCCGTACGGATAAAAGGAATCCTTGCGGCTCTGCTGCCACGCAGCTTTTAGGTCGGGCGTTGTAATGTCCCAGTCCGGCCGGCATTTCCTGCCGACGGCACGCAGGTCCTGACGAAGCTCTTCGATCGTGGGCCGTCCGAAGAACCAGTAGCCGTTGTAGATCTTGTGAATGACAAGGGCGGGCTCGAGTACGATCACGTGCGGAATCATCGGATTGTGGACGGCGTCGGTGTATTCGGCGATGTCGAGATCCTTCTGAACGAGGCGCCGCGGATCGGAGAGAAATGGCCAGTGAGCGCCTATTCCGCTGCGATTTTCGTTGGTCTCGGTGATGTTGTCGGTGCTGATCGTGACCAGCCGGCAGTAGCCGATTTCCATCTCCCGATGAAGTTGCAGCAAGCCTTCTGCCTGACGTCGGTCTTTTGGGCAGAAGGCGCCGCGGCTGAGCACGAGCACCATGGGATCGTGTCCCTGCAGCTCGGAGAGTTTTCGATGCCTCGCGGTGTGATCGCTAAGCTCATAGTCCGGAAAAATGGCTCCGGGTACGATATCACGCTCACACGATAGTAGGAGGCGCCAGGTCCTCCCGACAGGGAGTAGCTGCGCATCAGCGCCAGCGCAGATGCCGGCCCGAGCCGCAGCACGACGAACTGCCCGGGAGAGCCGTGGCGATGGGTTGTCCGTCCGTGGGTTCGAGCAGCAGCGAAGTAACATTGTCGCTCTCGCGCAGCTTGCGCGATACGCGAAGCGGACGAAATACGCGCCACGCCGGAGGCGGACCGGCCGCTGCATTGAGTCCGGCGTTGCCGGTCGTTACGCTGCCCTCGCTCTGCTGGGTGAGCAACGTCTCGAGGGAACGACGCCACCCGACGCTCAGCGACGGGATGCGCAGCGCGCGCTCGAGTCGATCGCGGGGGGGACCAGGCATGTAGAGCAGTGCATCAATCTCGGACACGCTCATGTGCTCGGGCCTGGAGGCGACCCGCGTAATCTCGTCGCCGGCCTCCACTTCGCCTTCCTCCAGCACACGGAAATAGAAGCCTGGCCTCCCGTGTTTGACCACCAGCGCGGCCATTTCCGGCTCGTTCATGCGGATGCCCAACCGGTAACAGGTGACGCGCGGCTGTGTAACCTCGAACAAGGCACTGCCGACCCGGTAGCGATCTCCAATACACACCCCGGCATCCGGCAGGCCATCGACGGTAAAATTCTCGCCGAACTGCCCATAGACGAAGTCGTTTCGTCCCAGATGGCTCTGCCAATATCGATAGGAATCCGTCTGATGGATGAATACAGCCCGGTGTTGGCCGCCGTGGCCGTTAAAGTCACCCTGTCCGTCGCCGTCGATGTTGAGACGGCGCACCATGCGCGGCCCGTCAACCGGCGTCTTCCAGATGCCGGTATGGACCGTCTGGCCCTGCCAGGCGATGTCGCGCGGCAGGCCCACACTGACCGAAGGCAAGCGTCCCATCACATTTCCCGATCCCCGTTTTGAATTCCGTGCGCCTTCCCCGCTGCTAGGCTTTGTTCTTGTCCAAGCGCGCGAGGAATTTACGAACCAGGGAGGCGATCGCGTCAGTGGCTTCGTCCAGCGCGAAATGTCCGGCTTCCAGGATATGGATTTCACACTTTGGCACCTCGCAGGCATAAGCCGTCGCGCCGGCGACGGTGAAGGAGGGGTCGTATTTTCCCCAAACCACCATTGTCGGCGGCTGTACCGTGCGAAGCCAATTTTGCCAGCGCGGATAGGAGGCGACGTTGGTCCGGTAATCCAGAAACAGCGTGGTCTGAATGTCGGCCTGGCCCGGACGGGTGAGAAAGGCGTATTCGTCGGTCCACGTATCCGGATCGTACCGATCGGGATGGGGACTGGAACCGATATGACGCTGACGCGTCGCCTCAAAGGACGTGAAGTTGGTCTTGAGGTTCGCAAGCTCGCGGGCCGGATCCGCCCAATACTTTCTCCGTGCTTCCCAGAGTGGGCTTAGGCCCTGTTCGTGAGCAACCGCATTCTGGATGACGAGGGCGCGGACGCGTTCGGGGTGGGCGAGCGCCATGCGGAATCCAACTGGCCCGCCATAGTCCTGCATAAACAAAACGTAGTTCGTGATGCCGAGCTTGGTCGTGAGTTCATCCATCACGCGTGCGAGACTATCAAAACTGTATTCGAAGCCTGACGGGGAGGGTGCGCTGCTATGGCCGAAGCCGGGATAGTCGGGAGCGATGAGATGATATTTGTCGGCCAGGACGGGAAGTAGTGGTTCCCACATCCGCGATGACGATGGAAAGCCGTGCAGCAGCAGCACGGTCAGCGCATGAGCCGGGCCGGCCTCCCGATAAAAGATATCAAGGCCCTCGATCTCAACACTGTGATAGGAAATCGACTGTCGGTTGAATGTCATGGTTTGCGCCGGTGCGTTGCTGCTCATGCAAGTCAATGCGGCTGAGACGACAAGCAGGGACGACGCATTCACAACGTAGCTCCGCTACCAGCTGCCGTATGTCGAACCACGCTCGTGAGTTCGGGCGTGAAGCTGGTGTCGCCATCCTCGATGTGTCCGGTCAATCGCGCGGTGATCTCCTGGAACACCCAGCCGTTGCCGTCCGGATCGCTGAACGAAGCAAAAGACGCGTAGCTCTTTCGCTGCGGATTTGGACCCCTGATCAGGCTTTCTCCTTCGGCATGGTGGAATATGCCGCCGGTGTCGTGGAATGGCTCGCTGACCGCGATGCCACGGCGAAGCAGGTCTTCTCGGGTGGCCTGGATGTCGGATACGATCAGGTGCAGCCCCTTCGCCGAGCCGGGCGGAGCTTTGCTCACGTTCTTGCCGAACATGATGGAGCACCCGGAACCGGGCGGCGTGAACTGAACCACGCGGTAATTGTCGCCGGCGGAATAATCGATGTCGAGCCGCCAACCCAAATCCGCATAGAAACGCTTGGCGCGATCGGGGTCC
The DNA here is from genome assembly GCF_028290785.1 of Tardiphaga sp. GTDB lineage: Bacteria > Pseudomonadota > Alphaproteobacteria > Rhizobiales > Xanthobacteraceae > Tardiphaga. The sequence continues at coordinate 28,766 of NZ_JAQGJD010000059.1, read as the reverse complement.
GCGACGGGGATCACGACGACCTCAAGCTTCATGTCGCTCTTGCGCGTGGCTGCCCGTTCCCGAAGTGCGGCTTCAAGGATAGCGACGTCCTGCTCAACGGTGCCACCGCTGACGCCGACGCCCGCGACCAACTGGCCCACGCTGGTAAGCGGCGCGCCGCCGCCCATCGAACAAAACCTTCCCCCGGACAGGCCCATCAGCGGGAAGAGGTCCTTTCCGGGCTGCACCAGCGGAGACAGATCGGCCGTTCGCAATCCGACCAGCGCGGACGTGTAGGCTTTCCGTTCCGATATCTCGATCGAGAAAACTGGCGCTCCGCTCATGCGATGCTGGAGAAGGATGTTGCCGTGAATATCGATGACCGTAACGGCAACCGGAACTTTGGCGCGTACCGACTGCGCTTCGACGCGGTCGGCAATATTCTTCGCAAAGGTAAGCAGATCCATGGACGTGTGCTTTCTAATGGGTGTTGCGCGCGAGAAAAAATCCGGGTTCGGCTATTCGAGTGCGTCAGCCTCCGTGGCCGAGCCGCCCGACATAGAATCCCAGGCGATCTTCCGCGTCTCCGGGCTTATGAAACCCCTGCTCAAGCAACGCCTTGATCCTGCACTGCGCTGCGGGTCGAGGGATCGAGGCCATGCACGTGTCCCAGCCGGCAGCGATCTCGACATCCGGCGGCAGGCTGGCGGCATTCACGAGGCGCTTGGTGTTCGCGATCGCCCATTTGTCAAACGACGCGATGCGCGTCACCAGTGCATCGACGAACGCGTCGAGTTCGGCGTCCGGCAGCGACCTGTTGACATAGCCATAGGCTTCAGCCAGGTCGCCCCCGATGTCGTTGGAACTGAGCAGCACCTCCAAGGCTCTTTGCCTGCCCATTTGCCGCGGCAGGCGCGCCATCGGCCCTCCGCCGGCGACCAGGCCGACACCCACTTCCCACTGCGAAAGCAGCGCTTTCTCACGGCTGGCGAAACTCATGTCGCAGGCCAAAGCCAGCTCGCTTCCGTTTCCCGTCGCGCGGCCGCGAATCATAGCGATCGACACCACGGGAAGGTGCGTGATGCGGACGAGGATGTCCGGCCACGCCTCCAGTCCCGTCGGCCCTTGAGGCATGCCGGTCAGTTCCTTGAAGTCGGCGTTGAAATCACTGTGATTGAGAAAAAATCCGTCAACGGCACTTTCAAACACCAGCACCCTGACATCCTTGTCAGTTTCAACGGTCATGATGAGCTCTCTGAACTCGCGAACGAGTTGCGGGCCCATGACGTTCAGCGGAGGATTATCGAACGTGACCCGCCAACAATTGGGCGACGAACGGGTGAGCCGGATCTGCGCTTTCTCAGTCTTTGCGTGCATTAGAGCCTCCATGCAGTGCTTCGTACGCCTTGAATCGTTCGGCGGCTGCCGTGTGCGGTGGGCCCAGATATGGAAATTCTGCAAGCAAATCCCAATGAGGGCCCACACCGTCAGATTTCACCCTTCCGTTGGTCAGGAGAGAAAGGAAATGATCGAGGACGTCGTCGGTAAGCGCCCGGCCGTTGCCCGGATACGAGGCGGGAAGCGCGGGATCGAAATGCAGGATGTCGGGCAGCAGCGTCGCTGCCAGGCGCATCGCATCGACCGGAGCGTAGCCTCCCGTGTGCTCTAGCGAATGTGCAAAGATCGGAATGAAGCGACTGTCCCCGGCAGGCTCCGACGCCTGATAGTCGGCACTGGCGTCGCCCGTCAAGAAAATGGACTGCGACGGCTTGGCACCGCGGTCGGCTTGAATCCAGCTACCGTTGGCAACATCAACGGTCCGCGCCCAGACACCGAACGGTTTGGCTCCGAGAGCCGAGCGCGGCAACTCGAGGACGATGCTGCATACGTCCTTGTCGATGAAGTTGTCCTTGCCGCTGAAGTGGAAGTCATTGATGGCACCGATTGGATCAAAAAAGAACGGATCGCTCCGCCAGCCGGCAAAGAAGCGATGGTCTTCGGCTTCCACCACGAGCGCCTCTCTATCCATCGAGACCGGCCACTCTTCAATGAGCCGGCCCGCGTCGCCGGTCTCGGCGGCCTCGGCGCCCTCGACCCGGCGCAACACCGCGGTTTGCTTCCCGTTTTCAAATGCCGAGAAGCGTACGCGGTACGCAATGTCTGCGACCGCATCTCCGTTGGTGTCGATCTTGAATTCATAGATCGCGTCAGCGGAGAAAGGCTCGGGCATGGTCGCCTCCGGCGCAAGAAGGCTGAAGGAAGGATGGACGTTCATGATCAGCACTAATCTGCTCGCATCTGCAGGCGAAGGGAATGCGTACAGGTCGGTCAAGTCCAGGCGCGCGTCCCCACGAGGGAACCCGACATTGGGTCCGGAATAATGGTGGGACATGAAATGTACTTCCTCGAAAATCTCAGACTCTCTGACAGAGCCGCCGGCGAACCGGGCCGCTCCACGTGGAACTATCGAGTGACGGGTGCCGTGGTGAAGCTCCAATCAAAGGTGGCCCCCCCAGGCGACCCGTCACTACGACCGGTTGTTATGTCGATCTACGAAGTCCGGGCGGTGGCCGGTTTGGTCTTTTGCTTCACGGCGGCCATCAGCGTCTTCGCGGCGGGGCCCGACGAATGCGGATTCTGTCCCGTGATCAGCAAGCCGTCGCTGACGACGTGGACACCCCAGTTGGCGGTTTTCGAGAACACGGCGCCCAGTTTCAGCATCTCGTCTTCGACCAGGAAGGGCACCACATTGGTGAGGCCGACGTCGGCTTCCTCGCCGTTGGTGAAGCCGGTAACTTCCTTGCCCTGCACCAGCGGCTTGCCGTCCGGCGTCTTGACATGACGCAGCGCACCGGTCGAATGACAGACGACGGCGATCGTCTTGCCGGCTGCAAGGAAGGACTCGATCAGCCTGGCGGAATTTTTGTCTTCGGCGAGATCCCACATCGGGCCATGGCCGCCCGGATAGAAGAGGGTGTCGAAGTCTTCCTGCCTGACGCTATCGAGACGAAGGGTCTTGTCGAGCTGAGCTTCCGCGCCGGCGTCCTTCTCGAACCGGACCGTGAGGTCGGTGCGGTTTTCGGGCTCGTTGCTCTTCGGATCAAGCGGCGGTCGTCCGCCCTTTGGCGACGCCAGCGTGATCTCGACGCCGGCGTCCTTGAAAACATAGTAGGGAGCGGCGAGTTCTTCGAGCCAGAACCCTGTCTTTCGTCCGGTGTTCCCCAGCTGGTCGTGTGATGTGATCATCATCAGCACCTTCATGAATCTCTCCTTGGTTGCGGTGGGTTAATGAAGCGCCATCCGGCATCGATAAAGATGCTCTGGCGCAGGCTCATTCCCTTCGCGGCACAGTACCGAGTGGGTCCCGGAAATCGCGAAAGCAAGTGGGGTGATTTCTAGCCGACGGGCCGCACCGCATTCACTCATACATTGAGCGCCGATCACTCATACATTGATATGAGCGACATCTTCCCAACGTTGAATGGTTCAAAACGGCGCGGGCGCACAACATCCGTTCGAGGCTGCTGCACGTATCGCAACGCTAGTTGTGGCGACACAAGCGGGGCAAAAAAGGGTGACGCATATGATAGGCAAGGACTGCCCGAACATCTTCGGACGACGGCGATTTCTCGAGGTTGCCGTTGGCGCACTGGCGACGACGCAACTCGTGCCGGACCAGCCCGCCAATGCGGGGTTGGTCCTCGACAGACCCATCGAGGTGGCGCAATCCGAGGTTCCGGGTTCGGCTACGTCCTTGAAACAGATCGACGCCGGCGTGCTCGGCGTCGGATACGTTGAGGCGGGTCCCATCGACGGACCGACGGTCATTCTGTTGCATGGCTGGCCTTATGACATCCACAGCTTCGGTGAAGTCACGCCGCGGCTGGCATCGGCGGGTTTTCACGTCATTGTTCCCTATGCGCGGGGTTACGGCTCGACCAGGTTCCTGTCGAAGGAAACACCGAGGACGGGTCAGCCGTCTGCCCTGGCCGTCGATATGATTGCGCTGATGGACGCACTCAAGATCAAGCAAGCGACGGTCGCCGGCTTCGATTGGGGAGCGCGCACCGCCGATATCGTTGCCGCACTCTGGCCGGATCGCGTCAAGGGCATCGTCTCCGTGAGCGGGTACCTGATCGGAAGTCAGGAAGCGGGGAAGATGCCGCTGCCTCCGAAGGCCGAATTGCAGTGGTGGTATCAGTACTACTTTGCCACGGAACGCGGTCGCGAGGGTTATTTCAGATATCGGCGTGAGTTCGCCGAGTTGATCTGGAAGCTCGCATCTCCAAAGTGGGAGTTCAGCGATGCGATGTTCGCTCGTAGCGCTGCAGCTTTCGACAATCCGGACCACGTCGATATCGTGATCCACAATTATCGATGGCGGCTCGGCTTGGCCCAAGGCGATCCAAGCCTGGATGAGCTGGAGGCGAAGCTGACTGCTGCGCCGGAGATTGCCGTGCCGACCATTACTCTCGAAGGTGACGGGAACGGCGCGCCACACCCGGACCCCGCGGGCTACGCGAAGAAGTTCTCCGGTAAGTATCTGCATCGTCTCGTGAAGGGCGGGATCGGGCACAATCTGCCGCAGGAAGCTCCAGCCGCCTTTGCCCAGGCCGTCATCGACGTCAGCAAGAGCTGATCCTTTAACTTACATCAGGAGCAAGTGACATGGTTCATCTCCCTCATCCCCCGATGCTACGAACCGCCGATTTTGAACATTCCCAGGATCGCCGCCAGTTCCTCAGCACAGCCGCGATGGGCATCGTGTCTGCAAGTGCCGCCAGCATGTTCACTACACATCCGGCGCCGGCGGCGGAAAGTCGCGCTATTCGTCCTTTCCACATCGATATCCCCAGGGAGGCGCTCGTCAACCTGCGCGAACGCTTGATCGCGACCCGCTGGCCGGACCGCGAAACGGTCGCCGATCCGTCCCAGGGCGTGCAGCTGAGGACTGTCCAGCAGCTCGCGCAGTATTGGCAGGCGGATTATGACTGGCGGAAAGTGGAAGCGCGGCTCAAGGCCTTGCCGCAGTTCGTCACCGAGATCGACGGGCTCGATATTCACTTCATTCACGTTCGCTCGAAACATGACAATGCGCTACCGATGATCGTTACCCACGGTTGGCCTGGCTCGATCATCGAGCAGATGAAGATTATCGATCCGCTGACCAATCCCACGGCGCACGGCGCGAGCGCATCGGACGCTTTCCATCTGGTGATCCCGTCGCTGCCGGGACACGGCTTTTCGGGCAAGGCGACTGCGCCCGGGTGGACCCCTGTCAGCATTGCTCGTGCGTGGGCGACGTTGATGCAACGGCTCGGCTACACACGATATGTGGCGCAGGGCGGGGATTGGGGGAACGCGGTCTCCGAGGTGATGGCGCTGCAGCAGCCGCGGGGATTGCTCGGCATTCACACGAATATGGCGGCCACGGTTCCAGCCGATGTTTCCAAGGCTCTTTCGGCCGGCGGCCCGCCGCCCGCAGACCTCTCGGCTGATGAAAAACATGCCTGGGACCAACTCGATGATTTCTACAAGCATGGCTTGGCCTACGCCCAGGAAATGTCGAACCGACCGCAGACGCTTTACGGGATCGCGGATTCGCCGGTCGGTCTCGCCGCGTGGATGCTGGATCACGACATCCGAAGTTACGGTATGATTTCACGCGTCTTCGATGGAATGACTGAGGGGCTGACCAGGGACGACGTCCTCGACAACGTCACGCTGTACTGGTTGACGAACACCGCGGTCTCCTCGGCGCGGCTCTACTGGGACACCGCGCAAATTTCGACGGGAGGAGGCTTCTTCGACGTCAGGGGCGTCACGATCCCCGTCGCCGTGAGCGCTTTCCCCGACGAGATCTATGCGGCCCCGCGAAGCTGGGCAGAGCGGGCGTATCCCAAACTCATCCACTACAACAAGCTCGACAAGGGCGGCCACTTCGCAGCCTGGGAACTGCCTGAGCTGTTCTGCGCCGAGATGCGTACGGCCTTCAAGCCGCTACGCCAGTCGATCTGATTCGAATCGACTCGTGCGCAAGCGCGTGTCCCTCCTCCAAACAGACATCAGGAGTGCATATCATGAACCGACCCGAGCGAACTTTTACGACTGAGCAAATCCAACTGGAGCGCCGTCTACCATCATACTGGCGTGTCACCTTCGACATGCCGCCGGTGAACATCTTCGGTCCGAAGCATCTTCCCTTACTCAACGACGTCATCACCACGATCGAGACCGATCCGGAGGTCAAGGTCGTCGTGTTTGACAGTGCCGTCGATGGCTTCTTCATCACGCATTACGACTTTCTCGCGCCCCTCGAAGAATCCCTGAGTATTCCGCCGGGACCTACGGGGCTGCAGGCGCTTCCCGACATGCTTGTCCGTCTCAGCCGTGCGCCGGTCGTATCCATCGCCTCGATCCGGGGCCGGGCGACCGGGGTCGGCAGTGAGCTTGCGTTGGCGAGCGACATGCGCTTCGCGAGTCGCGAGAAGGCCATCCTGTCGCAATGGGAGGTCGGCGCCGGCCTGGTGCCTGGCGGCGGGCCGATGGCGCGATTGCCGCGTCTGATGGGGCGAGGGCGTGCGCTCGAAGTGTTGCTCGGCGCCGACGATATCCCCGGCGACCTCGCCGAACGATACGGCTACGTCAACCGGTCGTTGCCGGACGCCGAACTCGACGGGTTCGTCGACGCGCTCGCGATGCGCATTGCGTCGTTCGACAAGGAGGCCATCGCTGAGACCAAGCGTCTCGTTGACGTCGCAAGCCTGCCGGCGGATCTGGAAATTCGGCCTGAGTGGGATGCGTTCCTGGCCTCCCTCGACCGTCCCGCGAGCCGGAAGCGAATCAAGACTCTGATGGAGCGTGGCTTCCATCGCGCGGGCGACGTCGAAAATCGGCTCGGTTTCCATGTTGGTCAACTCGGCGACTGACCAAGATCCGTCTATTTTGAACGGGGTAGTTACATGATCCGCAAAGCAACAGCAGTTTGGCAAGGCACCGGCCGGGCGGGAAACGGGAATCTCTCCAGCGAGTCCGGTGTGCTGGCCGAAACGCCGTATTCGTTCAAAACCCGTTTCGAGAACGAAAAGGGCACCAATCCGGAAGAGTTGATTGCGGCTGCGCATGCCGGATGTTTCACGATGTCGTTGGCATTCGTGCTTCAAGGCGCCGGCTTTACGCCGACGGAACTCAGGACGGAGGCGGCCGTGACGCTTGAAGCCGACGGTAATGGCTTCCGCATCAGCCGATCTGCGCTGACGTTACGCGGCAAGGTGCCAAATCTTGACGACGCGGCATTTGTTCGCCTCGCCGGTGACGCCGAAAAGGGGTGTCCGGTGTCCAAGGTTCTCAACGCAACGATTACACTGGACGCGAAGTTGATCCAGTAACCGCGGAGCAACGATTGCCTGGAAAACGAGAACTCCCATGACCCGCAATCATCAACCCGGCCAGTCCGACTTCAAGGCGATCCTGCCCGAAGACGTCGAATGGAAGCCGTTCGCGGCGTTTCCGCCTGGCGCGCGTCTCGCCGTCATGGTCGGGCATCCGACCGAGCCAGGACCCTATGTGGTGAGAGTCAAAGTTCCGGATGGCACAATACTGATGCCGCATAAGCATCCCGAGGATCGCATCTACACGGTCATGTCAGGCGTCTTCTACATCGGGCTCGGCGAGACGTTCGATGGCGGTAAGGTGAACGCCTATCCGCCCGGAAGCGTCATCGTTCTGCCCGGTGAGACTTGGCATTTTCACTGGGCGAAGTCCGGCGAATACGTCACGCAGGTGACGGCGATCGGTCCGCTGGGCCTCGAATATCACGACCTGCACGACGATCCGCGCCATCAGCACGCCTGAGTCGTTTTTCTGGTGCGGTGTGGCAATTGACGGGCTCCGCATGTGTCGAGACTAGGCCTCAGATGGCTCTAGGTTCGCCTCCCCGATTGGCAGCATCATGCAAAAAACAGCACCCCGAGGTTCGTTCGGTTTTACCCATAGTCGTCCGCCGTGCGCGTCGACGATCGACCGGCAGATCGACAACCCGATGCCCAAACCGCTGGTCTTGGTCGTATAGAAAGCCTCGAACATACGCGTAATGCTCGCCGGAGACAGTCTCGGACCCGAATCGCTTACCGCGACAAGGACGCTGCCCGCTTCTGCCGCACTGGTGCTGATCTGCAACTCGCGCGATCCGTCACCGACCTCGCTCATCGCTTCAATAGCGTTCATGATCAGATTCAGTATCACCTGCTGCAGATGGACCCGGTCCCCCGAAACATGCGGCAGCCCCTCTGCCAGTTGCATCTTCGCGAAGATGCCATTGTCCGACATCGCGCCACGAGTCAGTCCAATAATCTCCAAAATTGCTTTGTTGACTTCTAGGCTTTCCTTCCGAACCGGCGCCTTCCTGGAGAAATCGCGAATCCGGCTCACAATATCGGCGGCCCGTTTGCCGTCGTTGATAACACGCTCGATCGACGTCTTGGCCTTTTCCAGATCCGGCGGTTGACGGGCGAGCCAGCGCAGAGCGGTTTCGGCATTCGTAAGCAGGGCAGCGAGAGGCTGGTTGACCTCGTGGGCGATCGAGGCTGTGAACTGCCCCATGGTGACCACGCGGCTCGCGTGCGCCAGCTCCATCTGAGCCTCGCGGAATCGCCGCTCGCTCTCAATCAACTCTCGCTCGGCCTGTTTGCGATCTTCGATGTCGTAGGTCGCAGCGTACCAGGCGATGACCTCTCCATCCCTCCGTAACGGCACACGTCGTGTAACGAACCAGCGGTATTCGCCATCGGCTCTTCGAAGGCGTACTTCCGACTCGAACGATTCGCCTGTAACAATCGCGACATCCCAGGCAGCTTCAAGTCGCGGAATGTCATCGGGATGCGTGATGATACTGGTGCGCGTGGTCCACTTCGTTGTCGTGAGGCCGCTGTAGGTGCGTCCGACTTCATTGACGAAATCGATAATCCCGTCGGCCCGATGACGAAGTACCAACACAGGTATCGTGTCGATTATTAATTGAAGTTCGTGTCTGGTCTTTGCGAGATCAGCTTCGCTGTTTCGCAGCGCATCTTCAGTCCGCTTCCTGTCATCGATATCGAATGCGATGGCATACCATTTGACTACTTCACCGGTCTCGCCACGCAGCGGTACGCGGCGAACGCGGTGCCATCTGTACTCTCCATCGGCCTTTCGCAGCCGTTGCTCCAGTTCGAATGGCTCGCCCGTCGCGATATGTTCGCGCCACTCGCGCTCGACCATCTCTTCGTCATCGGGATGTAGCGCGCTTCCCCAACGGCGGCCTCCGAAATTGTCCTGTGAAAGGCCGGTATATTCCCGCCAGTTCTTGTTGCGGAAATCCATGAATCCGTCGGGACGATACCGGGCGATCAGTGCCGGGACCGTGTCTACGGTTTGCCGAATCTCCCGTTCGGCTACTTGCGCTCTCGTTGCGGCCTCGCGGTGTTCGGCGTTTTCGACGCGCAGGATGTCGTTTTGTTCCTGCAGTTCCCCGATCATCATCTGCTGGTTGTTGCGCAGCAGTTGAAGCGAGGATGAGGTTCGTCTTTGGGCAGCAGAAAGCACCACTACAAGTACCGATGCGACGATAAACAGTCCCAGTCGGATAATTTCACTGGACGGGAGAAGGAAGGGATAGCCTGGTGAGAGCGAGGGATATTGGAGAGAAAGAAAGGTCAGCACCGAAGCAAGCACAGCCGGACCCGGACCTGCTACCAACGCCACAAACATGACGACGCAGAGAAACAGGGGCGCATGATCGGCGCCCCACGAAGGCAATACCGCAAATGCCGCCACGGCTGATATTGTCGCCGAGGCAAATGCAATCGCGTAGCTCACAATCAATGGCCACGTCAGGCTCCGCGAAGGAGCGGATGGCGTCATGATCACCTTCCTTCGCCTGCTCACCGTCGGTCCCGCCTGTGAGGAGACACTAAAGGCGATCGACAATGCGTGTGAACGGAACGTTCGTATTGCCGGAGGAGTGGACTGGCGGAGCTACGGCTATCGGCCGAGTTTCCGGAGGTTTGGTTTGAGAGCATCGGCCATCCGAACCAGTTCGGCATAGGTTCGCGCGCCCATTTTGTGCATGGCGGCACCTCGATGAATTTTGACGGTAATTTCGCTGATCCCGAGGTCGCCGGCTACCTGTTTGTTCATTTTACCGGTCGTGACTAGCAACATCACTTCCTGTTCGCGCGGCGAAAGCGTTTCGAATCGCTCTTTCAACTGCGAATCGTCGCTCTCGACGACCCGTCGCTGTCGATCGCGCTCGATGGCAGCCAGGACAGCATCAAGCATGTCCTGATCGCGAAACGGCTTGGGTAGGAAGTCGACGGCGCCGTGCTTCATAGCGTGAACGGACATCGGAATGTCTCCGTATCCGGTCATCATCACCACCGGAATTCCGACGCCGATCTGGGCCAGCCGGGTTTGAAACTCAAGGCCATTCATGTCCGGCAATCTGACATCGAGGACGATGCAGCCAGGCCGGTCCGAGAGGCTTGCCGAAAGAAAGTCCTTCGCCGTGGCATAGGTCTTGGTCTGAAGCCCGACCGAGTCGAACAGGCCCTCCAACGCCCCACACATGGAAGCGTCGTCGTCGACGACGTGCACAAGGGCCTTCTCGTTGGTAGCGGACTGCATGCCGTTTACTATGCCCGTGATCTTACGGACTGTTAGCACAACGTGAAGGGACACGGGATCACACCTATGTATAGGTCGGCGAGGCTGGTTCCCTGGCCGCGCGCACCTAAAAAGCCCAATTCTGGCACTACCTTAGCCTGCGCTTGCCGGTGCAGCCGGCGTGTAGATCGAGAACAGCGATCCTTCGCCTACGACCGATCGGACTTCGATCCGATGGCCAAGCACCTCGAGCGCACGACGGACGATAGAGAGCCCGATGCCCAATCCGTTGCTGCGTTCAGGTGCAAGACGCGTGAAGGATTCGAAGATTCGAGGCAATTGGTGTTCCGGAATGCCAATGCCGGTATCGTAAACATCGATCCTGATTTCGGGCCCTTTGCGGCGGCAGCCGATCAAAATGCGCCCTCCGGGCTCCGTATATCTGATCGCATTGGTCAACAGATTGCGGAGAATGCAACCGAGCAGCACCGGATTGCTCATCACAATGGCATTCGCTGTAAAGGTTCGAAGATCGATGCCCCGTTGGATGGCCGCATCTTCGTTTTCGTGTCGAAGCCGCCAGAACACAGGTCCAAGTCCGACAGGGGAGACCTCCAACGCATTGGCGCGTTCCGCCAGGTAAAAGGCATCCACCAGACAATTGAGTTGTTCGGTCAGCTTTGTAACCGCACGCTCGCCCCGGTCCAGCCATGCTTGCTGCGGCATTTGCTCCTGGCGCGAGCGTAACAGCGAGTAGGTCCCTTGAATGACCTGCAATGATTGACGGAGGTCGTGTCCTATCATGCCGACAAGCGTTGTTTGAAACTCCTGCGCGACGATCGCATTCAGGTCCCGATCCTGGATGTCCGGCGCGACGATGAAGCTCTCGACCGTCCTCATGTTGTCCCCCTGTTGGCTCTCGATGACGCCCGGCCATCAAAAACCGGTCGAGCGGATCTTGCCATCCTACGTTTCGGTGCAGTTGATCAGCTTATCGTATGATGATGGGGGGAGAGGTTTGCCGGACAGGGCGAGTAGGCCGTCGAATGGCCCTTCCGGATGATCCGGCCGGCGCCCAGATGGTCGCCCTCGGCGGGACCTCCCGGAACGGCATTGCTAGTATTTGGCCGAAAACCGTTGCCAATTTCGCTGTTCCCGCATCAATACGCCGCAGGCCTATAACACTCTTGTATAATTCCTGAGCAGCGCAGATGCATGCAAGAGTTGCGTTTCCCCGCTTCTTCGTTCAATTCGGGGCATGGATCCTGTGTGGCAAGACATCTCGAAATCGCAGTGATCGACGATGACGAGTCATTCCGAGTAGCACTCGTGGAATCGCTGTCCTCGCTCGGGTATGGATCCAGCGGATACACCTCCGCAGAGGACTATGTTCGTGTGATTGGGAGCAACTCAGTCAATTGCGTTGTGTCGGACATTCACATGCCCGGCATGAGCGGGCTGGACCTGATGAAGCACCTCGCCGCCCAGGGGTCGACGACCCCCGTCGTTTTGATCACGGCACGTTCAGATGCGAACCTCGAGGCCAAGGCAGCGATCGCGGGTGCCGTGTGCCTGCTCAGAAAGCCATTTGAAATAAACGAGCTAGTTGGGTGCATCGAAGGAGCCGTGAAAGGCTGAAGCGAAATTGTGACCGTATCAGCGCCGAATTTCCTTGGTATGAGGATTACGGCGAACGCGCCCTATGATGCTTTCCATCGATATTCATGCGATGGCGCTGCCAAAGCCAGTGGTTGGGCATGGGGTTGTCCATCTGCCGCTCGATCGTCGAGGCACATGGCGGCCGGCTCTGGGCAAAGCCGAACGAACCTTGCGGCGCCGTCTTTTGCATGATGCTGCCGGTCGGGGAGAAATGGAAACTTGCTGGTATTCCCGAACTCGCCTGAGGGCGCCGTGCTTCAAATGGTCCTGCACGCAAGTTCGACAACAGCGCCTGCATCTGTCTGACGGAAGAGCGGATGCATATTTTGCATTGTTCTGTGGGTCCGTCCCCTAACACCAGCGTATGGGCTGGACGAGGCCTGCGTTGAATGGAGGGGCGTAGTCCGGCGCGTTAGCGTCTCATATGTTGCTCTGTGCAGCTATGGTTCCGTCCCAGGCAGCTTGATGAAGCATGAGAGCGCGATTATGAATGACGTCACTTCCTCAGTATTGTCTCGGCGCTTGTTGCTCGCCTCGGCTACGGCTTTTGTTTTGGTTGGAGCAACTGTCGCACATGCGCGTACCCTCGCCGGTGGTCTGCCGTGGGAACCGGGGACCGCAAGGCCGCCAGCACCTGTTCGTCCGGGACCCTGGATGTTTTCACCTCGGATGAGGCCGCGCTGGTGGAAGCTGCGGTCGATCGTCTGATCCCCCGTGACGAACGCGGACTGGGCGGGAAGGACGCAGGTTGCGCGATTTTCATCCACCGGCAACTGGCCGGTCCATATGGCCACGCCGCCGGTCTCTACATGAGGCCGCCCTTCATGCCAGGCGCCGCCACGCAGGGTTATCAGATGCCGGATGCGCCGGCGGCGCGATACCGGGCCGGGCTGAAAGCGCTGGCCGATTATGTCAAGGCGACCTTTTCCGGCAGGTCCTTTTCGGAACTCGTGCCCGCGGACCAGGACAAGATGCTGGCAGAGCTTGAGACTGGATCGATCACATTGAAGGACGTCAAGGGTGCGGAGTTCTTCGCGCTGCTGCTGCAGAACACGCAGGAAGGCTTTTTGCCGACCCGATCAACGGCGGCAACCGCGACATGAGCGGATGGAAACTCGTCGGCTTCCCCCCGTGCGCGTTACGATTACCGCGACTGGGTCGATCGTCACAACGAAGTCTATCCGTTGCCGCCCGTCAGCATCATGGGCCGCGCCCTGCGCCGCATGGTCTGCCCCATATCCAACATTACTTCGCTGACGGACGCGAAGAAATGTAGGCCTCCATATATTCCGGTGCGGTGGCCTTCGTGATCTCGTCGTAACCGAGTTCGTGCGTGATATTGCCGTTGTGGTACAGGAAATCGGCCATCTCCTTGATCAACCTGACCAGGCCGGAATATTTCTCGCCGGCTTTCGGCTTCAACGCAAGGGGCGCCCCCTCAAGCGCTTCGCGCATGGGCATGTCGGAATTCTCCTCATCGGGCTGATTGGTCTGATGCTGGAACGCGGATTGACTTTGTTCGAACGGCGCTTCGTCCATTGGAGCGGCAAATAATCGGGCGCCGATCAATTTGCCGGCTGCGCAAGGTGAATTTCTGGCGACGCCTATCTGGCGGGCGGAGGAAAACATGAAACGACTTATATCTCTTGCATGTCTCGCGATGTTTTGTGCTTTCGTTGGCCTGATAAATACCGCCAAAGCCGAAACAAACGAGATTCGGATCGGGTGGCAGCCGGCCGCTTTCTTCGAATTTTTCTATGCTCAGCAGGAAAAGCTGTTCGAGAAGGCTGGCCTCAAACCAACCTTTGTGAAGTTCACCACGGGCCCTCCCATGCTTGCGGCGATGAAGGCCGGCGACATCGATGTCACCTTTGGAGGAATGCCTCCGTTTATCGCCGGGGTCTCCGAGGGAATGGATATCTCCGTCTTTTGCTTTCTCGAGGTGGGGAACACCTCGTTGATCATGCAATCTTCCGAGGAAATCACTTCGGCCAACCAGCTGGTAGGAAAGAAGATTGGCACGATTTTCGGCACCTCCGCGCACTGGACTTTGATGAAATATCTGAATGCCGAACGGATTCCGCTCAAGGACGTATCAATCGTGAACATGGGCATATCGAGCCTCATGCCCGCTTTCACCAACAAGGATGTCGACGGCATCTCCATTTATGAACCCTGGGGCTTCAAGTTAATGAGCGTCGGCGGAAAACCGTTCGGACCTTTCGTTGGTGCAAACGGTTACGAGCAGGCGGCGATCTATTGGGGACGCCGTGAATGGATGGCGAATAATCCGCAAACCATGAAGATGTTCCTTGCGGCGCTCGACGAGAGCGCCCGCGCGATTAACACGAAGCCGGAGGCTGGCGCCGAAGCTCTTGCTCGTTATGCCGGCATGGATCGGGCCGATGCGCTGAAAGTTCTGACCCTAGGTCGGGAATGCGGAAGAAGGTTCCCGCATCCATAATAAGGTAACCGAGCCCGGCCTGGGCGGCCACCAACTCCGCAGCGACAACTACCGCCCAGCTTAAGGCCAGAGCGACTTTCAAGCCAAGCATTACATAGGGGAGTGCCTCGGGAAGAATTACCGCATAGAACAGCCGAAAATTACTGGTGCCGAGCGTGCGTGCGACCCGGATCAGGTCCTGCGGGACAGCGCGCACGCCCGCGGCGGTGTTGAGCGCTACGTAAAGGAAGGACGCCAGGAATATCAGGACGATTTTGGAGAATTCGCCGATTCCGAACCACAGGATGACGAGCGGAATGTAGGCGATCGGCGGAATAGGACGAATGAAAGAAAAGAGTGGCGCCAGCGCGCTTGAGATTATCGAGCTGTAACCCATCGCCATTCCCACGCAGATGCCGACGATCGCGCCGGCAATGAAGCCGGCGCCCGTTCGGAAAAGGCTGGCGGCGATATGAACCCATAGCGAAGTGCCTCCATAGCCCTGCGTCGCGAGCAGATAAAGTCGGCGCAACAGCTCCAGAGGTCCGACGAAGCTGGAGTGCATGGTTTCCGTTTTGCTCGCCCAAATGGACCAGATGATCAGAAGCAACAACGTGGACAACGTCCCGACAAGTGCCGGTCGGATTTCCAAAGCCGCGATGATTTGCTTGAGGCGCGCGCGCATCACGGAAGCGCGCCCCGCATCCTGTTTGGATGCAGTTCGTCCCGGATCAACGCGAGGATACCCTCCTTGTTTTCCTGAAATGCCGCCGTCGTCCGCACTCGATAATCCGCGCGAGGCTGGGGCAAGTCGTTGGACAGGAGCGCCTTGGTCCGCCCCGGATTTGCCGACATTACGCAGATGCGGGTCGACAGGAAGATCGCCTCATCGACGTTATGCGTAATGAAGAACACGGTTTTTCGCGTGCGTTGCCAAATTTCGATTAGCTCTTCCTGAAGCACCTCGCGCATCTGGGAATCCAATGCCGCGAACGGCTCGTCCATGAGCAGGATCTTTGGATCCGCCGCGAGCGCCCGCGCAATCGCCACCCGCTGCTTCATCCCGCCGGACAATTGATAGGGATAGTGGTGCCGAAAGTCCTGCAAACCGACCAGATTGAGATATTGAAGCGCCACCTCCGCCCGTTCAGCCTTTGGAAGCTTGCGATGGTGAAGGGCGAATTCGACGTTCTTCAATACGCTTAGCCAGCGGAACAGCGCATAACTTTGGAAGATGACACCGCGATCCGGACCCGGACCAGAAACGGGTTTGCCGAAAATCGCGACGTCGCCGGCCTTGGCTTCGATGAAGCCGCCGACGATGTTCAACAATGTGGTCTTGCCGCAGCCGGAAGGACCAAGCAGGGTGAAGAACTCACCTGTCTTGATCTGGATGTTGACGTCGCTCAATGCTTGCGTCCGGCCCGACGGCCCGTCGAACCAGTGACCCACCCGATCCAAACTCACCGCAATGTCGTCGGGACTCGGCGCGGCCGTCTCAAGCGTTGCGCTCTTTCGGGTAAAATCCGGCAACCGGTCGATCTCCTGAAGACGCTTACACTTTAAGGCCGGCAAAGCGGATGCCGTCAAGATTGGAATCCCCGATCGGCAGCATCATGCAAAACACGGCGCCGTAAGGTTGGTTCGGCTTTGCCCATAGCCGCCCGCCATGCGCCTCGACGATCGAGCGGCAAATCGACAAACCCATCCCCAGGCCGCCTGACTTGGTCGTATAAAACGCTTCAAAGACGCGCTCGGGATTGGCGTCGGGCAGACCATTGCCGGAATCGCTTACCGCGACAAGAACGCCGTCCGCCTCGGCCTTGCTCGTGCTGATCAACAACTCGCGCGGTCCCTCGCCAGCCTCGCCTATCGCTTCGATGGCATTCATGACCAGGTTCAGGACCACCTGTTGCAATTGAACTCTGTCACCAAAAATATTCGGCAGGCCCTCTGCCAGTTGCATCCTGGCCAAAACGCCTCGGTCGGACATTGGGACACGGGCCAGTCCTACAATCTCCAAAATTGCTTCGTTGATTTCCAACTCTTCCTTCCGCGCCGGCGTCTTTTTGGAGAAATCACGAATCCGGCTCACAATATCGGCGGCCCGCCTGCCGTCGCCGATAATACGGTCGATCAACGGCCTGGCCTTGTCCAGATTTGGCGGCTGACCGGCGAGCCAGCGCACGGCGGTTTCGGCATTCGTAAGCAGCGCAGCGATAGGCTGGTTGACTTCGTGGGCAATGGAGGCCGAGAGTTGACCCATTGTCGCTACACGGTTCGCATGCGCCAGCTCTGCCTCGGCGCGCTTTCGCTCGCTCAGGTCGACGACGAAGGCAGCGCCCTGCTGTCGGAGTTCGCCGAAGATTGCCCCGCCAAAAAGCACGGGCACGCGGCTGCCGTCTTTCCGAAAGAAATCCTTCTCGCTGGGTTTCCAGGTTCCGGTAGAAATCAGTTCCGCCGAAAGCCGTTCCTCGGCTCCGGCCCATTCGGGAGGGGTCAAGCCGGTAAAGCTCAGGCGACCCGAAATGACGTCATCACGGCTATAGCCCACGATGGCGAGAAACGCGTCGTTGGCCTCCACGATACGACGGTCGAGATCAAAGATGCATATCCCGATGATATTGGAATCGACGAGGCGTCGAACCTTCGCTTCACGTTCCTGGAGATCGCCAAAGAGACGGGTGTTTTCCAGAGAGATAGCGGCCTGCGAGCCCAAAAGCTCAAGAAGCCTCGCGCGATCCGGCGTGAAGACGTGCGTCGCCAGTGCGTTCTCCAGGTAAAGCAATCCGACCAGCGCGCCCTGACGAATGAGTGGGAGGCAAAAGATCGATCGTTGTCGCCGAACACTCAGATATGGATCTTCGGAGAACAGATTTTGCTTGGCCGCATCGTCAAGGATCACGCTTTCCTGCGTTCTCATAACGTAGCGGATGATGGCTTCGGGGACGGCCGGAGCGGCAGCGGCGCCGTAATGCAGGACGATTTGGTCGCCATCCGCACGCGCCTCGGCCTCAATGCGGTAATCACTCTCGTGTGGCAGGATCAGCAAGCCACGATCGGCCCCCGCATTCTGCACGGCGATGGTCATGAGCCGCTCGATCAAACGGGGCAGCAGCATTTCGCTGGACAGTGCTTGTGACGCCTTCACAACGGCGGCGACGTCGAGTTGTTGATCCGGCGACGTTGCCTCTGTGTTCTCGCTGCGCGGATCGGTCCTCACCAGTTGCGGATAGCGGGCCTCAAGTTGCCGCACCTTGCCATCGGCGCCCCAGCCCAAATATCCGTCGCGGGCTCTCGCGAGATACATTTCCGCGATGTCGTCGAAGCCGCGCGCGGCGTAGAAACGCGCGGCCACCTCGCAGGCAAGCGCCTCATTGTGGACAAAGCCGCTGGCGCGGGCCGAGCGGATGGCCTGTTCGTATAGGCGCTTGGCATCAGGGTCACGATTTTCGAGGCGGGCAAGCTCAGCACCAACCAGTGCGGCGCGATTCTCGAAATTTTCGGGGCACTGCTCAGCCCAGATCTGGAGTTGCCGGTGGTGCGCCTTCAAGGCGTCCAGACGCGTTATCTGCCGGTCGAGTCGAGCATCATCGACGGCCCCGACCGACCCCGCCAGTGCCAGTGCAGCATAAAAGTGGTACTCGGCACGGTCGACCAACGATGGCCCCTGGATCTGGGCCTGCCCCTTGACCGCCGCATCTAGCGCGGAAGCATAGTCTTCAGCGAAGACGCACGCCTGTAGTTTCCGGGTCCAATATTGGTATCCGGGATTCGTCAGATTTGGGTTTGCTTCGAGGTACTGCTCGTAGTCGCTTTCGTTGACCTCTGTATTATCGAACAATCTAAGACCGGGCGACAGGCCCCTGAGCCTCCTGGCCAGGTAGAATTTGTTAAGAATGATGGCAAAGACGAAGCCTGAGCCAGTCTTCTGCGCGAAGTCGAGGCCTTCTGCTGCCTCCCGTTCTACTTCGGCAAGAGGCTCACCAGAGGCGATTGAACACTTGAGGGCGTAAGATCGGCAATGGCTGCCATAGAGAACGTCGCCAATTTTATCTGTTTCATGCCAGGCTTGCAGAATGAGCGATCGGCCAAATCGAGCGCCCTGCATCAAGGGGCTGATGGCTCCCCCGACGCGGAGATAGACGCGGGCCTTGAAGGCATTCAATCCCCGCTTGTCCACCAGATCGAGGCTAAGCTGGGCAAAGCGCTGCGCCGTGGTGTGGTCGCCGAAGTCAGTGGCCAAGGCCAGCGTAGCATAGCCGACGCAAGATTCATTGCAGTTGCCATACTCTAGGCTGAGGTTCACCATCCGCGTGACCAGTAGACCGTTGAGGTTGGGGTCCGTGTAGTTGCCGGACGGCAAGAGCTTGGACAAGACATTCATAGTCGCAAGCGTGCCGGCGTCATTCATCAGAGGAAGGTCTATCAGTTCCTCGATCGCGCGGATTCCAAGCCGTTGCCGTAGCCGCCCGTACTCCTTCTGCAGGTCGTCATCGGTGGGATGAGGCGACCATTCGATACCAACCTGCCGGAGATACTCGAGGCCGACTTCAATGAAGCGTTCCGACCGAGCGAGCATGATGTAGACTTCCAGGCGCAGAGAGGTGACGGCGGCCAGATCGAGGAGGTTCTCTGTACGGCTCGAAAGCATCGACAGCCGCTTTTCCGCATTCTCCAAATCGTTGGTCAAGAATTCGCACTCGGCGCGGTGAAGCTCGAGTTCGAAAGTGAGCGGGTACTGCCGGATCCAACAATCTTCCGCCAGTTGGGCGCGGCCGCCGGCCAGATGGGTCAACGCCGATGAATAGGCAGCCGCGCTCTTGGCGCGTTTGCCCGCAGTCAGATTGAGCTGCGCCAGTTGGTCGCGTTCGGCTTGCGAGACGATCAACGCGGTGCTTCGGTTGAACTGACTTACAATCTCGAAAATTATCTCTTCGCGCTTGTCGGGTGGCGTATGTGCGAGCAGCAGCCGGCCGATCCGCAGGTGAGCTTCGGCGCGTGCGTCCTCAGGGATCAGCGAATAGGCCGCTTCCTGGATGCGGTCATGTTGGAACGCATAGGAGTCGTCCGAACGGAGCACGAGCCCGGCTCGAACGGCCTCCCAGAGGCTGTCATGAAGATCTTCCTGCGATATCTCGCAGACCGTGCCAAGGAGCGCGAACACCGCACCGGAGCCGACGCAGGCAAGCTGGCAAACCGTCGTTTGCGTTTCCGCCGGCAAACGACCGATTTTACCGACCATGAGATCGACCACGTTGTCGGTGTAGCGCTTGGCGTGGATGTAATCGAGATCCCAAGACCATCGCGCATCCGCGTGATCCAAGACCAGAAGCGCTTCATCCGCGAGCGCCGAGAGAAACTGGATAGCAAAAAATGGATTGCCGCCGGTCTTCTCGTGCACCAGCTGCACGAGTGGGTTAGCGCGCTTCCTCTCGCAGCGCAGGGAGTCCGAGATCAACTGTCCGAGGTCGTCATGGGTCAAAGGCGCCAATACGATATCTTGTACGGTCGGGCCCGCTCGACGGATCGCATCCAGCCTGCGCAAGAGTGGGTGCGCAGCATCGACCTCGTTGTCTCGATAGGCGCCGATCAGCAGCAGATACCGAACGTCCGATTGCGTCAGAAGACCTTCGAGCAGATCGAGCGTGGCGGCATCGAGCCATTGCAGATCGTCGAGGAAGAGCGCCAGTGGATGCTCGGGGCGTGCGAAGACGCCAATGAACCGCCGCAGCAGCATCTGAAAGCGGCGCTGCGAATCCTGCGGTGGTAGATCGGAGACCGGCGGCTGTTTGCCGATAACGAGTTCGAGCTCGGGGATAAGGTCCACGATCAAGAGCCCGTTCGGACCCAGCGCCTCGCGCAGGGCATCCCGCCAGCTTTGCAGCTCCCTCTCGCTCTTGCTCAGGATCTGCCGGACCAGAGTTTGAAAGGCCTGCGCCAAGGTGGCGTAAGGGATGTCGCGCATGTGCTGATCGAACTTGCCGGCGGCGAAGAGGCCGCGCGGCGGAACCAGGACCTTGTGGAGTTCATGCACAACCGAGGACTTGCCGATGCCGGAATATCCGGAGATGAGAATCAATTCCGGCGTTCCGGTCGCGACAACATGTTCGAATGCGCCGAGCAGGGCGGCGACCTCTTGATTGCGTCCGTATAGTTTCTCGGGGATCAGCAGCCGATCCGTAAAATCATGCTCCGCGAGCGGAAATGGGTCGATCCGGCCCCGCGCTTCCCATTCGGCGCCGCATCGTCGAAGATCATGTTCGAGGCCGGCGGCGGTCTGGTAACGCTCCTCGGCGGTCTTGGCGAGCAGCTTCATGACAAGCTGGGAAATCGGCGCCGGGATGGTCTCCAGCCGCTGGTGCGGCGGCATCGGCGTTCTGGCGATGTGACAATGGACCCATTCCAAGGGATCATGAGCGCTGAACGGCAGCGTGCCCGTTAGCATCTGGTAGAAGGTGACGCCGAGGGAGTAGAGGTCGCTTCGAGAATCGATCGTGCGGTTCATCCGGCCGGTCTGTTCCGGTGCCATATAGGGGAGCGTGCCCGCGATGAACTCGGGCGGTGAGGGCGCCTGCCGCTCTCGTGGAAGGCGTGATGCGATTCCGAAGCCGGTAAGCCATACCTCCCCACTCGCCGGGTTCATCAGAATATTGGGAGGCTTGATGTCTTTGTGGATCAGGCCGTGCTGGTGCACCTTGCCAAGGGCCGCGGCAACGCCAACGGCGAGGCGCAGGAAATGTCCCAACTCCATCGGCGTGCCGAGCAGCCCGCCGAGCAACTCGCCGCCCGGATCCTCGAACACCAGAACGGCCTGACCACGGTCTCGCTCAAGTTCAAGCGGTCGCACCGCCCACGTGCGGTCCAACTGATCCTTAAGCGAGTATTCGTGGGCAAGGCGACCAAGGGTGGCAGATGTCGGTTGCTCCGAGGCTGGGAGCATGACGAGCACGCCATTGCGCTTACCTTCTGAGGTGTCACGCCACCCTCTGCAGAAGGCGAGCCCACCATCCACCGACAAGACCTGAAGGCCACCAAGTCCGCTCGCGCTGAATCGAGAAGACAGCTCCATCGCAAACCTCACCGTTGAGCCGGGAGCTGGCCGACGCTTCTTTGCCTCGGTCCTCGGTCACCTCAAGATTAGCACGGTTGCGCACGCTCTTGGAAGCTGTGCGCCGTCGTAAGGGGTGCCTCAAATTCAGAACATGGAACGGGCTCTAGGCCGTTATCAGCGACCACGCAGATGGGAAGGTCCCACAGAATTGTTATTGACGGCGGTGAAGAGGTTGTAGTCCCCAAGAGGGTAAGTCTTGCTAATTATTCAAGCGACCACTTCCAGCGGCAGGCAGGTCCACCGAGGCACCCGGCGAGCGCTCGTGCATCTCGATATCCCGCTTGGTGGCTGCTCGACATTTCTCGATGGCGTACCGATGGTACTCGACGGCGTCGTGATTCCCCAAGACCAGCGCGTCTGAACGCGGGCGTAGCAAAGCAGTTCGACAATGGGTGAAGTGTGATGACATCAGAGCATGCGGTAGAATTCGTAGAACAAAGCCGCCTGATCAGGCTGCTGGGGACCCATCATCGATTCAGCCTCCGCCGCCGATATCGACAATGAATCAGCGATCGCGCTCGGCTTCAACTAGGGTTTTTCAACAAAATCGGCGCAAAGCGGACCATGATCGTGAGATCGTCATCCGCTTCTTGACGTGCATCGCATGGACCCGCAGCGAGGCCTCCCAATGCGAGGCGGATTCTGGACTTCGACGTGTTTGGCGGGGAACTCCCGATACGCCACTCCGGCGAGCGCCACGGCGTCTTTTTGGGTCAGGGCCGCGATCGGCCGGACGTCGGAGGCCTCTGGGTCCGCTGGCCTCTCGCCAAGGCGTCCATGTGGGCCTCCCAGACGAATTCGAGCGCGGCGCTCTTGGCGCCACACCGCATGGCGGCGACGCGCTTGTCGTTCGTCTCTAGGAAACGCCAGACCTCGGCGCGACCGGCGATGTGCCGGTAGCACCCTCACCAATAATAGACGCTGTGTGCTAGCTTTCTTGCGGTAACATGAGCACAAGAGGATACTAAGGATCCGCTAAAAATCCCGATCACTCGGTAACGGACCTTAACAATTTCAGTGATGCGACCGAGCCTACGAATCTAGGGGGCAGAGGTTCCAATCCTTTCGGGCGCGCCAAATTGCTCATCTTACAACGCGGTAGGCAGACCAGACTGTGACTTCAGTTCTGATTCATTGCCGCGGGTAACAATTGGGCGAAAATTTCTACACGCGCTTGAGCTGGCGCTCACAATGCAAGTCGGTGCCGCGAGGTAGGCGATCGCCCGGTCCGTCGGAAATTGCCCCGGTGAGCAGGAGTCGGAACGGCGACGCGATCGAAGCGCTGCATCGTGTCACCCTCCGGTACGGCGGCGCATGACTTGAACTACAGAGCGGGCCCCGATTTTTCGGGCACCGCTTCGAGATGACACGCGACCCACTGACCGTCGCCGGTCGATCGAAGCTCCGGTTCGTCGATCCGGCAGCGATCGAACACGCTGGGACAGCGGGTGTGGAAACGGCATCCGCTGGGTGGATTGATCGGGCTCGGCACGTCGCCCTTGAGGATGATCGGGTTGCGGGCCGCGCCCGGATCCGGCAACGGCACCGCCGAGAGCAGCGCGCGGGTGTAGGGATGTTTAGGCGCGGTGAATATCTGCTGCCGGCCGGCCATCTCGACGATTTTGCCGAGATACATGACCGCGACACGGTGCGTCATGTGCTCGACAACAGCGAGATCGTGGCTGATGAACAGCAGCGCGAGGCCGAACTGCTGCTGCAGGTCCTGCAGCAGGTTGACGATCTGCGCCTTGACCGAGACGTCGAGCGCCGAGACCGCCTCGTCGCAGACGATCAGTTCGGGTTCCGCCGCCAATGCCCGGGCAATGCAGATGCGCTGGCGTTGACCGCCGGAGAATTCGTGAGGCCGGCGGTTCAGCGCATCGCGTGGCAGGCGCACGGTGTCCATCAGTGCCGCGACCTTGGCCTCGAGTTCGGCGGAGGTTTTTGCGAGGCCAAAATTGCGGATCGGCTCGGCCAGGATGTCGCGCACGCGCATCCGCGGATTGAGGCTGGAGAACGGATCCTGGAATACCACCTGCACGCGGCGACGCATGCTGCGCAAGCTTCCGGGGGGAAGGTCGTCGATCCGCTGGCCGTCCAGCACCAACTGGCCGGCGGTGATGTCGAACAGTCGCAGGATGGCGCGACCGACCGTCGACTTGCCGCAGCCGGACTCGCCCACGAGCGACAGGGTTTCGCCACGCGCGACTTCAAAAGACACGCCGTCCACGGCATGGACAACGGCCTTGCGGCTGAACATGCCGCCGCGGACCGGAAAATGCTTCTTGAGGTCGTTGACCTGGAGCAGGGGGCCGCTCATGCCGCGACCGCCACTTTCGACGCGTAATGGCAAGCGGCAATATGACGGGGCGCCTTCTCCTCGAGACCGGGCGCCACCGTGCGGCAGAGATCGGTTACCAGCGGACAGCGTCCGGCAAACACGCAGCCCTCAATGCGCGCCTTCAGGCTCGGCACCTGGCCAGGAATTTCGGCGAGGCGCCTGGCTGCGCCCGACAGCGAGGAACCGAGCCTGGGCACCGCGCCGAGCAGCCCCTGCGTGTAAGGATGCCGGGGCGAGCGGAACAGGTCGGCCACCGGCGCCTCCTCGACCTTGCGGCCGGCATACATCACCATGACGCGCTCGGCGACTTCGGCGACCACCCCGAGATCGTGGGTGATCAGCACGATCGCCGCGCCTACGCGGCGCTTGAGATCCAGCATCAACTGCAGGATCTGCGCCTGGATCGTGACGTCGAGTGCCGTGGTCGGCTCGTCGGCGATCAGGAGTTTGGGATTGCAGGCGAGCGCCATCGCGATCATCACGCGCTGGCGCTGGCCGCCGGAGAGCTGGTGCGGATATTCGCGCACGCGCCGCGCCGGTGCCGGGATGCCGACCAGGGTCAGCATCTCCACGGCGCGCGCCTCTGCGGCCTGTTTATCCAATCCCTGATGCATTCGCAGCGTCTCGCCGATCTGGCGGCCGACGGTCAGCACCGGATTGAGGCTCGTCATCGGCTCCTGGAAAATCATCGAAATGTCGTTACCGCGGATGGCGCGCATCTCGCGTTCGGAGAGTCGCAGCAGATCGGTGCCCTGGAAACGGACGGAGCCCGCGATCTTTCCCGGGGGCTCGGGAATGAGCCGCAGCAGCGACATCGCGGTGACCGACTTGCCGCAGCCGGATTCACCGACGATGGCCAGCGTCTCGCCCTCATCGACATGGAACGAAACACCGTCGACCGCGCGGTTGATGCCGTCGGGGGTCCGGAAATGAGTCTGCAGGTTCTCGACTTCGAGCAATGCCATCTACCGACTCTCTAAAGATTCTTGGCCATGCGCGGATCGAGCGCGTCACGCAGGCCGTCACCGAGCAGGTTGACGGCGAGCACGGCGATCGACAGGAACGCGGCGGGGAAGAACACGATGAATGGTTTGACCTGCCATAGCGCCCGGCCTTCGGCCATGATGTTGCCCCAGGACGGAATGGTGGGCGGCGTGCCGGCACCGATGAAGGAGAGGATGGACTCTACGATCATGGCGCTGGCGCAGATGTAGGTTGCCTGAACCATCATCGGCGCCATGGTGTTGGGGAGGATGTGACGCAGGATGATCATCGGTGTTCGCGTGCCGGACGTCACGGCCGAGTCCACATAGGGTTGCTCGCGGAGCGACAGCACGACGCTGCGCACGAGACGCGTCACGCGCGGAATTTCAGCGATCGTGATCGCCACGATGACGTTGCCGACGCTGCCCCGCGTCACCGCCATCAGCGCGACGGCGAGCAGGATCGGCGGTATCGACATCAGCCCGTCGATAAACCGCATGATGATGCCGTCGGCCCAGCGTACGAAACCCGAGACCAGCCCGATGGCGAGACCGGCAAGCGTGGCCAGTGTTGCCACCGAAAGGCCCACGGTTAGAGAGACCCGCGTTCCGTAGAGCACGCGTGAATAGATGTCGCGGCCCAGCATGTCGCTGCCGAACCAGAATTCCGCCGATGGCGCGCGCGTGCGCCTGGCAGGCGCCAGCGCCGTCGGATCGACGGTCCCGAGATAGGGCGCGAAGATCGCGATCAGCACGAGGCAGAGCAGCAATGCGCCGCCGATCGCCACCGTCGGATAATTGCGCAGGAAGCCGAGGAAACCGCGCCGGATTTTAACTGGCCGCAGTAGATCCGGCAATTGCGGCGCAATCGCAAGGCCCGGCGGTATCGATATGGTGCGGGTGGTCGATATGCTCAATAGCGGATCCTCGGATCGACCAGGGTGTAGGTGACATCGACCAGCAGATTGACCAGCACGTAGACGAAGCTGAACAACAGCACGATGCCCTGGATAACTGGATAGTCGCGGCGCAGGATCGCGTCGATCGTCAACCGGCCAAGGCCGGGGATCGCGAACACGCTTTCGGTCACCACCGCGCCGCCAATCAGGAGCGCAATGCCGATACCGATTACGGTCACGATCGGAACGGCTGCGTTTTTAAGCGCGTGAACGAACAGGATGCTGCGCTGGTCCAGGCCCTTGGCGCGCGCGGTGCGGATGTAATCCTGCTGCAGCACCTCGAGCATCGAAGCCCGGGTAATGCGCGCGATCAGCGCGATGTACACGCTGCCGAGCGCGATGGACGGCAGGATCAGGTTCTGCAGCCACGGCCAGATGCCCTGGGCCAGCGGCGTGTAGCCCTGCACCGGCAGCCACTCGAACTGCAGCGCGAACACATAGGCCAGCACGTATCCGACCACGAAGACCGGAAGCGAGAACGAAAACACGGCAAAGGCCATGATGCTGCGATCGATCCAGCTTCCCGCCTTCCACGCCGCCATCACGCCAAGCGGCACGGCAATCAGAATGGTCAGCACCAGGGTAATCGCCATCAGCGACAGCGTCGGTTCGATACGCTGCGCGATCAATGATGCGACCGGCATGTTGGTGAAAATCGAGGTGCCGAGATCACCATGCAGGATCCCCCAGAACCAGGACCCGAACTGGACCAGAAACGGTCGGTCAAGGCCGAGGCCTTGCCGAATCCGCTCGATGTCGGCGGGGCTTGCCTGATCGCCGGCGATCACCGCCGCCGGGTCGCCCGGCGTGATGTAGAGCAGGCTGAAGACAAACATCGCTACAATGCCCATGACGGGCAAGGTCGAGAAAATACGCCGCAGGATATACGAGAGCATATGTAATTACCGCCCGATCATGCGGTCTTCGACACGCCCCAAAAGAAGGGCAGCGGTCCTTTCACGATGCCGGAAACGTTTTTGCGCCATGCCGTGTAGCCCAGGAAGAAGCCGGTCGGCGCATAGATCACGTCTTCGAGTGCCGCCTTGTTGAGGCGGGCGATGGCGGCCTTTTCCTCATCGAGATTCTTGGCCTCGTACCATGACGTGATTTCCTTTTCCGAGGTCGGGCTGTCGGGCCAGCCGAACCACGCCTTATCGCCATTGGCGCGAATCGCGTTGTATCCGGCGGGGCTGAGGCAATCCGCGCCGGCATGCCAGGTGTGAAACATGTTCCAGCCCCCTTGCCCCGGCGGCGTTTTCAGGGCGCGGCGCGAACCGACCGTGCCCCAGTCGGTGGCGACGAAGTCGACATTCATCCCCAGCTGTTTCAGCAGATCCGCGGTGACATCGCCCTGCGCCTTGGTGATCGGTTGATCCTGCGCCACCACGCAGGTGACCGGTTCGCCCGCATAGCCGCTCTCTGCCAGCAACTTCTTAGCTGCCACCAGATCACGCTTGCCTTTCAGAATCTCGCCACCTGCCTCGGTGTAGAGCGGTGTGTCCGGCGTGAAAAAACCAGGCAGCGGCTTCCAAAGCGCAGTGTCGTCGCCGACCAGCGCCCGCATGTAGTCTTCCTGGCTCAGTGCCATCAGTACAGCACGCCGTGCCTTCACATTGTTGAAGGGTGCAAAAAGATGGTTCATCCGGAACGCACCGACATTGCCGAGGGCGTCGCCGATATCGACACTGATATTGCGGTTCTTCTTGAGCAACGGCACCAGATCGGGGATCGGCGTCTCCCACCAATCGACCTCGCCGTTCTGCAGTGCGGCCGCGGCCGTCGCCGGATCCGGGATCACCACCCACTCGATGCGATCGACCAGCATCTGCTTGCCGCCGGCGAGCCATGACGCCTTCTCTTGCCGCGGCACGTAATCGCCGAATTTCTCGAATACCGCCTTGGCGCCGGGCACCCACTCGCTCTTCGCGAACTTCATCGGACCCGAGCCGACATAGTCGCCGATCTGCTTGAACGGGTCGGTCTGCGCCAGACGCTCCGGCATAATAAAGGCGCAGGGCGCATTGTTCTTGCCCAGCGCCAACAGCATTTTCGGATAAGGCACCTTCAGCGACCATTTGAACGTCTTGTCGTCGACCGCGGTGAGTTCGTTCTGGATCGCCTTGATCATCAAGCCCATGGTATCGCGCGCCGACCAGCGCGTCAGACTCGCCACCACATCCTTGCTCAGCACCGGCTCGCCGTCGTGGAATTTCAAGCCTGGCCGGAGCTTGAAGGTCCAGACCAGGCCGTCATCGGACACCTGCTCGGACTCGACCATCTGGCGCTGCGGCACCAGCGCTGAGTCGAGGCCGTAAAGCGTGTCCCACACCAAAGCTGCGGCGTTGCGCACGACATACTGGGTTCCCCAGATCGGATCGAAATTGGCGAGATTGGCCTGCGGCACAAAACGCAGGGTCTTGGCCGAAGCATTTTGCGAAAGCGCGGGCATCGCAAACCCGGTCGCAGCCAGGCCGCCGACCCCGGCCAATCCCTTCAATACATTCCTGCGATCCATGGGTCTCTCCAGATTCAAGTTGCTCCCGCGGCTCTTCCGTCATCTTTTGCCGAGGGTTCGACGTCAAATGAGGTGATGCGGGCCAGTGAGATCGACGGCGATCTGCAACTTTGCTTGCAATCGGTATGCCAC
>NZ_JAQGJD010000396.1 GCF_028290785.1 Tardiphaga sp. | reverse complement strand
ATGCGCGGGGCGTCCTGCGCGCGGGCCGCGGCCCATGTCAGGGCGCCCAGCGCGGCGACGCTGGCAAGAAGGATGATCTGTCGTTGTCGGGTCATGGCCTGCTCCGGTCATCCGCGTCATCGCGGTGCGCCGAAGCAAGCCCGAGCGCAGCCGCGATGGCTCGCCGAATTCGGAATCGTGCTGTTGGAAAACCGCGCGCGGCTAGCCGATTCCGAAATTTCTCGTCGATTGCAACGGCTTGGGCGGTGGCGCGGGGACCGCGTGGCGGCGGCGATATTCGCTGGGGGTCAGCCCCGTGGCGGCCTTGAACGCGCGATTGAACGGTCCCAGCGATTGAAAGCCGGCATCCAAGGCAATCGTGATGACCGGCACGTCGACCTGCGCCGGGTCGGCCAGCGCGGCCTTCACCTCGGCGATGCGGTGGTCGTTGAGAAAGACGTTGAAGTTGCGATGGCCCAGCCGCTGGTTGATCAGCCGCCGCAATCTGTATTCGGGCACGGCAAGCCGTGTGGCCAGTGACCCGATGGTGACGCCCTCGTGACGATAGATGCGATCGTCGGCCATCAGCCGGTTCAGCGCCTTGATCAGTCGCTGGTCGGCGGCGTCCGCCAGATCGCCGCGGATGTCGCGCGCAGGCTCGGCCACCGGCCGCGGCAGCGCCGGCGCAACGAACAGGCCCGCGCCATCGATCCGTGTCAGCGCCAGGGTCAAGCCAACCACGATGGCGGCCAGCAGCCCGGCGTTGGCGGTAGCGGCGATGTCGGAGCCGGCGCCGCCGAACAAAGCGAGCTGCAGCACGGCATTGATGGCGCCATAGGCGGCGGCCGCGGCCACGATCGCCAGCCGCAGCCGGCGCCGGGCCTCGACCAGATCGACCGGCCACGAGGCGACAGCCTGTGCCACGGCGAGGACGACGAAGCCCAGCGCGATCACGTTGAGGCCGGCGCCCAGCATCTGTGCGGGCCAGACGTGGACAGGGAACAGCAGCAGACAATTGACAAGGCTGAGCACGACCATCGCGGCCCACGGCAGCGCGTGCCACCAACGCAACGCGAAGCCGTCGTCGAACAGCGCGCGTGCGAACAACCACAGCACCACGACGTTGCCGGTGGACAGCGCGATCAGCGGCGCGCGCCACGCAGCAACCGGTGCAGTAAATCCCGCCGCGCTCACCGCATGCGCCGCGGAGCCCAGCGCCAGCGCCGCGGCCAGCCGCCCGGCCGCGACGCCGCGCGCATCGCGGATCAGCAGCGCCGCCAGCAATAGCAGCAGCGCTGTCGTTCCGGCGTTCAGCGCAAGATCGACTGTTTGAAATGAAATCATCGGCCTGCTCGCGGACTCGATGCGATTCTAGGGCAAGACTGCTCTAGGGCAAGACCGCCGCTGTTTCAATTTGCCGTTTACCTCGCTGACATTCCGTGGCTATCGTGCGCCAACAAAAACGAACGGGAGAAAACCACGATGAAGCGCATCTATGCGATCGCGACCGGCTGTGCCATTGGCCTTGCTGCTCTGCAATATGTCCAGCCTGCGTCGAGCCAGAACGAGAGCGGTTGGGTCACGCTGGTGGACGGCGCCAACATGGGCGACTGGGACCGCGTCGGCAACGCCGACTGGACCGCCGGCGCTGACGGCGTCGTCGCCACCAAGCTGGACGGCAAGGATCTCGCTTACCTCGTCAGCAAGAAGCCCTATACGGACTTCCAGATCCGCGCCGAATTCTGGACCGATGCCGACGCCAACAGCGGCATCTTCATCCGCTGCGACAATCCCAAGGTGATCGACGGCAAGACCTGCTACGAGGTCAACATCTTCGACAAGCGGCCAGACCCGTCGTACGGCACCGGCGCCATCGTCGATGTCGCCAAGGTGGACCCGATGCCGAAGGCCGCCGACAAATGGAACACCTATGAGATCACCGCCAAGGGGCAGCATCTCACCGTGATCCTCAATGGCCAGAAGACCGCCGACGTCGATGACAGCAAGCACGCCGGCGGCCCGATCGCCCTGCAATACGGCTCCGGCGTGGTGAAATTCCGCAAGGTCCAGATCAGGCCGCTGTAACCGGCCACTGCGGTTCTTCCGGCGGCGTGACAACCGGCTCCCCGGGGGCCGGTTGCAGCCTGACATCCGAGGCCAGCGCGCTGCGCAGCATGCGCGCCAGCTCCGACTTGCGGTACGGCTTGGCCAACAGCAGCACCCCGGTGTCGAGCCGCCCGTTGTGAATGATGGCGTCCTCGGAATAGCCGGATGTGAACAGCACCTTGAGCTGCGGTCGGCGCAGCAGCGCCTCGTCGGCGAGCTGACGTCCGTTCATCGCGCCCGGCATGATCAGGTCGGTGAACAACAGCTCGATCTCCTGGGCGCCATTGATGACGGCCAGGGCCTCGTCGGCATTGGCCGCGGTCAGGGTGACGTAGCCGAGGCTCTTGATCTGGGCCAGGACGAAGGCCCGCACCAGGGCATCGTCCTCGACCACCAGCACGGTTTCATGGCCGCCCTCGATGCGGACCTGAGGCACCATTTCAGCCGGATGGGCCACGCCGATGGCTTGCGGCAGATAGATCCGGATCGTCGTACCCTGCCCCTGCTCGCTGTAGATAGTGACGTGGCCAAGCGACTGCTTGACGAAGCCGTACACCATGCTGAGGCCGAGCCCGGTGCCCTTGCCGACCTCCTTGGTGGTGAAGAACGGCTCGAACACCTTGTCGAGGTTCTCGGCGGGAACGCCGTGGCCGGAATCGCTGACCGCGATCAGCACGTAGTTGCCCGCGGCCACCTCGCCATGGGCGTGGGCGTACTCCTCGTCGATGACGACGTTTCCGGTCGCGATGGTGAGCTTGCCGCCTTCCGGCATGGCGTCGCGCGCGTTCAGCGCGAGGTTGAGGATGGAATTAGTGAGCTGGCTCGGATCGATCAGCGCGTGCGAAGCATCACCGGCCAGTGTCGTCAGGATCTCGATGTGCTCGCCCAGGGTCGGCCGCAGCAGGTTGGTCGCCTCGATGATCAGCGAATTGACGTCGACCTCGCGCGGGTGCAGCGGCTGCTTGCGGGCGAAGGCCAGCAGCCGCCGGGTCAGATCGGCGCCGCGTGCCGCCGCATCGTCGATCATTTTTGCAACCGCCGCCAGTGGCGGACGATCGGCTACGGCGTCGCTGAGGATCTCGATCGCGCCGACGATGACCGTCAGAATGTTGTTGAGGTCGTGGGCGACGCCGCCGGTGAGCTGGCCGACCGCTTCCATCTTCTGCGCCTGGCGCAGATGCAGATCGACAACGTTCTTTTCCCGCAGCAGGGCGTCCTTCTCCTCGACCATCACGGCCATGCGGTCGAGGGCGACCTGCAGGGCTTCCGTACGTGAGGCGGTCGCGACGGCTTCGGCCAGGACGTTGGCGAAGCCGGTGAGGAAATTGATGTCGTGCTGATCGTAATCGTGCTGCTGATCGTTGTCGATTTCGAGGATGCCGTAGGGCTGGTCTTCGCTGCCCTTGATGATGACGTCGATGATCGAGACGATGCCATGCGCGGCATAGAATGGCGGCAGATCGAAATAGAGGTCCATT
This sequence comes from Tardiphaga sp., assembly GCF_028290785.1. Taxonomy (GTDB): domain Bacteria; phylum Pseudomonadota; class Alphaproteobacteria; order Rhizobiales; family Xanthobacteraceae; genus Tardiphaga. The sequence continues at coordinate 11,500 of NZ_JAQGJD010000396.1, read as the reverse complement.
TGCAGATCGTTGCAGATCGACGGCTCGCCGGTGGTAAAGGCGCGGCCCTGCGGCGAACTCATGCCGACGCGCGACACGACACTGCCGACCACCCCGCCCTGCCAGCCATGGCCGGCGACGATCAGAAGGTCGTTGTGCTCGGGCCGGTAGCGGCAGACCTTGGCGAACGGCACGTTGAGACCTTCGGCGCAGACCCGCACCGCCTCCGCCAGAATCTTCGACATGTCCCATTGCTGCAGTGCAAAGCTGCCGAACCGGGCGATCGCCGCCTGCTGACGCAACAGCTTGCGGACCTTCGAGGCGCTATTCACGGCGCCATGGCCGGCGGTATCGTCCGCCAGGCCAGCGAGGACCAGATCTGCGGCCGGACTCGGTTCGCGAATGAGCGTACTGGTCAAGGTCGGTCCCCCGCTTTGGCGGCTCGATCATGTTGATCGAGCACCATGACCATTCCGGTTCTGACCCATTTCCGTTCCGCGGCCGGTCCCGGCGGCAGGATGGAGGCGCAGAGTTCCGAATCAGTTTCACACGCTGCGCCCAATCGCGATGCCATGTCTGAGCTGTATTGGCCGCCTGCGGTGGTTCACCGCGGCACCCCCCGCCCGCACGTGAGCGACCGGCGGGTCGGCGAAAGCCGCCATTGTCAGCCGTCGCCCTGCGCGGGATAATGCGTGCTGCGACTGCATCTGAACACCGGAGCCCTCATGAGCTGGCAACCCTCCCTCGATCCGATCCTCGGCGACGCGCAATCCTGCGACGCGCTGGAGCTGGTGATCGTGCCGCGCACCCGCGATCTCGGCGACGGCTTCCAGGTCCGCCGCGCGCTGCCCCATGGCAAGCGCCAGATGGTCGGGCCGTTCATCTTCTTCGACCATTTCGGGCCGATGCAATTCATGGCCGGCAAGGGCATGGACGTCCGCCCGCATCCGCATATCGGCCTGGCCACCGTCACCTATTTGTTCGACGGCTCCATCATGCACCGCGACAGCGAGGGCAATATCCGCGAGATCCAGCCCGGCGCCATGAACCTGATGACCGCCGGCCGCGGCATCGCGCATTCCGAGCGCACCCCCGACGTGCAGCGCGCGAACGGCCAGAAGATGCTCGGCCTGCAGAGCTGGATCGCGCTGCCGGCCGGCTCCGAGGAGATCGCGCCGTCGTTCCAGCACTACGGCGCCGACAGCCTGCCCACCGTGCAGGATACCGGCTTCACCGCGCGCATCATCGCCGGCAAGGCATTTGGCGTGGCCTCCCCGGTATCGATGGTGTCGCCGTGGTTCTATGCCGAAGTGTCGGTGCAGGCCGGCACCAGCGTGCCGCTGGATCCCGACCACGAGGAGCGCGCGATCTATGTGGTCGATGGCGAGATCGAGATCGCCGGCGACCGCCATGAAGGCCCGAAGCTGCTGATCTTCCGCCCCGGCGACGCCATCACCGTCAACGCGCTTCAAAACACCCGCATGATGTTCCTCGGCGGCGACGCGCTGGAAGGGCCGCGGCACCTGTGGTGGAATTTCGTGTCGTCCAGCAAGGAGCGGATCGAGCAGGCCAAGGAAGACTGGAAGACCGGCCGCTTCGCCCATGTGCCCGACGAACACGAGTTCATTCCGCTGCCGGAATAGCGCGCCGACCTCTCCCCGTCATTGCGAGGAGCGAAGCGACGCGGCAATCCAGTAGCCACAAGCGAAGACTGGATTGCTTCGTCGCAAGGGCTCCTCGCAATGACGATTTCAATACCACTTGAGTCAAGAAAGCCTCCCATGACCACTATGTCCGCCAGCGACCTGCCGCTTCCCCTGCTCGGACGCGGCAAGGTCCGCGATGTCTACGCCGTCGGCTCCGACCGCGTGCTGCTGCTCACCACCGACCGCATCAGCGCGTTCGACGTGGTGATGGCCGAGACGATTCCGATGAAGGGCGCGGTGCTGACCCAGATCAGCGCGTGGTGGTTCAACCAGCTTGGTGGCGTGGTGCCGCATCACATGATCTCCGCCGACGCCGACGAGATCATCGAGCAAGTCCCTGAACTGGCCGGCCAGCGTGCCGCGCTCGCCGGCCGTGCCATGCTGTGCAAGCGGACGCTGGTGTTTCCGATCGAATGCGTGGTGCGCGGCTATCTGTCCGGCTCGGCCTGGAAGGAATATGCGGCGCAGGGCACGCTGGCCGGCGAGCCGCTCGCCGCGGGTCTGCTCGAAAGCCAGAAGCTGGAGCCGGCGATCTTCAGCCCGGCCACCAAGGCCGAGACCGGCCACGACGAGAACATCACCATCGACCGGATGCGCGAGATTCTCGGCGAAGAAGACAGCTACACGCTGGAGAGCATGACCCGCGCGGTCTACACCCAGGGCGAGGCGATCGCCCGCGAGCAGGGCATCATCATCGCCGACACCAAGTTCGAATTCGGCCGCGAGGCCGACGGCCGCATCATCCTGATCGACGAGGTGATGACCCCCGACAGCTCGCGGTTCTGGGCCGCCGACGTTTACGCCCCCGGCCAGCCGCAGCCCTCCTTCGACAAGCAGCCATTGCGCGACTACCTCGACATCGAGCGCCGCGCCGGCCGCTGGAACGGCGACGCCCCGCCGCCGCCGCTGCCGGCGGAGGTCATCGAGGCCACCAGCAAGCGCTACCTGGAAGCCTATCGCCGGCTGACGGGCGAGGAGTTGGTGGTCAAGTAAAGCGGGCCAAGCCCCCACAAAATTTCTATTGTCCGACCGCGCCGCTCTCGTCTACCAGAGATGGTGGCGATTGCGCCTGTCGTGCAGCGCCGGACAGGTTCGCGCGTGACATCCTTGCCCGCTCTCTCCCTGCCAGGTCATCTGAAAGCAGCCGCCCATGGCTGACGCCGTTGTCAGCCCAGTGACGCTGCGCGCCTGGCGCAACGACGTGTTCGCCGGCCTGATCGCCAGCGTGCTCACCATCAGTTTCGGCCTGTCCTATTCGGTGTTGATCTTCACCGGGCCGCTGGCGTCGTTGCTGCCCTACGGCATTGCCGCCACCTTCATCTCGGCCAGCGTCGCCGCGGCAATCATCGCGCTCGGCAGCACGTTTCGCTTCGCGGTCGCCGGCCCGGAAAGCTCCACGGCCGCCGTCACCGCCATCCTCGCGGCGTCGATGGTCGAGCATATCGTGGCCTCGAATGCCGCGATGCCGTTGCTCGGCCCGGTGCTGATCACGCTGTCGGCGGCGACCGTCATCACCGGCATCGTGCTGTGCGGTTTCGGGATCTCGCGCCTCGGCCGCGCGATTCGCTACGTGCCCTATCCCGTGGTCGGCGGCTTTCTCGGCGCCACGGCCTGCCTGATCGTCGCCGGGGCCTTCCAGGTTGTCACCGGATACAGGCTGCAATGGACCAATCTGGGCCGGCTCGCCGATCCCATGACACTTTACGAGTTGCTGGCCGCCATCGCCGTGGCCGGCACCATCTACGGCATCTGGCACGGCTCGAGGAAGCCACTCGCGCTACCCGTCATCCTGCTCGCCAGCATCGTCGCGGCGCACATCGCTTTTCTTGTGGCGGGCGTTTCGATCGTTCAGGCGCAGGCGATGGGCTGGACCTTCGCCTCGCCGCCGAAAGCCAGCCTGACCTTGCCATGGGCCTATCTTGGCGGCGGCTATCCGTGGGATGCGCTGCCCGGCCTGATCGGCAACCTGATCGCGGTGATCTTCGTCACCGCGGTAAGCACCCTGTTCAATACCACCGGCATCGAGGTCGCCTCTCACCGCGAGGCCGACATCGAGCGCGAACTGAATGTCACCGGCGTTGCCAATATCGTCACCGGCGCGCTCGGCGGCTATGCGAGTTGCATCTCCATCAGCCGCTCGATGCTGAACCGCAACAGCGGCGCCACCGGGCGCCTGTCGGGACTCACCGTCGCCGCTGCCGCCGCCATGGTGCTGGTGCTCGATCCGTCGTTTCTCGCTTACATGCCGCGCTTCGTGCTCGGCGGCCTGCTGCTGTATCTCGGCCTCGAACAGTTGCACCGCTGGATCATCGACTCGCGCAAGCGGCTCTCGCTGCTCGACTACCTGTCGCTGCTGGCGATCATTGTGATCATCGTGAAATGGGGCTTTGTCGCCGGCGTGCTGATCGGCATCGTGATCGGCTGCGCCACCTTCGCGCTCAGCGCGTCGCGGGTCTCCTCGATCAAATACGGCTTCGATGGCTCCGAATATCGCAGCTCGCTCGACCGTTCCCTGGAAGACCAGCGCACGCTTGCCGCCCACGGACGCGAGATCCAGGGCCTCAACCTGCAAAGCTATTTGTTCTTCGGGTCGGCCAACCGGCTTTATCTGCACGTCAAGGCGCTGCTGCGCCGGCATCCCGAATGCCGCTACCTGGTGTTCGATTTCCGGCTGGTCACCGGCATCGATTCATCCGCCGCGCACAGCTTCGCCCAGATCAAGCGCGCAGCCGCGGCGCATGGCACGGTACTTGTGCTCGCCAATCTGCACGCGTCGGCCAACCGCACCCTGCGCGCCAACCAGTTCATCGATGACGGGGTCAGGGTTTCCGGCGAACTCGATCACGCCCTGGAATGGTGCGAGAACGAGGTCATCGCCCGGCATCGCGGCCGCGCCGAAGAAGAAGGCAGCCTGCGGGACTGGTTCACGCGGATTCTGCGGACGCCGGACGACGCCGCTGAGTTGATGCGGCGCTGCCAGCGCGTCGAGGTCCCCGCCGGCGAAATCGTGGTCGAGGCCGGCGACGACGCCGACTCCATGCATTTCATTCTTGAGGGCCGGCTCGGCATCATGGTGCCCGCCGGCGATGGCCGGCTGACGCGGGTGCGCAGCCTCGGCCGCTACACCACGGTCGGCGAAATGGGATTGGTCGCGCAGACGCCGCGCAGCGCCACCATCCAGGCTGAAATCGCCAGCGTTCTCTACGTCCTGCGCGCCGCCGCCTTCGAGGATATCAAGCTCAATCACCCCGGCCTGAGCCAGAAGCTGCTGACCTATTTTGTATCGGTGATGGCGGAGCGACTGGGCTTTGCGAGCCGCATGATCGCGGTGCTGAGGAGATAGCGAGCGTATATTGTTTCTTCCCTCTCCCCCGCGCGAAGCGAAGCTTCGCTAGGTGGGAGAGGGTGGATCGAACGCACGAAGTGCGTTCGAGACGGGTGAGGGGTGGCCACAAGCTCGGAGCCGGCACGCCCCCTCATCCGTCTTCGCTTCGCGAAGCCACCTTCTCCCACCTAGCGAAGCTTCGCTTCGCGCGGGGGAGAAGGAAGAAGTGAAAGCTCCGCTCAGATCCCTGACATCATGATGTACTTGATCTCAACATATTCTTCCATGCCGTGATGCGAGCCTTCGCGCCCCAGGCCGGACTCCTTGACGCCGCCGAACGGCGCTACTTCGGTGGTAATCAACCCGGTGTTGACGCCGACCATGCCGGACTCCAGCGCTTCGGCGACCCGCCAGACGCGGCCGAGATCGCGCGAATAGAAGTACGATGCGAGGCCGAACGGCGAGGCGTTGCACATGGCGATGACGTCGGCCTCTTCCTTGAAGCGGAACACCGGCGCCAGCGGACCGAAGGTTTCTTCCTGCGACACCAGCGCATCGGACTTCACATTCGACAACACGGTCGGCTCGAAGAAGGTGCCGCCGAGCGCATGGCGCTTGCCGCCGGTGACGATCTTGGCGCCGCCCTGCACCGCATCGGCGATGTGGCGCTCGACCTTCTCGATCGCCTTCATGTTGATCAGCGGGCCCTGGGTGACGCCGGCTTCAGTGCCGTCGCCGATCTTCATCGCCGCGACCTTCTTCGCCAGTTTCTCGACGAATGCATCGTAGATGCCGTCCTGCGCGTAGATCCGGTTGGCGCAGACGCAGGTCTGGCCCATGTTGCGATACTTCGAGACCATCGCGCCTTCCACGGCGGCGTCGATATCGGCGTCGTCGAACACCACGAACGGCGCATTGCCGCCGAGCTCAAGCCCAAGCCGCTTCACGCCTACCGACGCCTGCTTGTACAGAATCTTGCCGACCGCCGTGGAGCCGGTGAAACCGACGAAGCGCACTGCCGGATGCTCGCACAGCACCAGGCCGATCGCCGAGGCGTCGCCGGTGACGATGTTGAGCACGCCCTTCGGCACGCCGGCGCGCTCCGCCAGTTCGGCCAGCGCCAGCGCCGAGAACGGCGTCTCGTTGGCCGGCTTCAGCACCACGGTGCAGCCCGCGGCCAGCGCCGGCGAGACTTTTCGCGTGATCATGGAGTTCGGAAAATTCCACGGCGTGATCGCGCCGCAGACGCCGATCGGCTGCTTGATGGCCAGGAGGCGCGCATCGGCGCGCTGCGTCGGGATCGTCTCGCCATAGACGCGGCGGGCTTCCTCAGCGAAGAATTCGATATAGGCCGCGCCGATATCGACTTCGCCGAGCGCCTCGGCCAGCGGCTTGCCCTGCTCCGTGGTCAGGATCAGCGCCAGATCCTCGCGGTTGGCGACGATCAGCTCGAACCACTTTCGCAGGATGTTGGAGCGCGCCTTCGCGGTGAACTTGGCCCACAGGGGGAATGCCCGCTCGGCGGCTTCGACGGCCTGCGTCGTCTCCTTCGCGCCCATGTTGGGCACGCGGCCGAGTTCGACATCGTTGACGGGATTGGTGACCGCGGTCGCACCGGTGCCGGTCCAGGCGCCATCAATGTAGCACTGCTCGCGCAACAGCGACGGATCCTTCAGGCGGTCGCGCAGCGAGGGGGCGGCAGAAGGCTGGCGTGCGGCGGCGGGCGGTGTCATGGGCGTTCTCCTCGGCAGATGTCGCGGGCGTATGCGTGCCGCGGACTTGTAGAGGAGTATAGGCCGGATTGCGCCTGCCCGCTGCGAATAGCTGCTATCGCCGCCGGCACGTCGAAGCGGGCGTTACGCCGCGCCGCGCAGGTAGGTTTCGCGACGGTCGATCATCCGCGCCGCGGCGATCCGCGCATTGGCGCGCGTGGTCGTCGAGAAGGTGCGATATTCCAGTTCCGGCAGGTTCGCGGGCGCGCCCTTGCCGAACCATGATGCCAGCGACTTCGGCGCCACCGACAGCTTGGCCAAGGCTTGGGCCAGATTGTCGGCCGAATCGAAGGCGAACAGGGCGCCGGAAGCCGCGTGGCGCACTTCGTAAATGCCGGGGCTGATCGGCGCTTCGAGTTTCTCGCCGCGGGCGGCGCGGGGGTAGCTCTTCCACTCGGTCCAATTCGCAATCATCGTTGGTCTCCACAGCTTCAGCTGCAACAAATTTCATCAATTTTCGGTCGGCGCGGCGCGCCTCACATGCGGCGAAATTTTGAACACGCGCTCACGCCAATTGTTCCCAATTTGCGGTACCTGCGTGCTTTCGCTCGGCACGTGGTTCACGATCTAGGTCGCCGTTGCCGCAATTGCTTGTCTAATTCGAGCCATTCTTGGCGAATCCGCGCGTCCGTCGATCACAACCAGGTGCGCGATCGTACGTCGCGGATCCCTGTGCTCCGGTTCATGCAAATCGCGCCGCAATATCGAAGTTTCTTGCCGGCCACGCCGGCCTCGGGGGATAATTCGTCAGCAGCAAAAAGTGGGGGAGAAAGCATGCCAACCGGACGCGAAATCGACGCCGCCCTGCGTCAGGCCACCGACGTCGGCGCGGTCCCCGGGATTGTCGCCATGGCGGCGAGCGGTACCGAGGTGGTCTACCAGGGCGCGTTCGGGCGACGCGACGTGTCAGGGGATGCCGCGATGACCCTGGACAGCGTGTTCTGGATCGCCTCGATGACCAAGGCGATCACCGCGGCGGCGGCGATGCAACTGGTCGAGCAGGGCCGGCTATCGCTGGATGCGCCGATCGGCACCGTGCTGCCGGATCTCGCGGCCCCGCAGGTGCTGGAGGGTTTCGCGGCCGATGGCGCGCCAAAACTGCGGCCCGCACGCGGCACCATCACCCTGCGCCATCTCCTGACCCACACCGCCGGCTTCTGCTACGACATGTGGAACGGCGACATGGTGCGCTACCTCCAGGTGTCGGGCGTGCCGGCCTTCCGCACCGGCCTCAAGGCCGCCCTCAAGGTGCCGATCATGAGCGACCCCGGCACCCGCTGGGAATACGGCACCAATCTGGATTTCGTCGGCCTGGCCATCGAGGCCGCCAGCGGCGTTCGGCTCGACGCCTATTTTCGCGATCACCTGCTGGGGCCGCTGGGCATGGCCGATACCGCGTTCCGCATCGGCGACGCGCAGCGCGCCCGGCTGGTGCGCATGCACAGCCGCGATTCGGAGGGATCGCTGACGCCGATCGCCTTCGAGATCGGGCAGGATCCGGAATTCCATGCCGGTGGCGGCGGGCTCTACGGCACCGCCGGCGACTACATCAAATTCATGCAGATGATGCTGAACAAGGGCCAGAGCGGCGGTCGACAACTGCTGCGACCGGAGACCGCGGCGCTGATGGGCCAGAACCACATCGGCGAGCTCAACATGACGCGAATGACCTCGGCAATTCCCACCGCCAGCAATGACGTCGACCTGTTTCCCGACATGGTCAAGAAATACGGCCTCAGCTTCATGATCAATACGGCTAAGACTCCGGAAGGTCGCAGCGCCGGCAGCCTGTTCTGGGGCGGCCTCGCCAACACCTACTACTGGATCGACCCGACGCGCGACATCTCCGGCGTGATCATGATGCAGGTGCTGCCATTCGCGGACAGGAAGTGCCTCGAGATTTTCGCGGGCTTCGAGCGCGGGGTCTATGCGGCGCTCGAAGCGGCGCAGCGCGCGGCGTGAGAAACTTCACGCTCTGCTCGCGTTCCCCGGACGCGATGCAATACGCAGTATTGCTTCGCAGATCCGGGGCCCCGGTTATCGCTAAACAACCGGGATCCCGGCTCTGCACAGCGGCATAAGAATGCCGCAGCGCGTCCGGGACAAGTAGATCGCTTACACCGGCAAGCCGCTCTTCTGCGCCAGATCCTTCAGCGACACCTGCGGTCGGGCGCCGATGTGCTGGATCACTTCCGCCGCGGCCAGCGCGGCGAGCTTGCCGCAGGTCTTGTGGTCGGCGCCGCGCACCAGGCCGAACAGGAAGCCGGCGGCAAACAGGTCGCCGGCGCCGGTGGTATCGACCAGTCTGTCGATCGGGAACGCCGGCACTTCGATCACGCCGTCCTTCGACGCCACCATGCAGCCCTTCTCGGAGCGCGTGACGACGCCGAGCTTGACGTCCTTGCGGAGCTGGCCGAGCGCGGTGTCGGTATCCGCCGTCTGGTACAGCGAATGCAATTCGGATTCGTTGGCGAAAATCAGATCGACGGTGCCGTCGCGCATCAACTGCACGAACTCGTCGCGATAGCGATCGACACAGAACGCATCCGACAGTGTCAGCGCGACCTGGCGGCCGGCGCCATGGGCAATCGTCGAGGCCTTCACGAACGCTTCCTTGGCGCTCTTCGGGTCCCACAGATAGCCCTCGAGATAGACGATGGAGGACGCCGCGACCGCGGCCTCGTCGATATCCGCCGGCGTCAGTTCCTGCGCGGCGCCGAGGTAGGTGTTCATGGTGCGCTCGCCGTCCGGCGTCACCAGAATGTAGGAACAGCCGGTGGCCGGGCCTGATGAGGCCGGCGCGGTGTCGAAGGCGACGCCGGCGGCGCGGATGTCGTGGGTGTACAACTCGCCGATCTTGTCGCTCTTGACCTTGCCGACATAGGCGGCGCGGGCGCCGAGGCTGGCAATGCCGACAATGGTGTTGGCGGCGGAGCCGCCGGACATTTCGGTGGCCGGGCCCATCGCCTGATAGACCGCCAGCGCGCGCGCTTCGTCGATCAGCGCCATGCCACCCTTGGTCATGCCGTGGGTGGCGAGAAAGGCTTCGTCGGTCTGCACCAGCACGTCGAAGATCGCGTTGCCGATTCCTAGCACGTCGTATTTCGTTGAGGTCATTAAGAATATCCCGTTGCGGCAATTGCGGTTGCAGCGGAAATCCGATCCAACTCGGGCTTCATGCAAGGCGGTTTGGGTGGGTGCAGCGACCTATCACGTTCCGCCCCGCGCCAGCAAGGACGGCCATTCGACGATGGTTCTATGATCCGCTCCATCCTCACGGTCTCCACCGGCACGCTGGCCTCGCGGCTGCTCGGTTTTGTCCGCGACGCCATGGTGGCGGCGCTGCTTGGCGCCGGCCCGGCGGCGGATGCGTTCCTGGTCGCGTTCCAGCTGGTGAACGTTGCGCGACGGCTGCTCACCGAGGGCGCGCTGAACGCCGCGCTGATTCCGGCCTGGCTGCGGGTGCGCGCCGAGGACGGGCCGGCGGCTGCCGCGGCGTTTGCCGGTCGCGTGCTCGGCACCATCAGTTGCGCGCTGATAGTCGCCACGATCCTGATCGGCTTTGCGATGCCGCCCGTGATCGCCTTGCTGGCGCCGGGCTTCGTCGGCCAGGAGACGTTACAGCTCGCCGTCGCTGATGCGCGGTGGATGCTGCCCTATCTGGCGTTCGCCGGTCCGGTCACGGTGATGATGGGGCTGCTCAACGCGCAGCAGCGTTTTGCGCTCACGGCGTTTTCGCCATTGCTATTCAACATCGCGCTGATCGCCGTGATGATCGCGCTGCTGGTTTGGCCGCAGGACACATTCTTCGCGGCGCTGCTGATGGCCGCCACCGTCGGCGTGGCGGGCTTGCTGCAGCTTCTCATCCTCGTGCTGCGCCGTGGCGCGGAGAATTTCGCGACACCGTTGCGCATTTCGTTCGACGCCGAAATGCGCGGCTTTTTCCGCCGAGCCGTTCCCGGCATGGTCGCCAGCTCCGGGCCGCAACTGCTGATCGTGGCCGGCGCCATCGTGGCGTCGCGCTCGCCGTCGCTGGTATCGTGGCTGTATTTCGCCAACCGGCTGATCGAACTGCCGCTCGGCATCGTCGGCACGGCGATGGGCACCGTGCTGGTACCCGAGCTGACCCGCGCGGTGCGCTCCGACGATCACGTCGCCATCGGGCACGCGCAATCGCGCAGCCTCGAACTCGCCGTAGGTCTCGCGCTGCCAGCGACGCTCGGGCTGATGTTGCTCAGCCATCCCATCGTGCACCTGCTGTTCGAGCACGGCGCCTTCGACGCCAATGATACCGCAGCCACCGCGCAAGCACTGATCGTTCTGGCGCTCGGCCTGCCCGCCCATGTGCTCGTGAAGGCGCTGTCGCCGGCGTTTTTCGCCCGCGACGACACCGCAACGCCGCTATGGGCGACGCTGACCGGATTGGCCGTCGCGGTGACCGGCGCGCTGGGGCTTGGCGGGTTCGGTGCCTCCGGCATCGCCGCCGCCATCGCGCTGGCGGCGTGGAGCAGCGCGGCGGTGCTGATCGCGCGCAGCATGGCGACGTTCGGATTTTCGCTCGACGCCGACGCCTGCCGCCGGCTGCCCCGCATCGTGATCGCAGCGCTGGCGATGGGCGCGGGGCTGTGGCTGGCGGCGCGCTTCGTGCTGCCCGGGGCAGCCGCGGCGCATGGGCTGGCGCAGGCAGCAACGCTGGGCGCCCTGATCGCCGGCGCCCT
>NZ_JAQGJD010000364.1 GCF_028290785.1 Tardiphaga sp. | reverse complement strand
AATCGACCATGCGGAAATCGAGTTTCGCGGTCTTGCCGAGCAATTCCTTGAGGCGGGTCGGATCCTGCAGGCCGGGCACCTGTACCAGGATGCGGTCGATACCCTGGCGCTGGATCAGCGGCTCGACCGTGCCGAGCTCGTTGACGCGGCGCTCGACGATCTGGATCGACTGTTCGACCGACTGGCGGACGCGTTCGGTGATCGCTGCGGGCGGCACGGTCATGCGGATCAGCCCGCCGCCGGCATCGGCGACATCGAGGCTGCGCTGGCCGCTGGAGCCGAGCAAGCCGCCAAGCGGCTGCGACAGTTCGCGCAGTTTGGTCAGCGCGTTCTGGACGTCGGTATCCTTGGTGATGCGGACTTCGACATTGTCGTTGCGGACGCCGAGGCCGGTATAGACGATCTTGGCATCACGCAGCGTGCGGCGGACGTCGTCGCGAACCTGATCGAGCTTGTCCTTCTTCACCGAATTGGCATCGACCTCGAGCAGGATGTGCGAACCGCCCTGCAAATCGAGGCCCAGCACCAGATGGCGCTGCGCCCATTTCGGCCAGGTCTTGACCTGGGCCTCGGGGAAGAAATTCGGAACCGCGAACAGGCAGACCACCAGCGCCGTCAGGATGATCGCCAGCGCCTTCCACCGCGTGAAATACAACATCGAGTTGACCCGTCAGATTCTTGAAATGGCGACGCGCGAACGCGTCAGCTCGCGCTCGACTCGTCCTTGACGGACTCGGTCTTGTCGGCCTTTTCCTTGGCCGGCTCGCCCTTGGTGCGCACGCCGGAGATCATGGTGCGCATCTGGCGAACGCGAACGCCGTCGGAAATCTCGAACTCGATCTGCTCGTCATCGACCACCTTGGTGACCTTGCCGACCAGGCCGCCGGAGGTGACGACGGTGTCGCCGCGACGGATGTTCTTCACCAGTTCGGCGTGGTCCTTCACCTTCTTCTGCTGCGGGCGCAGGATCAGGAAGTACATGATCACGAAGATCAGCGCGAACGGCAGCAACGACATCAGCATCGAATTGGTGTCGCCGCCGGTAGCAGCTGCCTGGGCGAAGGCGGGAGTAATGAACATCGGAGATTCCTTGTGAAAACAGCGACAACCGGCGACGCAGCGGCGTTCGGCCGGTTTGGTAAATTCGCGCGGACTATAGCGGCCGGCGCTCCAATTGCAACGCTGCCCAGGGCCGATTTGCCTCTCATTTGAGGCGCTTGCGGCAGGTCGCGGGGCTCGATATGGGTTCGCCGTCAGGAAGGCTCAAAATGTCAAAAAAGCCCAGCAAAACCAGCTCCAGCGCCCCGTCCAAGGCCGCTGCGAAGCGCCCCGCTCCCAAACCCCGCGCCGCTGCGGCTAAACGCCCCCGTGCGGCGAAACCGCCAGCCATGGATGAGCGCATCGCCGTGGCGCTGGAGGCGATCGCCGCCGGCATGGCCGCCGCAGCGCCGAACCGGTCTGGCGCCGATTCTCTGGCCAAAGCCGACGCGTTCATCTGGCATCCGGACGGCCGGCTGGTCCCCGTGCCCAAGGTCAGCCGCGTCGATCTCGGGCTGTTGCAGGGCATCGACCGGGTGCGCGACACCCTGATCGAGAACACCGAACGTTTCGCCAACGGCCTGCCCGCCAACAACGCGCTGTTGTGGGGCGCCCGCGGCATGGGCAAGTCGTCGCTGGTCAAGGCCGCGCATGCCAGCGTCAACGCCAGCAAGTCGGTCAATGGCCGACTGAAGCTGGTGGAAATCCACCGCGAAGACATCGAAAGCCTGCCCGCGTTGATGGCGCAGATCCGCGCCTCGAAATTCTACTTCATCGTGTTCTGCGACGACCTCTCCTTCGATGGCAACGACGCGTCCTACAAGTCGCTGAAGGCGGTGCTGGAAGGCGGCATCGAGGGCCGGCCCGACAACGTCATCCTGTACGCCACCTCGAACCGCCGCCACCTGCTGGCGCGCGAGATGGTCGAGAACGAACGCTCCACCGCGATCAATCCCGGCGAAGCCGTCGAGGAGAAGGTGTCGCTATCGGATCGCTTCGGGCTCTGGCTCGGCTTCCACAAGTGCACGCAGGACGAATACCTCACCATGGTGCGCGGCTATTGCAGCCACTACGGCCTCGCGCTCGACGATGCCGAACTGGAACGCGAAGCGCTGGAATGGTCGACGACGCGCGGCTCGCGCTCCGGGCGCGTGGCGTGGCAGTTCACCCAGGAACTGGCGGGACGGCTCGGCGTGAAGCTGGCGGGGAAGTAGCGGTCGATCGTAGGGTGGGCAAAGGCGCGGTTGCGCCGTGCCCACCGCTGTTGAAGACGGTGGGCACGCATCCTCGCGCTTGCGCGACGATGCTTTGCCCACCCTACGAAAACAAAAGGCGCCGTCTTTGCAGACGGCGCCTTTTGTTACTTCACGAATACCAGCGCTAGCCGCCGTTGAGATACTGTGCTGGATCGACCGGCGACGAGCCCTTGCGGATCTCAAAGTGCAGTTGCGGCGAACCGACTTCGCCGGACTGGCCGGACTTGGCGATCACCTGGCCGCGCTTGATGGTTTCGCCGCGCTTCACCATCAGCTCGCTGGCATGGGCGTAGGCCGTCACGTAGCCGTTGGAGTGGCGCACCAGTACCAGGTTGCCATAGCCTTTCAGCTCGTTGCCGGAATAGGCCACGACGCCGTCTTCGGCGGCCTTTACCGGGGTGCCTTCCGGCACGGCTACGTTGATGCCGTCATTGGACTTGCCATTGGTCTTGGCACCGTAGCCAGTGACCACGCGGCCGCGTACCGGCCAGCGGAACGTCGGCAGCGCGCCGGTGGCGTCAGCCGCCTTGACCGGCGATTCCGGCGCAGCGACTTCTTCCGGCGTGGTGGTGGCGCTGGCGAGACGCGCCTTCTGAACGGGCTCGGCGGACACCATCTTGGTGGCAGGCGCGGTCGTCACGGCGCCAACCGGGGCAGCAGCAACAGCGACGGGAGCAGCGAGCGGCGCCGGCGGCGCACCCGCGACGCGGGCGCTGGGCACCGTGATCTTGCTGCCGAGTTTCAGGCCGGCAGAGGGTGCCAGTCCATTGGCGCGAGCCAGATCTGCCACCGGCACGTTGTTGCGGCGGGAAATGCTCATCAGCGTATCGCCGCGATTGACGACATGCACCGACGCTGCACCGGCGGCAACGGCCACCGGCTTGCTGGCGGGCGCGGCCAGCGCGGGCGCTGGCGCTGGCGCCGAAATCGCCGCGGTCTGGCGCGGGATGATCAGTTGCTGGCCCGGCGACAGCGCGCGCGGCCCCTTGTAACCATTGGCCTGCAGGATGGCAGCCGACGAGACGTTGTAGCGGCGCGACAGGCCGTCGAGCGTGTCGGAGGTGCCGACGATGATGGTGGTGCCGCCATCGCGGGCCTGGCCATTGGTCGCGGCGATCGAGCGCGGCGCCACGGTACCGGTGCTCTCGATCGGCGGATGCGCCGGCGGGGTGTAGGAGCCGAGGCCGCGACCGCCTCCGGTCACGGGTGCTGCGGAAGCCACGCGGCCGGTCTGGGTCGGATAGGACTGCGGCGCCGCGATCGGCGGCGGCAGCGCGGACGACTGATAGGTGGGCTGCGGGTTGTAGGCCGGGCGCTGGTATTGCGGCAGTTCGCTACGCTCGACCGGCGCGCGCGGCGCGGCGCGCGGGGCCACCGAACCCGTCGACTCGCCCTGCCAGCCGAAGCCGCGGGACTGACCGGAATCGAAACTTGGATTTTGCGAAAGTCGCGTCTGCATGTCGGCGCTGCAGCCGGCAAACCCGATGGACATTAGCGCCAGCACCGCGACCTGCGGGGCCCGGCGCGAGCAAAGCAACTCGACAACGCTGGACATTGGTTACTCACTCATACGCAACAAAATACTTATTTGAGTAAACACCGTCTCCGTTACCAAGCCTTTAACCCTGCCACGAAGCCGTGATCGGGGTGTCGAACTTTTTTCACAGTTCGCGCGCGACGCCTTTCAGCGCCGGGACGAAGCGGACATCGACCAGCTCCTTGCGCTCGATGCCGTCGGCGGTTCGGGTGAACCGGACCAGGGTCTGCACCCCGGAGTGCGGACCGACCGGCGCGATCAGGATGCCACCGGTTTCGAGCCGCTCGAGCAGCGCGCCGGGCACCTCCTCCATCGCCGCCGTGACAATGATGCGATCGAACGCCCCGACATTGGCCGGGATGTCGTAGCCATCGCCCAGCATCACCTCGACATTGTGCAGCTCAAGCCCTTCCAGCCGTGCCCGGGCGGAATCCGCCAGGGTGCGGTAGCGCTCGATGCTGAGAACGTCACGGCTGAGCTTCGACAGGATCGCGGCCTGGTAACCGGAGCCGGTACCGATCTCCAGCACGCGATGGCTGGATTTCAACTGCAACTGCTCGGTCATGTAGGCCACCACGAAGGGCTGGCTGATGGTCTGGCCGCAGGCGATCGCCAGCGCGGTATCGCGCCAGGCGTGCGCCCGATCGGCCGGCGCCACAAAAAGGTCGCGGGGGATGGATTCCATCGCCCGCAGCACCGATTGGTCGCTGATTCCCCTGCGCCGCAGGCTGAGTTGGAACATCATTTGTTCGGGCGGGTGTCCGACGGAGATCATGGCAGCCTCACGCAACGCGAATTCGTTCACCCAGAGGCATAACGCAGATAGATTGACGCAAATTTGCGAGTCGGCTTAAGACCCTTGCGAATGCTGCTTCGCCGTTCCACCGTTGGAACCAGCCCCGGGCTGGTACGTTGATAGCGGGGCATTCATCCACTTTTGCATCGCTATGTCGGAAATGGGACGCAGGGGAAGCGTGCGTCTATTTCATGGAAACGGCAATGCGCCTAGATTGCGTTCGGAAGCGTAATTTGCGATTTTGTTCAGGAATTGAACGAGGAAACCGGCTATGACTGCAACCAAGCCGCCGGGCGGATCGGTGTTCCTCGTCGAAGACGAGGTAATGATCCGCATGATGGTGGCCGATATGCTCGAGGAGCTCGGCTACAGCGTCGCCGCCGAAGCCGGCGAGATCAACGAGGCCGTGCGTCTGGCCGGCTCGACCGAATTCGACATCGCGATCCTCGACGTCAACGTCAACGGCAAGGTGATTTCACCGGTCGCCGAAGTGATCCACAGCCGCGGCCGCCCCTTCATCTTCGCCACCGGCTACGGCGCCCAGGGCCTGCCGGAAGAATTCCGCGACCGCCCGACGTTGCAGAAGCCGTTCCAGATGGAGACGCTGGCCCAGGTGCTCGCCAGCACGCTGAAGGGCGTGGCGGTTTAGCGTCGCAACGAGTTGTAGTTGTAGGATGGGTTGAGCGTCTTCGCGAAACCCATCGGCCGCAGTTGATGGGTTTCGCAAGCGCTCAACCCATCCTACGAGCCCTACTTCATCGCCGCCGTCAGCGCTTCCGAAAATGCCTCGTCGGTGCGATCCAGCCGCAGCGGCGTCACCGAGACGTAGCGCGCGGCGAGGGCCGCGAGGTCGGTGCCTTCCGCCGGCGTATCGACCACGGCGATGCGCTCGAAGCCGATCCAGAAATACGGATTGCCGCGACCATCCTTGCGTTCGTCGACGCGCAAAAAGCCCTGGTTGCGCTTGCCCTGCCGCGTCACCTTGACGCCCAACACGTCACCCGCGACGCAGGCCGGGAAATTGACGTTGATCACCGTGTTCTTCGGCACGCCGGCCGCGATCACCTTGCGCAGCACATCCGGGCCGAACTTCAGTGCGGTGTCCCACAGCGGCGCGTGGCGGGTTTCCATGGAAAATTCCTGCGACAGCGCCACCGACGGGAATCCGAGAATAGTGCCTTCCAGCGCGCCGGCGATGGTGCCGGAATAGACCACGTGCTCTGCGTCATTGCTGCGCTTGTTTACGCCGGTGAGCACCAGGTCGGGCTGCTTGTCGAGATGGTTGTGGCGCGCGCCAATAATCACGCTATCGGTCGGCGTGCCCCTTTCCGCAAAGTGTCGC
>NZ_JAQGJD010000350.1 GCF_028290785.1 Tardiphaga sp. | reverse complement strand
TGAAGATGGAGTTCATGTCGAACCTCGCCCGCGCCGCGCGGCGCGATGCGCATTAGATGATTGCCGAGATCTTCAACAACCTGGACCGCGCCGCCGAGGGCCGCATCCTGGGCGCGCTCGAGGAACGCAACCGCGACAGCGCCGAGCGCATCCGCGGGCTGATGTTCACCTTCGAGGACCTGCAGCGGGTCGATGGCGCTGGGCTGCAGACCCTGCTGCGCTCGGTCGAGAAGGACAAGCTGGCGCTGGCGCTGAAGGGCGCCTCCGAGACGCTGCGCGAGCTCTTCATGAAGAACCTGACCGAGCGCGCCGCCAAGCTGCTGCGCGACGACATCGCCGGCCTCGGCCCGGTGCGGCTGCGCGACGTCGATGAGGCGCAGGCCCTGCTCGTCAATCTCGCCAAGGACATGGCCGCCAAGGGCGAAATCGTCCTGACCAAGAACCGCGCCGACGACGAACTGGTGTATTGATGGCAGCTCCCGCAAAATTCCTGTTTGATGTCGATTTCGCCGCCCCCGACAGGACGCGCGCTCCGGCCGTCACGCCCGCCGAGATCGCAGAAATGGTCGCGACGGCCGAAGGCCATGCCTACCGCGCCGGCTTCGACGCCGCGCAGCGCGAGGCCAAGGTCGAGAGCGACCGCCGCGCCGCGCTGGCGCTGGAAGAAATCGGTATCGCGATCTCGTCGATCTCGACGCGGTTTTCCACCATCGAGGGCCGGATGGAGACCGAGGCGGTCGATGTCGCCATCGCCGTGGCGCGCAAGCTGTGTAGCGAACTGATGGCGGCGGAGCCCCTCACCGAGGTGATCGCGCTGGTGCACGACTGCTTCAAGCACCTGGTATCGACCCCGCATCTGGTGGTGCGCGTCAACGAGCAGCTTTACGACGAAACCCGCGAGCGGATCGAGAAGCTGGCCAAGCAGAGCGGCTTCCAGGGCAAGCTGGTGATCCTCTCCGAGCCGGAAATCGTCCACGGCGACTGCAAGATCGAATGGGCGGACGGCGGCGTGCAGCTGGAGCGCGCGGCGATCGAGGCCAAGATCAGCGAACTAGTGGGGCGCTATATGGCGTCCCGCAACCAGGCATGAGGACCGAAAAATGAGCGACCAAGACACCCACGTGCCGCTTCCCGACCTCAATTCCGCCGACCCCATGGCGATGGGGGACGTCGGCTACAACGACGACGAACAGGTCACGCGCATTGCCGCCGACCTCGAGGCGGTGTTCGACGTTCCGGTGCAGGTCTCGGCCGTGCTCGGACGTTCCAAGATGGATGTCGGCGAACTCCTGAAGCTCGGACCCGGCACCGTGCTCGAACTCGACCGGAAAGTCGGCGAGGCGATCGACATCTACGTCAACAACCGGCTGGTGGCGCGCGGCGAAGTCGTGCTGGTCGAGGAAAAGCTCGGCGTCACCATGACGGAAATCATCAAGGCCGAACGCACGTAACGCGAACGATTCTGCGCCCGAACGGCGCGACCAAGAGATAACAGGAGATCACCATGCGGCTTCTCATCGTCGGCACGCTCAAGGGCCAGCTCACCACCGCCACCAAGATCGCCATGGACAACGGCGCCTCGGTGGTTCACGCCGAGGGTCTCGACCAGGCGATGGCGGTGCTGCGCGGCGGCAAGGGCGCCGACCTGCTGCTGGTCGATGTCGCCCTCGACATCCGCGATCTCGTGATGCGGCTGGAAGCCGAGCACATCCACGTGCCAATCGTCGCCTGCGGCATCACCAACGATGCCCGCGCCGCGGTCGCTGCGATCCACGCCGGGGCGAAAGAGTACATTCCGCTGCCACCGGATCCGGAGCTGATCGCGGCGGTCCTCGCCGCGGTTGCCAACGATTCCCGCGACCTGATCTACCGCGACGAGGCGATGGGCAAGGTGGTCAAGCTGGCGCAGCAGATCGCCGGTTCCGACGCGTCGGTGATGGTGACGGGCGAATCCGGCACCGGAAAGGAAGTGCTGGCGCGCTACGTCCACACCCGCTCGCACCGCGCCAAGAAGCCGTTCATCAGCATCAACTGCGCGGCGATTCCTGAGCACCTGCTGGAGTCCGAACTGTTCGGCCACGAGAAGGGCGCCTTCACCGGCGCGATCGCGCGCCGCATCGGCAAGTTCGAGGAAGCCACCGGCGGCACCCTGCTGCTCGACGAAATCAGCGAGATGGACGTCCGGCTGCAGTCGAAACTGCTGCGCGCGATCCAGGAGCGCGTCATCGACCGCGTCGGCGGCACCCGGCCGGTGCCGATCGACATCCGCATCATCGCTACCTCGAACCGCAATCTCGCCGACGCCGTCCGCGAAGGCACGTTTCGCGAGGATCTGCTGTTCCGGCTCAACGTCGTCAACCTCAAGATCCCGCCGCTGCGCGAGCGCCCGCTCGACATCATCGAACTGGCGCAGCACTTCGCCAAGAAATATGCCGATGCCAACGGCGTGCCGGTGCGACCGATTTCGGCGGAAGCGCGCCGGGTGCTCAGCACCAACCGCTGGCAGGGCAATGTCCGCGAGCTGGAGAACACCATTCACCGCGCGGTGCTGATGGCCGTCGGCGACGAGATCGGCGCCGACGCGATCCTGAATCCCGAAGGCGACCGCCTCGACCTCGCCAAGACCGTGCCGGCGGTGGCCCACGCCACCTTCGCCGCCGAGCAGGTGACGCGCGCGCTGGTCGGCCGCACCGTGGCCGATGTGGAGCGCGACCTGATCCTGGAAACGCTGAAGCATTGCTTGGGCAACCGTACCCACGCGGCGAACATTCTCGGCATCTCGATCCGGACGTTGCGCAACAAGCTCAACGAATATGCCGATGGCGGCCTGCCGATCACCCCGGCCGGTTCCGGCGATTACCGCGCGGTGATGGGGGCGGTGGGCTAGGCGCTGCGCAGTACGTTCCCCGGATGCAGCGCAGCGCGCTGCGCTTGCAGCGTGGTGCGCTGCTGATCCGGGGCCCCGGTTTTTGCGAAGAGGCAACCGGGATCCCGGATCTGCGGAGCGGCATAAGAATGCCGCACCGCGTCCGGGACACGAGACTCTCCAACTCACGAATATTTCGGCGCGTCCGGCTTGCGGAAAATCTGGATCGGCTCGCCGGGCACCAGCTTCGGCTGCGTGAACATCGCGTAGGCATAAAGCGCGAGATAGCCGATCGACAGCGCGCCGATGACGTAGACCGCCCAGGTGCCGATACGCTTCAGTCTGCTTCCCACTGGGGATCTCCTGTCCGGCGACCGGCAATGGACCGGGCGCCTGAGGCCTCTACCTGCGCCATGCGGCGAATTTGGGCAACCGGGCTGTTGGCGCCGCCCGCCCGCTTGCACCCACCGCCCGAATGGTTAGCTTGGCCGTGTGAGTCGCGGCAGCCCCTGCGCGCCCCCGCTTTTTCCGAGACGCCATGCCCACGTTTACCCCGCATCAGGATGCCGCGCTAAAAGCCGTCGATGACTGGCTAAAGGCGAAGCCCGGCAAGAACGGCACGCCGCCGATCTTTCGGCTGTTCGGCTATGCCGGCACCGGCAAGACGACGCTGGCGCGGCACATCGCCGACAATGTCGATGGCGAGGTCAAATTCGCGGCATTCACGGGCAAGGCGGCGCTGGTGATGCGCAACAAGGGCTGCGACGGCGCCTCCACCATCCATTCGCTGATCTACCGCGCCCGCGAATCCGGCGAGGAACAGCCGAATTTCGAGCTGTGGGACGACGCACCGGCGTCCAAGGCCAAGCTGATCGTGATCGACGAATGCTCGATGGTCGATGCCGACCTCGGCCGCGACCTGATGTCGTTCGACTGCCCGCTGCTGGTGCTCGGCGATCCCGCACAGTTGCCGCCGATCCAGGGCGGCGGGTTCTTCACCGAACACGAACCCGACATCATGCTGACCGAGGTGCATCGCCAGGCCGAGCACGACCCGATCGTGCGGATGTCGATGGACGTGCGCGAGGGCCGCGAGCTCGATATCGGCCGCTACGGCGAGAGCGAGGTGATCTCGCGCAAGGAGCTCGATCCGGAGCGCGTGATGGGTGCCGACCAGGTGCTGGTCGGCCGCAACAACACGCGACGCGCCTACAACATGCGCGTTAGGCAGAAGCTCGGCATCGAGGACGAATTGCCGGTCGCCAACGACAAGCTGGTCTGCCTGCGCAACAACCGCAAGAAGGTGCTGTTCAACGGCGGCCTGTGGCGCGTCAAGGCACGCGCGGCGTCGAAGTCGCGCATCATCACCATGCGGCTGTCGCCGGACGAGGATTTTGGCGGCAAGGTCACGAAAGTATCGGTGCGCGCCGACTGTTTCAGCGGCGGCGTCGAGACGCTGCCGTGGGAACAGCGCAAGCCCTATGACGAATTCGACTACGGCTACGTGCTGACCGTGCACAAGAGCCAGGGCTCGCAATGGGACGACGTCGTGCTGTTCGACGAGAGCTTTGCGTTTCAGGAAAGCCGCGCGCGCTGGTTGTACACCGGCATCACGCGGGCGGCGAAGCGGCTCAGCATCGTGATCTGAGCGACGACGGCCTCTCGGCTTCGGTGGTGTGCGCGCTGTTCTGACGCAGGGCCATCACGGAGTCGTTTGGAACGTTGCGGCGTTACCCTCGTTGGGCCTGCGTCAAAAAACATGCAGGAGTTTTCATGCGAGCTTTCAACAAGTTGACGTCGGCGGTCCTGATCGGCGCCACCGCGCTTTCATTCTCGGTTCCGGCGATCTCGGCTCCCCTGATGGTGCAGCCACAGCAGGCGCAATCCACGACGGCATTGCCCACTGAAAACGTGCAGTATTATCGCGGCGGCGGATATGGCCGAGGCTATGGATACGGCGGCGGCTATCGTCGCGGTTACGGGTATCGCGGCGGTGGCAATGGCGCCCTGATCGGCGGCCTCGCGGCCGGTGCCATCATCGGCGGTGCGATTGCAGCCGGCGCGGCCAGTCAGGCTAACGCGGCGGCGCAGCAGAATGCCAATTACTGCGCGCAGCGTTATCGGTCCTACGATCCGGCGTCGGGCACCTATCTCAACAACGACGGCAACCGCTATCCCTGCCCGTAAAAGACCGGCATTTCTGAAGCCGCGGAACGCAAGTTCCGCGGCTTTTGTTTGCCTGCAGACCACTCACGAAGTCGTGTCCGCCGGCCGGTAACAACCCGTCTCCTGCGCCGTATCTTGAGCAACGGACCACCGCGCGATTGCGAACCCTGCGCCAGGGTCTAAACTGCCGGTGCCCCGGCCTACCCACGAGGACATCCCATGCGCCGCTCCACTTTCAGCCGCCTGTCGCTCTGCGCCGCCGCCATTGGCGCGCTGGCGATTTCGTCTGTATTCCCCGCCCCCACTTTCGCGGCCGAAGAGGCGGTGATCATTCCCGCACCAACGCTGGACGCCAAGCCGTCCGATGGCTTGCAGAGCGCGGTGATCGCGGGCGGCTGCTTCTGGGGTGTGCAGGGCGTCTTCCAGCACACCGCCGGCGTGGTCAACGCAGTCTCCGGCTATGCGGGGGGACCAAAGAGCGCGGCGAATTACACCGCCGTATCAAGCGGCTCGACCGGCCATGCCGAGGCCGTCGAAATCAAATACGACCCGAAGCAGATCAGCTATGGCAAGATCCTGCAGATCTATTTCTCGGTGGCGCACGATCCGACCCAGCTTAATCGCCAGGGGCCGGACAGCGGGACGCAGTATCGCTCGGAGATTTTCACCACCTCGGCCGAGCAGAAGCAGGTGGCGGATGGCTATATCGCGCAGCTCAATGCCGCCAAGGTCTACAAGAAGCCGATCGTCACCAAGGTCAGCTCGCTGGACGGGTTCTTCCCCGCCGAGGCGTATCATCAGGACTATCTGACGCTGCATCCTAACCAGCCCTATATCGCCTATAATGATATTCCCAAGGTTGAGAACCTGAAGAAGATCTTCACCCAGAACTATATCGAGAAGCCGACGCTGGTGAGCAGCGCCAAGGTCACCAACTGACGGCGGCTCCCGAAGGAGACCACATGAGCGACACCAAAACGATGCCGGGCAAGATCGAGAAGTCCGAGGCCGAATGGCGCAAGGAACTGACGCCGATCCAGTATGCCGTATTGCGCGAAAAAGCGACGGAACGGCCGGGTTCGGGCGAATACGAGCATGACCATACGCCGGGCACCTTCGTGTGCGCCGGCTGCGGCCAGACCCTGTTCGAATCCGACGCCAAGTTCGATTCAGGTTGCGGCTGGCCGAGCTTCACGCAACCGGCGCTGGAGAGCCACGTCGATGAAGAGCGCGACGTCACCCACGGCATGGTGCGCACCGAAGTGCTATGTTCGAAGTGCAACGGCCATCTCGGCCACGTCTTCCCCGACGGCCCGGGACCGACAGGGTTGCGTTATTGCATCAACTCGGCGGCCTTGAAACTTCAGCCAAAGTAAATACATCCGTATTATCGAACTGTTAAAGCGCCCCGTGCGACCCACCCAGGTCCTGCGGGGCGTTTCTGTCTTCGGACGAACGACTGCCTCATATTGCGACACGCCTCATCCGCGTGCACCGCGCTAAAGAACAATAAGAAAGCTTCGCTATGTCTACCCGATCCAACCGCTGGCTTCTTGGCCTGGCGCTCGCCGGCCTTATTCTCGAGAGCGTTGTCTCGCACCCCGCGCTCGCTACCGATAAGGTCTCGCTGTTCAAGGTGATCACCGCCCGCGACGAAATCATCATCGGCATCAATGACGACCAGCTCGCGCAATTCGACAGCAAGAACGCCGGCGGCGTCGCCAAGCACCTTGCCGCCAAGGGCACGCTGACGGCCTGGCAATATGCCGTTCGCAAGGCCGAGGCCGGGGCGCTGGAACAGGCGCCGTTGCGCCAGGTCGGTCTGCTGTCCAACGAGGCGCTCCGCGTCGAGCCCTACACCACGCCGCTGAAAATCGTCCCGATTCCGGATATGACCGGACAATAGCCAACAAATCGGCTCGGGGCTGCCCTGCGGCAAACCGGGATTGACGGCTAAGCCGCTCCAATTGCACGTTTTATGACCATCATACCGCCCGGCATCAGCGATTCATCATGCTGCATGCCGGGTGTCGCAATTTGCTGAAACATGCTTATATTGAGGTCTGTCCTGAAATGATGTTCCGCGGGCCGCCAGCCGGCTGCTGTCGCGAAGAAAGCGTCGTTTCGTTGCGTACTTTCATTGAGGTCACTGACCATGGCTGCTTTTAGCTATAACACCGCCGCTGAGCTATTTCCCGCCGCGATCCGCAAGAAGAAGCGTGCCGGCTTCGCCTATCGCCGCTTCGATACGGCTGCGGCCGCGGTCCAGTTCGCCATCGAACAACTGCCGGCGGATTCGCTGAACGGCGCCTATTTGCAGGTCGATGAAGCCCGCTTTGACCAGAGCGGCATCCGCACGCTTTATGAGAGCGAAGATTTTCCGCTTGAGCGTCGCGCGCCTGAGCCGGTCGAGCCCGCCACCGACGACGCCGACGCCGCCTGAAGCTAACGCGCCGCGGATTACATCCGCGGCTGCTTGTCCAGCCACTTCCGCAGCATCTTCATGTTGCGGATATTGGCCCGGAACATGACGTCGAAGGCATCGCCGATGAACGGCACGATGCCGACGGCGCCATCCAGCGCCACATTGCCCAGCATCCGCGCCGTGATGTGCCATGGCGCGCCAAGCGCGCGGGCCTCGCGCACCAGCCACAGCGAGATCGCCGTGGTGATGATGTCGCCGACCACCGGTACGAGTCCGATCAGCCCGTCGATGCCATAGCGGATATTGGTGCCCGGTACGACAAAGGCGACGTCCAGCAACTTCGCCAGGGCTTCCAAGCGCGCCAGACGCTGTTCGCGGGTCAGGCTGGCGAACGGATTGGCTGCGGAATTTCCAAAATCCAATCGAAAGCCGCCGACCTCGGCGCGTAGTTCCTCAGGGCGAACCTCGCGGCCGTCCTGATCGATGATCGGACCGCGCGCGGCAGCGCTGCGCGGACGGGATCGGGTGGCTCGGCCGGGAAAGGTTTGATCGTTAGACATGGCGCTCACATGGGGTTCATCACGCCCGCGCGCAAGCGGCATCGAGTCGCGCATCCCCTACGGAACATTCAGCGCGTCGGCGGATGCCTCGTTGCGCTATCGGGGCCGTTGTCCTGCAGCGCCAGCGACACATCGCCATCCAGCGGGACTGAACCCTTGGCAAATGCTTCGGCGAGTTCGATCAACCGCAACCGCTGCCGGGGGTCGTCGATCCCAAAGAATGCCAACATCATCCGGAGCCCTTCTTCATCCGTCGCCCGACCGACCTGCCACATGTCAGCATCCTCCGAGAAACTTTGAATCGTGTCCAAAAATATGTATTCTCATCCAGTGGGAACAGGGGACAGGCATGCGAAAGCCATTAGCGGATGTGTGCCTGGACATTGCAAGCTTTGCGCAGGAGCGGAAGCACGAATTCCTCTCCTATATTCTGCGGCTCGCCGCGGCCGAGGCGTCCAAAAGCGCGGCTGCGGATGAGACCTTCGAACTGCCGGCGGAGCGCAAGCTGGCCTCCCGCCAACTGATCGCCGGGGTCTGGGACTGGGACATCCGGAATGATCGCGCCTATCTGGACGCGGGCTCCGCGGCGTTCTTCGGCGTCGATCCGGACGAGGCGGCGCGCGGCCTGCCCAACATGCACTATCTCAGCGCCGTGCATCCCGACGACATCGGCATGGTGAACGCGGCGATTGCCAAGTCGATGCGCCACGGCGGTCTTTTCGAGATGGAATGCCGCCTGATCACGAACGACCGCATCACCTGGGTCTATGCCCGCGGCCATTGCACGCTGGACCGATCCGGCCGCCCGGTGCGGCTGCCCGGCGCGATTGTCGATATCACCCATGACAAGGCGATGCACTGAGCCGACGGAATTCTCAGCGACAGCCGAAGGCAACATCGTCTGCGCTCACGCGCGCTTCTGCATCCGGGCGATCATTGCATCCATGTCCGGCGCCAGCGCCGGCGCGGCGAGGTCGCACACCGCAAAGCCATTCTTGCCGCCGTGCTTGGCGGCATAGAGCGCCTCGTCGGCGGCGGCGATCAGGCGTTCCGGATACAGGCCTGTCGCCGGTTGCCACTGCGCCACGCCGATCGAGGCGGCGATCGGGATCTCGCCGGCCGAGCAGCCGGCCGCGTCCGTGCGGCAGGCATCGAGAATGCGGCGCGCGATCCGGGCGGCGTCATGCAACGCGGTGTCCGGCAGCACGATGCAGAATTCGTCGCCGCCGGAGCGCGCCAGCAGATCGCCGGGCCGTAGCCGGCTCTGTGCCATCAGCGTGAAGTGCTGCAGACAGGCATCGCCGGCGGCGTGACCATGGCCGTCATTGATCGCCTTGAAGCCATCGAGATCGATCGCCAGCAGCGCGAACGGCTTTTGCGTCCGCTGCGACAGCGCGCAGGCCTCGGTGAGAAACTGCACCAGGCGGCGGCGGTTGGCGACGCCGGTGAGATCGTCGATCATCGCGAGGTCGGCGACCTCGCCGCGCAACGCGTCGATCGCCATCAGCAGGAAGCCGAAATTCCACGCCATCGACAGGAACACCAGCAGCAGCAGCAGCGGCGCCTGCGCGGCGTTGAAGTTGATCAGGCTCAGCGGGTCACCGATCTGCAGCAGCGCCGCGGCCGAGCGCAGCACATGCGTGACGATCGCGAATACCGCGACCGCGCCGGCCATCCGCGCGCCGGGATTGCCGTTGCCGTCGTGGCGCGAAAACACCAGCGGCAGGGTGACCAGCAGGCATAGCGACTGGCCGGCCGAATAGATCACGATCCGGATCGCCATGTCGTCGCGCCACAGCGTGAACAGCGCCAGCCCGGCAACGCAGGCGGCAACGATCGACAGATGTAGGCGCCATGCCACCGGCTTGCGATAGAACCGCGAGACGCCCATGGCGCACAGGCCGGAGGCGAAGATCAAGAGGCCGTTGCCGAGCAGGATCGGGACCAGCGGATCGGCCATGCCGCGCAGCATCGACAGCACGGCGCCGACGGCGGCGACGAAGGCCGCGGCGGTCCAGTAGCGCGCGGCGGCGAGGTTCGGATAGCTGGTCATGACGTAGGCCCAGACCACGCCGAGCGCCATGAAGTTGACCACGAACACCAGATACAGCGTCGGCACGCTCAACATGCGCGCCTCCTCGCGCCAAAGCGCGCTGTAGCCGGGATCGTCGCCATCGTCGTCATCGCAGGGTTCCTTTGACGGTAACCTGCAACCGGGAGAGTTAAGGGAGTCTCACCGCGCCCCGCCGATCCCGGGGTAATCCACCGCGTGGTTGTGAATTGGTGAAGGGCCTACCCGGCCCGCCAGCCGGTCGGCGAAATAGCCGATCGTCTTGCGGTAGATCGTCGCCCTGTTCCACTCGCGCATCGCCTCGAAATTCGCGGTGCCCTCGCCGTACGGCGCGCCGTTCTTGAAGCCGGCGGTGTGCAGCAGGTTGGCGGTGGAAGCCAGTACGTCCGGGACGGAGTGCCTGAGATCGACATGGCCGTTGCCGTCGAAATCGACGCCGTACTTGATGTAGGACGACGGCAGGAATTGTGTCTGGCCGAGCTCGCCGGCGAACGCGCCGATCAGGTCCGACCTCGGCAGGTCGCCGCGCTGCAGGATTTTCAGCGCCGCCAAAAGTTCGCCCTGGAACAGCTCGGTGCGGCGGCAGTCATGCGCCATCGTCGTCAGCGTGCGGATCACCGGCATCTTGCCGATGTCGCCGCGGCCGAAATCCGACTCCAGCCCCCAGATCGCCACCACGATTTCCGGCGGCACGCCGAACCGCGCCTCGACGCGCGACAGCAGCGCGGCGTGCTTCTGCAGCATCTGCTTGCCGATCGAGATGCGGCCCGCGCCGACCCGGGTCGAGACGTATTGCTCAAAGCTCTTGTTGAAGGTGCCGCGCTGGCGGCGATCGAAATTCAGCACCGCGGGATCCATCGTCACGCCGGCAAAGGCGTTCTGGATCACCGCCTGCGAGATGCCGGCGGCCGCAGCCTCCTGCTGCATGGTCGCCACGAAAGCGTTGAAATCGCCGCCGCAACGCGCCGCCTGGGCGGGAGCTGCGAACCACAACGGCGCCAGCAACAGCGCGCCTGCAGCGATCACCCAACGACGTCCCGACATCTGCGATTCCCTCAAAAGTTGTTGCCGCCACCATGCCATGCGATCCGCGTGGCCGTCAAAACGGCGGCCTCCCGCAGACGCGGTTTCGCGATCCCGCGGCGCCGATGGCGTCCGGGGTGTGCTGCATTCCCCGCCCTCTGGCCTCAAGAGGGCGCGCGGAACGCCGGGTGCCCGATGCACCCTTGGGCCTGGACGCCAGCCGTAGTCGGCAAGGAGTGATGCGCCAGGACTTTCGGACCACCGGATCAACCGGCGTTCCGCACGCGGTGGGTTACCGACTTGCTTCGCGACACCCCCTGGTGCCCGACCAGCCTTAGCGCACCATCCATGATCCAGGACGTGGACCGGGGCCATCGCGACTTGGGCCGTCCGCAGGGCGATGCGTTCGCCCGTCGTTTGGCGCGCGGGATCTGTCGTGGTCCGGAGCGGAACGATGCCGCCGCACCAGTGGAGTTCTGGCGCATCGACTGTGTCCCGACCCGGCGTCGGACCTCCCCCTTGCACCGCGCGACGCCGCATCTCCAGCGTCCACCGCATCCCGCCCCGCCATCGTGACGATCGCGATCGCCCCTCTCGATGGGGCAGGACGGAGCGGATTATAATCTCCGGTCGGAGATCGTCAAGACGGATAGGAATATAATTTTAGGGGCCGGCATTACCGCATATCGTCGGGGCGCGAGGGCAAAGCCCGAGCGAACCTCAGCCACTCCAATGGGAGTGGCGGGGAATCCCGAACTGTTTTGAACATATCGAGATTCCCCACTCCAACTGAGCTCGCCCCGGGCTTGCGCCCCTGCGACCTGCGCTCCAGTCCAAAACTGAATCTGCGTTAACAGTTCTTTAGGTAATTTTTAGGGACCACCTGCTATCGTAAGTTGATATTCGATAGCGGGAATACCAATGGCGTTTGATTTGCCGGGCCTCAATTTTGCTCAGAAAACACTCTCCGGGAAACCGAAGTGGGAGCAGTCTGATTCAGTTTGGTTTTGTCTGACAGCCAGCCTCGAAATAGAGGGCGCGACCGTCCCTGGTCTTGAGTTGAGAGGCGGCGCTGCGCAGTCGCTTCCTGACCGAGCAGTGAGATTCCAAATTCAGTATCGTCCACCACGCAGCCATTGCGTTCATTTAGGGCGCGCCGAGTGGCGGCCGATAGGCATTCACACAAATCGAGCGGTCGGTCCGCCCCATCTGCAAATGATGCGGATCGGCGAGACACATATCCACGAGTTCGAACACAATTGGCTGCCGGAAGAAGGTCGTATGAGGGAAGGAGACTTGCCTGTCGCAAGACCCGTAAGACCTGATTTACAATCATTTGACGAGTTTCTTGTATTCGTAGGCAAAGAGTTTAGAATCTCTGAAATCCACAAGGTGGAAAGACCGAGCTGGCAAGAGCCGGGGCTTTTCGGGATTGCCTGACCATGACGATCAAGATCGACGAAAAGTTTGCTTCCGCTGTTGATGCGGTAGCACGGGAACTTGTGACCACGGAACACTTCGGAACCGCCTCCATCATAAAAACGCCAATGATGTATCCGAGTGGAGCTTCCGCAGTCGTTCAGGTGACGCAGCATCATGATCGTTTCTTTGTCACAGATATGGGCCTTGGTCAGATTGAAGCCGATCTGATTGGCGCATCAGTCCTGTATGCCAACAGTGCAAAACCACTTGCTCAGCACTTTGGTATTCGATTTGATAATCAGGCTTTCTTCGTGGCGGAGGCTAGCCGAGATCAGTTGGCTGGCGCCGTCACGATTGTCGCGAATTGCTCTTCCGAAGCGGCTGCCTTAGCTGCGTTCAAGGCGGCAGAGCGGCGCTTCGAGGAGGATAGTGATATTCTTTATCGCCGCCTTGCGACTGTATTTCCGAAAGCAGAGATCGTTCGCGACGTTGATTTTGTTGGATCATCTACTCATAAATGGCCCGTGGCTACTATGGTCACTCACAACAGAAAGGTTTCACTTTTTGAACCTGTGAGTAAGCACCATACCTCTGTCGTCAATGCCGCAGTGAAATTCAACGACATCGCGCGACTCGACAACCCTCCACAGAGGATTGCCGTTGTTAAGAAAAAGACTGAATTGGGTAACTACCTCAATGTTCTTTCTCAGTCTGCAAGTGTTGTCGAATACGAAGTATCCGACGCGACACTTATTCGACTTGCAGAGGCCGCTTAGGTTTCCGCCATCGTAGAAATTTGGCGAGCGTAGGGCGCAATCGCGAAGCGTATTGCGCCGCCTCTCGTTTCGGCATGGTCGGCGGATTACGCTGCGCTAATCCGCCCTACGGATCGGCGCACCCTGCCCGGCCTTATCGCCCAAATTTCCGCTGGCGCCTCCGCATCCCAGCCGCTATGTAACTCCCGCTGCGCTCCGGCGCACCGTAAGCGTCTCACGTCAGGCAACGCATTCAACCCGGTCGGATCGACCCGGAGAATGCAGCTGCGCCATTCGTGATCGACCGACCGACTTTCAAATGAGTGAACTGATGAACCCGCTTCGCAAGCCGCGTTCGCGCGGAAAACTGCCGGCGCGCTATGCATCGATCGTGATGCCGCTGGTGCTGTCGCTGCTGATGACCTTCGTGGTCTCGGCGATCTCGACGTGGAAGAGCCTCGGCGCCACGCCGGCCTTCGTCGCCACCTGGCCCAC
>NZ_JAQGJD010000348.1 GCF_028290785.1 Tardiphaga sp. | reverse complement strand
GACGAGGACGCCGCCGACCAACGCGCCCGCGACAGCATGCGCGGCGCCGAGATCAAGGAAGGGATTGCGGCGTTTTCGGAGAAAAGGGCGCCGAGGTTTTAGATTGTCTCAGTCTCGTTCCCCGGACGCGATGCAGCACGAAGTGCTGCTTCGCAAAGCCGGGGTCCCGGTTTCATAAAGGCACCGGGATCCCGGATCTGCGGAGCGGCATAGCGGCGATGCAAGAGCATCGCCTGAGAATGCCGCACCGCGTCCGGGACACGAGGAGTTCTACCCCACGAACGTCGCGACATCCGGCAGCGCTGCCCGGTTCGTCCGGTAGCTGTTGACCTTGTTATCGCTATCCGCGAATCCGAACGAGATGCCGCACACCATGCGGCGGTCGTCGCTCATGCCAAAGTGCTGGCGCACCACGGCGGAGTGAAACGCCAGCGCCGCCTGCGGCACGGTGGCAATGCCGAGCGCCTGCGCCGCCAGCATGAAGCTGGTGACATAGCCGCCGCAATCCACCGCGCCATAGATGCCAAGCGCCTCGTCGGTGGTGATAACAGCCACATGCGGCGCGCCGAAGAAATTGAAATTCTCCAGCGCCTGTTTCGCGTAAGCGGCTTTGTCGCCGCGTTCGATGCCCAGCGTGTTGTAGAGCTGGAAGCCGCTCTCGCGGCGGCGGTCGAGATAGACGCCGCGATATTCGCGCGGAAACGGGAAGTCGCCGGAATTTGGCGTGCCCGCCGCGGCGAGCGGATACAGCACGTCGCGGAATTTCCGCGTCGCCTCGCCGGAGGTGATGGTCACCTGCCACGGCTGGCTGTTGCACCACGACGCGGTTTTTTGCGCGGCCGAGAGGATGCGATCGATGGTGTCGCGCGGCACCGGATCGGGCCTGAAGGCGCGGCACGAATAGCGCGCGGACAGCAGGGTTTCGAGGGTGTCGATGGGGGTGTCGGTCATGAAGTCCTCAGGAGATTGAGTTGCGTTCCCCGGATGCTGCGCAACGCGGCGCGCTTGCGCCGTGGTGCGCTGCTGATCCGGGGCCCCGGTTTTCTAAGTTACCGGGATCCCGGATCTGCGGAGCGGCGTAAGAACGCCGCACCGCGTCCGGGAAACGATCGCGGCATGTGTGCCCGGTCAGCGTCCCTTCGTCGGAATCTTGTTGAACGCCACGTCCTTGTCCACACGGATATCGCCCGGCAAACCCAGCACGCGCTCGGCGATGATATTGCGCAGGATCTCGTCGGTGCCCCCCGCGATGCGCATCGACGGCGACTGCAGGATCATCGCCTGGAACTGGCCGGCAGCGTCGGCGTCGCCTTCTGCCAGCGCGCCCGACGCGCCCTGCAGGTCGGCGGCGAACATCGCGATGTCCTGCAGCATGCTGCCCGACACCAGCTTGCCGATGGAATTTTCCGGCCCCGGGCGGTCGCCCTTCGACAGCGCCGAGATCGAACGATAGCTGGTATATTTCAGCCCGGAGTTCTTCACCGCCCAGCTCGCCAGCTTCGAGCGTACCGAGCGGTCGTCGATCGCCAGCCCGTCTTCCAGCATCAAATCGCTGCAGAACTCGAACAGTTCGGGAAAGCCGGTGGACAGCCGCGCGCCGATCGACATGCGCTCGTTCATCAGCGTCGTCAGCGACACGTTCCAGCCGTCGCCAACGGCGCCGAGCCGCTGGCTGTCGAGAATCCGGACGTTGGTGAAGAACACCTCGTTGAATTCCTGCATGCCATTGGCCTGCCGGATCGGCTTGACCTCGACGCCCGCGCTCTTCATGTCCAGGAAGAACATGGTGAGTCCCTTGTGCTTGGGCACGTTGGGGTCGGTGCGCGTGATCAGAATGCCGTAGTCGGAATAATGCGCGCCCGAGGTCCAGATTTTCTGGCCGTTGACGACCCAGTCATCGCCATCCTTTTCGGCGCGGGTGCGCAGCCCGGCGACGTCGGAGCCGCCGGCGGGTTCGGAGAATAGCTGACACCAGATCGTTTCGCCGGACGCCAGCGGCGGCAGGTATTTGCGCTTCTGCGCCTCGTCGGCATAGGCCATCACGGTGGGGCCGCACATCCCCTGGCCGATGGCGAACGGGCGCGCCAGCTTGTCGTAGACGCCCTCCTCCTGCTGCCAGATCACCCGCTCGATCGGCGTCGATCCGCGGCCGCCGTAATCCTTCGGCCAGTGCAAGCAGGCCCAGCCGGCGTCGGCCTTCTTCTTCTGCCAGGCCTTTGCGACTTCGATCATGCCGTCGCGCTTCTCGCTGGCCCGTTGCGCCGACGGTTTCGTCAGTTCCGCCTCGAGATGCTTCGGTGCGTTGGCATCGATCCAGGCACGCGCCTCGGCGCGGAACGCGGCTTCTTCGGGGGTATCATCGAAATTCATTTTGTCACTCCTTACGAGGCGTCTCTTACTTCCCCTCTCCCCTTGTGGGAGAGGGTGGCCGCGCGCCAGCGCGGACGGGTGAGGGGTATTGTTGCGCTCTGCAGCTACCCCTCATCCGTCACGGACTTCGTCCGTGCCACCTTCTCCCACCTAGCGAAGCTTCGCTTCGCGCGGGGGAGAAGGAAGAAAGGGGGCGTTGCTCTAGCGTCCCCTGGTGGGAATCTGGTTGAACGGCACGTCCTTGTCGACGCGAATGTCGCCCGGCAATCCAAGCACGCGCTCGGCGATGATGTTTCGCAGAATCTCATCGGTGCCGCCTTCGACGCGGGTGGCCGGCGAACGCAGCAGCATCGCCTGGAATTTTCCGGCGGCCTCGGCATCGTCGGGACCGCTCAATACGCCCGCGGCGCCCTGCAGGTCGAGCGCGTAGGTCGCAACATCCTGCAGCATCGATCCCGCCACCAGCTTGCCGATGGAATTTTCCGGTCCCGGCCGCTCGCCGCGCGACAGCGCTGAAATCGCGCGAAAGCTGGTGTACTTCAGCCCGCTGGCGCGCACGGCCCAGCTCGCCAGCTTCGAGCGCACCGCTCGGTCGTCGATCGCCAGCCCATCCTCCAGCATCAGATTGCTGGCGAATTCGAACAGTTCGGGTACGCCGGTCGCCATGTTGGAGCCGATCGCCATGCGCTCGTTCATCAGCGTGGTCAGCGACACGTTCCAGCCATCGCCGACGGCGCCGAGCCGCTGCGCGTCGGGAATCCGCACGTCGGTGAAATACACCTCGTTGAATTCCGACTGGCCGTTGGCCTGCTTGATCGGCTTCACCTCGACGCCCGGGCTCTTCATGTCGAGGAAGAACATGGTGAGTCCCTTGTGCTTGGGCACATGGGGATCGGTGCGGGTGATCAGGATGCCGTAGTCGGAATAATGCGCGCCCGAGGTCCAGATTTTCTGGCCATTGATGACCCAGTCATCGCCGTCTCTTTCCGCGCGGGTACGCAGGCCGGCGACGTCGGAGCCGCCGGCGGGCTCCGAGAATAGCTGGCACCAGATCTGTTCGCCGGATGCCAGCGGCGGCAAATAGTGCCGCTTCTGGTCCTCGGCGGCATAGGCCATCATGGTCGGGCCGCACATGCCGTGGCCGATGATGAACAGCGCGCCGAGCTTGCCGAACACGCCCTCCTCCTGCTGCCAGATCACCCGCTCGATCGGCGACGCGCCGCGGCCGCCATAGTCCTTCGGCCAGTGCGGCACCGCCCAGCCGGCCTCGGCCTTCTTCTTCTGCCAGGCCTTTGCGACGTCGAGGATGTTGCCGCCCTTGAGCTGGATGCGACCGAGCGACGCCTTCTTCAGCTCGTCCTCGTACTGCTTCGGCGCGTTGGCCGCGATCCAGGCGCGGGCCTCGGCACGAAACGCGGCTTCCTGCGGGGTGTCATCGAAATTCATGGCAACGCCTCCAATCGCTCTTTCTTCCTCCTTCTCCCCTTGTGGGAGAAGGTGGCACGGCCGAAGGCCGTGACGGATGAGGGGTACTGCAAGGCTCGGAGCGTGTGGCTACCCCTCACCCGTCCGCGCTTCGCGCGGCCACCCTCTCCCACCTAGCGAAGCTTCGCTTCGCGCGGGGGAGAGGGAAGAAAAAGCTACGCCGCGTTCCTCTGCCGCATGCGGTCGATCAAGGCGTCTTCCCAGTACGACAGGCTACCGAGTCCCAGCGCCAGCGCGTTGGCGCGGCGGTAGTACAAATGGCAGTCGAACTCCCAGGTGAATCCCATGCCGCCATGGACCTGGATGTTGTTCTTGGCGCAGTGCTGGAACGCCTGCGTCGCGCTGATCCGCGCCGCGGCAGCGGCTTCCGGCAACTCCGAAGCATTGGTAGAAAGCGCCCAGGCCCCGTAATAGCAATTCGAACGCGCCAGCGTGGCGGACACATACATGTCGGCGAGCATATGCTTGACCGCCTGGAACGAACCGATCTGGCGGCCGAAGGCGATGCGGTCGAGCGCGTAGTCGCGGCCCATCTCCAGCGCGCGGTCGGCGCCGCCGACCTGCTCGAAGCCGATCA
>NZ_JAQGJD010000342.1 GCF_028290785.1 Tardiphaga sp. | reverse complement strand
ACGACAGCCCGTTGCCGAACAGGTTCGGAATCACGATGAAGTAGCGCTCCGGATCGAGCGCCTGGCCCGGAGCCACCAGCCACTCGGTGTCAAAGTGCTGCGCGCCAAACGAGGTCGGATAGACGATGACGTTGTCTCTGTTGGCATTGAGCCGGCCAAAGGTCTTGTAGGCCAGCCGCATGCCGGGAAACACCACGCCCGACTGCAGCGTCACGTTGCCGGCGTCGAACAGGTCGTAGTCTTTTTGGACAGAAGTCATGGGCCGCCGATCGTCGAGTTCCTATTAAGTGGACAAATAGTACAATAAATAGGGCGGCCGGCAACGTCGAAATTTGGTCACGCCGCCTGAATAGCGGGCAGCAATGGAGCGTTCGCCGGACGCGGTGCACTGCGCCGCCTCAGACGATGCGAAGCATCCTGGGGCGGCGTGGTGCACCGCAGAGCCGGGGTCCCGCTTGTGCTCAATCGGGATCCCGGATCTGCGGAGCGGCATAAGAATGCCGCACCGCGTCGGGAAACGGGTTCACACCGCTTCAATCCTCACCCTAGCTCATCCGCCGCTTCGCCAGTTTCCGGGCCAGCGTGCGGCGGTGCATGCCCAGCCGTCGGGCGGTTTCGGAGACGTTGAAATTGGAATCCACCAGCGCTTCGTGAATCCGCTCCCATTCGAGGTTCTTGATCGAGGTCGGGCGTTCGGTCAGCGGGACGGTGCTGTCGCCGGTGACGCGGCCGAACGCGGCCTCGATGTCGTCGGTGTTCGATGGCTTGGCGAGGTAGTGGCAGGCGCCCAGCTTGATCGCTTCGACCGCCGTGGTGATGCTGGCGAATCCGGTCAGGACGACGATCTTGGTCTCCGGGTCGTGCGCATGCAGGATCCGGACGCATTCTAGCCCGGAGCCGCCGATCAGCTTGAGATCGACGACGGCGAATTGCGGCCCGTGGGTCAGAAGCAATTCGGTCAACTCGTCGGCGCGCCCGCAGACCGTGACCCGGTAGCCGCGCCGCTCGAACGAACGCCGCAACGCCCGCGCGAACGAGACGTCGTCCTCGACGATTACCAGCGACGGCTCGGCTTCCGCTTTTTCACTTTCCAGGTGTTCAGCGTCCATGGCGCGCCTCGATGGACAAAGCGGAGATCGGCAGGCTCAGTTCAACCACGGCGCCGCCGCTGCTGATGTTCCGGGCCGAGGCGTGGCCGCCGAGCTTGCGCAGCACGTTGGTAACGAGAAACAGGCCCAGGCCACTGCCGGGTTGCTGCTTGGTCGAGCGATAGGGTTTGCCGAACCCCGCCAGCATGTCCACAGAGAATCCGGGCCCGGCGTCGCGGACGGCGATCACCAGCAGATCGCCGCTGCGCGACACGTCGATGCCGACCCAGGCCGGTGAGGCCTCGAAAGCGTTGTCGAGCACGTTGAACAGGATCTGCTTCAGCAAGGCGTCGGAGGCGATGAGGAAATCCTCGTCGAGGCGGTTGGTGTATTCCAGTTCGGCAGGGCCGCGATGGTCTTCCCATTCGTTGACCACGGTCTCGATGAACGCGACAATGCTGGCGCGCTCGGAGTCCTCGCCGCGCTCCTCGCCCGACAGCCGCAGAATGCCCGAGACGATGGTCTTGCAGCGCTTCAATTGCGCCTGCATCTCGGCGAGTTCGGTAGCGATCTCGCCGTCGGCGCGGAACAGCGGCATCCGCTCCCAGTCGTTCAGGATCACCGACAGCGTTGCCAGCGGCGTGCCGAGTTCGTGCGCGGCGCCCGACGCCAGCAGCCCCATCCGGACGATGTGCTCTTCCTCCGCCGACTGCTGGCGCAGCTCGGCGAGCCGCAGGTCCTGGTCGCGCAGGTTGCGCGTGATGCGGGTGACGAACAGCACCAGCAGCACCGCGGCGAGCAGGAAGCAGATGAACATGCCGTAGATATGCAGGTCGAAGATGCGGGTCTGCGCATGGCCATGGCTCGGCATCGCGAAGCCGATCTCGTTGTACGAGACCGTAAGCCAGATGAAGCAGCCGCTGGTGACGGCGACGATGGTCCAGGTCGACCAGGGTTGCAGCAGCACGGCGCCGAGCACGGCCTGCAGCAGGAACAACGTCACGAACGGATTGGTCGCGCCGCCGCTGAGATAGAGCTGCACCGTGAGTGCGGCGACGTCGAGCAGAAGCTCGACAAACAATTCGGCATTGGTGATGCGCGCGCCGCTGCCGTAGCGGTACAAGGTGACCAGGTTGAGCACGATCAGAAACGCGACGATCGCCGCCATCTGCCAGATCGGCAGCGGGATCGCGAGCCAGAACGTGGCGATGGCGATCGCGCCGACCTGGCCGATCACCGCCACCCACCGCAGCGTGACCAGCAACAGCAGGTTTTTCCGGTTGGTGGTTTCCTGGATCAGATTCGGACTTAAAGGCACTGGATCTCTCAAAACGTCCCGAACGCACGGGGGCATGGCTGCGCGCTCGGATGCGAAGCGGCTGCCGTAGCAGGGTGGCAATACGCTACCACGCTGCATCGGGCATCACGAGGCCCGCAGCGCCTTCTCGTTCCCCGGACGCAGCGGCGTGGTGCCGCGCGTCCGGAAACGATCGCGCCGGTCAGGAGATTTTCCGGGCCAATTCCTGGTTGATACCCAGCGCCGCCAGGGTGGCCAGCGCGCCGGAGAGCAGATAGGCGCCGGCGGCCAGCAATCCGAAATGATAGGACAGATAGAGCGCCACCAGCGGCGCGAAGCCGGCGCCGACCAGCCAGGCGAGGTCGGAGGTCAGCGCCGCGCCGGTGTAGCGATAGACGCTGCCGAAATTCGACGACACCACGCCGGACGACTGCCCGAACGAGATGCCGAGCAGCGCAAAGCCGGTGACCATGAAGACGACTTCGCCGACCGCGCCGCCGTCGAGCAGTTGTGGCGCGAATCCGCTGAAGATCGCGATGGCGACGGCAGAGACGGCGAGCAGCGAGCGGCGGCCGACCCGGTCGGCGATCATGCCCGACGCGATGGTCGCGAAAATGCCGACCACGGCGCCGACGATCTCGATCAGCAGGAACCGCGTCGGGTCTTCCTTGGTGAACAGGAACACCCAGGACAACGGGAACACCGTCACCATGTGGAACAGCGCGAAGCTCGCCAGCGGGGCGAACGCACCGATCGCGATGTTGCGGCCCTGGTGGCGGATGGTCTCGATCACCGGAGAGGGCTGCAGCTCGCGGCTTTCGAACAGGTTGGCGTAATCCGGCGTCGAGACGATGCGCAGCCGCGCGAACAGCGCCACCACGTTGATCGCGAAGGCCACGAAGAACGGGTAGCGCCAGCCCCATTCCAGGAAGTCGGCGGCTGACAGGCTGGTGATGAAGAAGGCGAACAGCGCGCTGGCGATGATCAGGCCGATCGGCGCGCCGAGCTGCGGGATCATCGCGTACCAGCCGCGCTTGCCCTCCGGCGCATTCAAGGCGAGCAGCGAAGCGAGGCCGTCCCAGGCGCCGCCGAGCGCCACGCCCTGGCCGATCCGGAACAGCGCCAGCAGGATGCCGGCCCACGCGCCGATTTCGGCGTGGCCGGGGAGGAAGGCGACGGCGGCCGTCGATCCGCCGAGCAGGAAGATCGCGATGGTCAGCTTGAGGCCGCGGCCGTATTCGCGGTCCACCCACATGAAGATCAGCGAGCCGAACGGACGCGACACGAACGCCAGTGCAAAGATCGCGAAGGAATACAGCGTGGCGGTCAGCGGATCGGTATTGGGAAACACCAGCTTCGGAAACACCAGCACCGACGCGATGGCATAGACGAAGAAGTCGAAGAATTCCGAGGTCCGGCCGATGATGACGCCGATAGCGATTTCGCCGGGCGCGATCTGGTCGTGACGGGAATTGATGCGTCGGGCATCATGCTCCATCGTCGTGGCTTGGGTGGTCGCTGCGGTCATGACGGCCGTCAATCCTTGAATCAATCGTTTTGAAGAAGGCCTGCGGGCATTCCTGACCGTGCATGGCTACGCCATTCGGGACAGGGCCGTGATTGGACAAAATGTCCAATGTCGGTTTCCGGCCGACCAGCGTAACGCCAAATCATGCGCATGCCCTTCAAAAAAATTCTGAATCGGTCGACGATCCGTCGCGCCATCGTGTCACTTCCGCTCCTGGCGCTGCTGTCCGGATGCCAGGCGGTGGTCCTTCGTCCAGCAGGGGATGTGGCTGCCCAGCAGCGCGACCTGTTGTTGATTTCCACGGGTCTGATGCTTCTTATCATCATTCCCGTGCTCGCGCTCACCGTGCTGTTCGCCTGGCGCTATCGCGCCGCGAACACCGAAGCGCGCTACGAGCCGGACTGGGATCATTCGACCCAGCTCGAGCTCGCGATCTGGGGCGCGCCGCTGCTGATCATCATCTGCCTCGGCGCCATCACCTGGACCGGCACCCATCTGCTCGACCCCTATCGGTCGATCGAACGGCTGTCATCCGGCAAGCCGGTCGCCGGCGGCACCGAGCCGCTGCAGGTCCAGGTCGTCGCGCTCGACTGGAAGTGGCTGTTCATCTATCCGCAGCTCGGCATCGCCACCGTGAACGAGCTGGCCGCGCCGGTGGATCGGCCGATCAGCTT
>NZ_JAQGJD010000341.1 GCF_028290785.1 Tardiphaga sp. | reverse complement strand
CGTGGTCGCGGCCGAGAACGTCGCCGGCGTCAAACAGGTCCGCGATCACATGTGCTGGGTGGATTCGATGTCGGGCGTGTATTTCCTGCCGGACGACGAACTGGACGGTACCGCGAAAGCGGTCTGAGGGCTTTCGAAGCGCCGCCGGCTACGCCGCGCCGCGGCGGAAACCGTTGTACATTGCGGTGGCGGCGCCCGAGGTCAGCACCGGCAGATAGCGGGCGTCCTGGAAGTTGCCGTTCAGCGAGACCCGCGGAAGCGCGGTGAGCTGTTCGGAATTGTCGGCGAAGATCACGCCGGGCCGTGTCGTGACAGCGGTCTGGAAGCCGGCCTTCTGCGCCAGCGCGAACTCGCGGCTGCCGGCGGCACAGCGGTCCCCATAAGGATAGGCCAGGTGCACGGCAGGGCGCTGCAGCGTGGCTTCGATGCGCGCGCGACTGGTCGCCAGTTCGTGAAGCGCCACGGCTTCAGGTTGCTTGGCGAGATTGCCATGGCTGACGCTGTGCGCGCCGATCGTCACCAGCGGATCGGCGGCGAACGGCTTCAATTCGTCCCAGCTCATGCAAAGTTCGCGGCTGATGGCGTCTTCGTCGATGCCGTGGGCGGCGCACAGCGCGGTCATCTCGCGGCGAATATCCTGATCGCCCGGCAAGCCTCGGAGCCAGGCATGCAGCCGGTCAAAGGCCATCTCCTTGCCGACCGCGGTCGAGGTGTCCAGACGAACCGAATGGCCGTCGATCGGCGCCTCGATGATATCGGCCTTCGCGACCACGCGCTCCAGCGCGATCCACCACAGCCTGCCGCCGCCGTCGGCGAAGTCGCTGGCGACGTAGACGCTGAACGGTGCGTCGAAATCCTGCATCGCCGGCAGTGCGAAATCGCGGTTGTCGCGATAGCCGTCATCGCAGGTGAAACAGGCAAAACGCCGCGAGAAGTCCTGCTCGGCCAGCCGGCGCTGGACTTCGTCGGGAGTTACGATGTCGATGTCGGACGCGCGGATATAGGCCAGGGTAGCGCGCAGGAAATCCGGGGTAATCTCCAGGTGGCGATTGGGCTGAAACACGCCGGCATGCGCGGGGCGGACGTGGTGCAACATGAAGATGGTGCCGACGCCGCCGAAAATCGGCCGCAGCACGCGATGCGCGCCGCTGAAATACAGCGCGTCGAGTCCGGCCCGGATGATGGCCCCGCGAATTTGCTTCATCGTATGACCGAGCAATTGATGTTACCCACGGAAATAATCAGAAACGGCTGAAGAAACGGTTATCCCAATACCCACGATCGTTCCACACTTTGGTCGAGTTTTCAGTTTGACAGCCCAGCAAGGGTTTGTTTTCTCTCTGCTTCCAGACCCGCAGGACTTCGAATGCACGGACTTTTCAGGTGGAGCAGCAAATGGTGGCCTGGCCTCATCCCCTTTGCCATCCTGTGGGTGCT
Organism: Tardiphaga sp.; assembly: GCF_028290785.1. Lineage (GTDB taxonomy): Bacteria > Pseudomonadota > Alphaproteobacteria > Rhizobiales > Xanthobacteraceae > Tardiphaga. Next base: position 8,697 of record NZ_JAQGJD010000341.1, on the reverse strand, counting down.
GGCTGCCTGGGTTAGCACGGTTCCGCTGGAAGCGGAGCTTGCTGCGAACAGTGGCACCGCGCTCAAGAGCACCGTTCTCGACAAGACCCAGATCAGCGTCGCCGGCCGCGACGTCAGCTTCGCCGCGCTGGCGTTCTCCGAGGAGGGCCGCCGCAGCGCGGTGGCGTCGGTGGAGGCCGCCCCCGGGGTGCGGCTGGTCAATGACGGCACCCGTCTGGTCGCGGAGGCCAAGCCGTTCGTCTGGGTGGCCGAGCGCGATAACGTGCGGGTGACGCTGTGGGGCACCGCGCCGCTGCCGGCCAGCAAGGCGCGGATCGTCGAGGCGGCGCGCGCCGCGCTCAATGGCACCGAGGTGGTCGATCGCATGGGGCTGGCGCGGGGCGCGCCCGCTCGCTTCGATGCCGCCACCCTGTTGCTGCTCGATCAGGTAGCCAAGCTGAAGGACGGCAAGATCATCGTCCAGGATACTGCCATCAGCCTGGCCGGCATGGCGCGCGAACTCGGCGGCCGCGAGGCCATCGCCGCGGCGCTGAAGAATCTGCCGGAGGGGTTTTCGGTTGCCGCCAACGACGTCAAGGCGCCGCCCTACGTGTTCCAGGCCAATAAAGATCCGGTCGCGGTGACGCTGACCCTGAGCGGCTATGTCCCCGACAACAATGTCCACGCCGCGCTGGTGGCGACCGCCGGCCGCAAGTTCGCCAACGAGAAGATCGTCGACAACCTCAAGGCCAGCATCGGCGCGCCCTCCGGCTTTTCTGCAGCCGTCACTTCGGCGCTCGGTGCGCTGTCGCGGCTATCGACCGGCACGCTCATCGTCTCCGACCGCGAGGTCAAGCTGTCCGGCGATGCCCTGTATGAGGCCGCCGCCGGCCAGATCCGTGCTGGCCTGGCCAAGGAACTGCCGACGGGCTGGACCACCAAGCCCGAAGTTTCGGTCAAGCCGGCCGCGTCGCCGGTGGATTCCACGGTGTGCCGGCAGTTGTTCGCGCAGAACCTGGCCAAGGGTCGGATCCGCTTCGAGACCAACAGCGCCTCTATCAATGCGGATTCCGCCGGGCTGCTCGACCGCCTGATCGAAATCGCGATGCGCTGCCCCACCACGGCGGTGGAGATCGTCGGCCACACCGATGGCGACGGCGATGCCGGCTTCAACCAGATCCTGTCGGAAAAGCGCGCTCAGGCGGTGCAGGATTATCTGGTCAAGGCCGGCCTGCCGGCGGATCGCTTCAGCACCACCGGTTACGGCAGCAGCCAGCCCATCGCAGGCAACGAGACCGACGAGGGCAAGCTGCAGAACCGCCGTATTGAATTCCTGGTGAGGCAATAACGATGGCCTATCTGGCAATATTTCTGTGGGGCTGGCTGTTCGGCGCCTTCCTGCTCGGGTTCGGGATGGGGTGGATCGCAGTGGTGTATCGCGGCAAGCCGGTGCCGAAAGTATGGATCCAGCGGCTGTCGGTGCTGGCGGTAGTGATCGTCGGCGTCGCCGTTGCGCGCGTGGTGCCGGGCCGGTTCGGCTACTGGCTCGATCTCGGCCTGGCGCTGTTCGGCTTCTACCTGGTCGGCTGTTCGATTGGGTCGTGGCTGCGCGACTGGGTGGTGTCCCGCCACGTTCGGGCCGGGTGAGCAACCGATGGCCCTCGCTGCACACTACCGGATGTTCGGCCGCTACAATGCATGGGCCAACGCGCTGGTCTACGAAGCTGCCGCCACGCTCAGCCCCGATCAGTTTCGCGCCGACCGCGGTGCCTTCTTCAAGTCGGTGCAGGGCACCCTGAACCATCTGCTGGTCACCGACCGAATCTGGCAAAAGCGCTTCACCGGCGAAGGCGTGGCGCCCGATCGGCTTGACGCGCTGCTGTTTGAGGATTTCGGCGAATTGCGTGCCGCACGGATCGCCGAGGACGCCCGGATCGTTCGCTATGTCGATGGCCTCGACGAGGCACGGATCGCCGGCACCATCAAATATCGCCGGGTATCGTCACCGGAGGAATTCGAGCAGCAACTCGGGCCGGCGCTGGCGCACTGGTTCAACCACCAAACCCATCACCGGGGCCAGGTCCACGCCTTGTTGACGGGGCTGACCGGACTTGCGCCGGAACTCGACCTGTTATTTTACCAGCGACTTGCCGCCAGATCGGCGGCGTGAGGTCACGAAAGTCTCACCATCGCGTGTGAGGCGGTGGCTGCCGTCAATTTGCCGCAGGTGGCGCGCCATACCGCCCCTCTGGTTTGTTAAACCTGACCTAATATATTGATGCTGCGTGTTTTTCGTTCACGATCGACGAATTCCACTTTGCTTCAAAACACGCTAGGACAGGTCGTCCTGGAGACACGAGACGGCGGTCACGCCGAGGTTTACCCGACTGCCCTTGGTCGTTGATCGTATTCGAGGTCTAAATGCTGGAAGCCATACGCAGGGCGGTCTCGTTTCTGCGCGACAAGCAAATCCTGCACAAGCTCGGTGTTCTGCTCAGCGTCGCGGTCATCGCGTTCGCCTGCTACATGCTTTATCACAAGCTGCGCAACATTAACGGCCACGCCGTCTATGAGGCCATGAAGGCGACCGAGCCGCGCCTGATCGGCTTCGCCGCGCTGTCGGTGGCCGCCGGCTATTTCACCCTGACTTTCTACGACTGGTTCGCGGTGCGCGCGATCGGCCGCGCCGACATCCCGTACCGCGTCAACGCGCTGGCCGCGTTCTCCAGTTATGCGATCGGTCATAATGTCGGCGCCAGTGTCTTCACCGGCGGCGCGGTGCGCTACCGGATCTATTCGGCCTGGGGCCTGAACGCGATCGACGTCGCCAAGATCTGTTTTCTCGCCGGCCTGACATTCTGGCTCGGCAACGCCGCGGTGCTCGGCATGGGCATCGCCTATCATCCGGAGGCGGCCACGGCGATCGATCTGTTGCCGCCGTGGCTCAACCGCCTGTTCGCCATCGGCATCCTGGCGGGCCTTGCCGGCTATGTGGTCTGGGTCTGGGCGAAGCCGCGCTGCGTCGGCCATGGCACCTGGTCGGTGCAGTTGCCGGGCGGCCCGCTGACGCTGCTGCAGATCGTGATCGGCATCATCGATCTCAGTTTCTGCGCGCTGGCGATGTACATGCTGGTCCCCGACGAGCCCAATCTCGGCTTCGTGGTCGTAGCGGTGATCTTCGTGTCCGCGACCCTGCTCGGCTTTGCCAGCCATTCGCCGGGCGGGCTTGGCGTGTTCGACGCCGCCATGCTGGTCGGGCTGTGGCAGATGGACAAGGAAGAGCTGCTTGCCGGCATGCTGCTGTTTCGCGTCCTGTACTATCTGGCGCCGTTCTTTATTTCCGTCATCCTGCTGACGTGTCGGGAACTTATCGTCGGCGCGCGCTCGAAACGGCTGCAGGCGTTGACGGCGGCGATCGAGGTGGAGGCCCCGGCCGGCGTCGGTCGCCCCCTCAAGAAACATGGCGGTTCCGGCGCCTGATCTAAGACATCCGGAGCAGGAAAAGAGCCCGTCAGATGGCCATCGAAGCTTCCCCGCCCACCCTGTTTTCGCCGTGGCCCGACCGGCTGCGGCATTCCGCGATCATCCTGCTCGCGGCCGGGCTGGTGCTGCTTGCACTGGTGCTGTTCGGCGAATTGTCGCCGACCCGCGCCGGGATCGCCTTCGTCGTTATCGCCGCCGCCGCCCTGGTGCCATGGCGGCTGCATGACGTCGTGGCGTCGCGCGAGGAAGTGCTCGGCGTCAATCCGGTGGAGGCGCCGGCGGTGCGCGCTATCATTGCCGGCATGCCCGATCCCGCCGCGTTGCTCGACCGCGCCGGCCGCGTTATCCATTTCAATCCCGCCGCCGCCCAGTTGGCGCCCGCGCTGCGCAAGAACGAACTGGCGCAGTTCGCGCTGCGCTCGCCGGAGATCGTCGTCGCGTTGCGCGAGGCCATCGCCACCACCGAGCCGCGGCGCGCCACCTATCTCGATCACGTCCCGGTCGACCGCTGGATGGAATTGATCATCACGCCGCTGTCGGTACCGACGGCGTTCGGCGGCTCCGACATCTGCATGCTGATGACCTTCCACGACCAGACGCCGTTGCGCCGGGTCGAGGAAATGCGCGCCGACTTCGTCGCCAATGCCAGCCATGAGTTGCGCACGCCGCTGGCGGCACTGTCCGGCTTCATCGAGACGCTGCAGGGCCCCGCCAGGGATGACGCCAAGGCGCGCGAGCGTTTTCTCGGCATCATGCATACCCAGGCGAAGCGGATGGCGCGGCTGATCGACGACCTGCTGTCGCTGTCGCGGGTCGAACTCACCGCCCATGTCCGGCCGGACATGCAGGTCGATCTGCTGCCGATCATTCGCCAGGTCAGCGACGGCCTCGAGCCGTTGGCGGCGGAGCGAAACGTCAAGATCGAAATGGACCTGCCGGATGCGGCCGTGACCATCTCTGGCGACCGCGAGGAGCTGCTGCGGTTGTTCGAGAACCTGATCGAGAACGCGCTGAAATACGGCGCCTCCGGCGGCCGTGTCGCGGTGTCGGTGATCCTGGTGGCGGCGAGCCCCGATGGCGCGCCGGAAGTGCGCGTCGCGGTACGGGATTTCGGCCCCGGGATCGCCCCGGAACATCTGCCGCGGCTGACCGAAAGGTTCTACCGGGTCGATGTCGGCGACAGCCGCGCGCAGGGCGGCACGGGGCTCGGTTTATCGCTGGTGAAACATATTCTTAACCGCCATCGCGGCCGATTGTTGATCGAAAGCGTGCCTAAAAACGGAGCGACGTTTACCGCCGCTTTTCCCCAGGTCAAAGCCCCGCCGGCGCCATAAAACTTTTATTTTTCAATGGCTTGCCGCTGTCATCCAACTGTCACCGAACCATCATAAAAGGTCTATCGACCCCCCTTAAACGGGCGGCGTGAGCAGGATCGGGCGCATTCGGCGCCTAGCTCAGCAGATGGAGACCATCATGAAATTCCTCAAGGCAATCGTCGCTGCAGGCCTCGTCGCCGCATCGACGTCGGCATTCGCCGCCGACATCACCGGTGCCGGCGCCACCTTCCCGTTCCCCGTCTATTCGAAGTGGGCTGACGCCTACAAGAAAGAGACCGGCAATGGCCTCAACTATCAGTCGATCGGCTCCGGCGCCGGCATCAAGCAGATCCAGGCCAAGACCGTGACCTTCGGCGCCACCGACGCGCCGCTCAAGGCCGAACAGCTCGAGAAGGACGGCCTCGTCCAGTGGCCGATGGTGATGGGCGCCATCGTTCCCGTCGTGAACCTGGAAGGCATCAATTCCGGCGAGCTGGTGCTGTCCGGCGAGCTGCTGGCCGACATCTATCTCGGCAAGGTTCTCAAGTGGGACGACGCCGCGATTGCCAAGCTGAATCCGAAGCTGAAGCTGCCCTCGGCCGCCATCACCGTGGTGCGTCGTTCGGACGGTTCGGGCACCACCTTCAACTTCACCGACTATCTCGCCAAGGCGAGCGCCGACTGGAAGACCAAGGTCGGTTCGGGCACCGCGGTCGAATGGCCGGTCGGCGTTGGCGCCAAGGGTAACGAAGGCGTTGCCGGCAACATCAGCCAGACCAAGAACGCCATCGGTTACGTCGAATACGCCTACGCCAAGCAGAACAAGCTGACCTACGCCGCGCTGATCAACAAGGCCGGCAAGACCGTGCAGCCGACCATCGCTGCCTTCCAGGCTGCCGCGTCGAACGCCGATTGGGCCAAGGCGCCCGGTTACTACGTGATCCTCACCGACCAGCCCGGCGAAGCTTCCTGGCCGATCACTGCCGCGACCTTCATCCTGATGCACAAGACCCCGGCCGACAAGGCTGCCTCCGCCGAGGCCGTCAAGTTCTTCACCTGGGCTTTCGCCAAGGGCGGCAAGATGGCCGAAGAGCTCGACTACATCCCGATGCCGGAGCCCGTCGTCAAGCTGATCGAGAAGACCTGGTCGGCTGATATCAAGAGCTGAGCGATAACACGCCGACAGTAGTGTCCCCTCCCCCTTGGGGGGAGGGGCGGGGAGAGGGCCACAAGCTCCAGCGCCTGTGGCTCCCCCCTCTCCCGGCGCTTCGCGCCACCCTCCACCACCTAGCGAAGCTTCGCTTCGCACCGGGGGAGGGGACCCGCGGCGAGCGCTGAGTATGTTTCTTCAATGATGCGCTCGCGCATCCAGTACAGTAACAAGAACAGGGGACTGGCGTGGCAGATATGGCCGTACAGAGCTCGTCGATGGAAGCCGCCGGACCCTATGATCGCGCCAAGGCGCTCAACGCCTTCAAGTTTGGCGATCAGGCCTTCTACTGGATCACGCGCGTCTGCGCGCTGTCGGTCCTGCTCATTCTCGGCGGCATCATTCTCTCGCTGATCGTCGGCGCCTGGCCGGCGATGAAGGAATACGGCTTTGCGTTCCTGTGGACGCAGCGCTGGGCGCCGTCCGCCGATCCGCCGGTGCTCGGGGCGCTGGGCCCGATCTACGGCACGCTGGTCACCTCGGTGATCGCCATGGCGATCGCGATTCCGGTCGGCCTGGGCATCGCAATCTTCCTCACTGAGCTGTGCCCGCAGTGGCTCCGCCGCCCGATCGGCATGGCCGTCGAACTGCTCGCCGGCATTCCCTCGATCATCTACGGCATGTGGGGCTTCTTCGTTCTCGGCCCGTTCCTGGCCAACCACGTCCAGCCTTTCATGATCAACACTTTCGAAGGCGTGCCGGTGCTCGGCACCATCTTTGCCGGCCCGCCGTCCTATCTCAGCCTGTTTAATGCCGCGCTGATCCTCGCCATCATGGTGCTGCCGTTCATCACCTCGATCTCGGTCGATGTGTTCAAGACGGTGCCGCCGGTGCTCAAGGAAGCCGCCTACGGCGTCGGCTGCACCACCTGGGAAGTGGTCCGCAACGTCGTCATCCCCTACACCCGGGTCGGCGTGATCGGCGGCGTCATGCTGGCGCTGGGCCGCGCGCTCGGCGAGACCATGGCGGTGACCTTCATCATCGGCAACTCGTTCCGGATCTCCGGCTCGATCTTCGGGCCGGGCACCACGATCTCCGCGGCGATCGCCAGCGAGTTCGCGGAAAGCGACGGTCTGCACCAGTCCGCGCTGATCCTGCTCGGCCTGCTGCTGTTCGTGCTGACGTTCTTCGTGCTGTCGGCGGCGCGGCTGATGCTGATGCGTCTCGAGAAGAAGGCGGGCAACTAAATGAACCCGATTTATGCGTCCCGTCGCCGCACCAACGTCATCATCCGCGCTTTGTGCATGGGGGCCGCTCTGTTCGGCGTCACCTGGCTGGCGCTGATCCTGTTCACGCTGTTCGCCAACGGCATCGCCGGCATCAGCGTGCAGCTGTTCACCCAGAACACGCCGCCGCCGGGATCACAGGAAGGCGGTCTGCTCAACGCCATCGTCGGCTCCATCATCATGACGGTGATCGGCGTCGGCATCGGCGCGCCACTCGGCCTGTTCGCCGGCACCTATCTCGCCGAATACGGCAAGAACGACCGGCTCACCGCGGTGATCCGCTTCATCAACGATATCCTGTTGTCGGCGCCCTCGATCATCATCGGCCTGTTCGTGTACGGCGCGGTGGTGGTGCCGATGGGCGGCTTCTCGGCACTGGCAGGCTCCCTGGCGCTGGCCGTGATCGTGATCCCCGTGGTGGTCCGCACCACCGAGGACATGCTCGGCCTGGTGCCCAATCCGCTCCGCGAGGCGGCCTCGGCGCTGGGCCTGCCGCGCTCGTTGGTGATCAAGCGGATCGCCTACCGCGCGGCCCGCGCCGGTCTCATCACCGGCGTATTGCTGGCGACCGCCCGTGTCGCCGGCGAAACCGCGCCGCTGCTGTTCACAGCCTTGAGCAACCAGTTCTTCAGCCTGGATCTCACCAAGACCATGGCCAACTTGCCCGTCACCATCAACAACTTCGTTCAGAGCCCGTACGAGTACTGGAAACAGCTTGCCTGGAGCGGCGCCCTGATCATCACCCTGACCGTACTTGCCCTTAACATTGGCGCGCGCATTCTCGGCGCCGAGAGGACAGCCAAATGAGTGAGCTTTCTGTATCTTCCGGCGTTCCCTCCGTATCGCTGCCCCCGCAGGTAGCGAAGGGGGAGGAGCGTTCCAAGGTCAGCGTCCGCGACCTGAACTTCTATTACGGCGAACACCACGCCTTGAAGCACATCAACCTGACCCTGGTCGCCAACCGCGTGACGGCCTTCATCGGCCCGTCGGGCTGCGGCAAGTCCACGCTGCTCCGTATCTTCAACCGCATGTACGACCTTTATCCCGGCCAGCGCGCCGAGGGCCAGGTTATGCTCGACAACCAGAACGTCCTTGACCCCAAGCTGGATCTTAACCTGCTGCGCGCCCGCGTCGGCATGGTGTTCCAGAAGCCAACCCCGTTTCCGATGACGATCTACGAGAACATCGCCTTCGGCCAGCGCCTCTACGAGAAGATCTCGAAGTCCGAGATGGACGGTCGCCTCGAGAAGGCGCAGCGCGGTGGCGCGCTGTGGAACGAGGTCAAGGACAAGCTCAACGCCTCCGGCCTGAGCCTGTCCGGCGGTCAGCAGCAGCGCCTGTGCATCGCGCGCACCATCGCGGTGCGCCCCGAAGTCATCCTGTTCGATGAGCCGACCTCGGCGCTGGACCCGATCTCGACACTCAAGATCGAGGAGCTGATCGACGAGTTGAAGCGCGACTTCACCATCGCGATCGTCACGCA
>NZ_JAQGJD010000301.1 GCF_028290785.1 Tardiphaga sp. | reverse complement strand
ACCAGCCAGTCGCAGACATGGAACGCCAGCAGCCGGTCCTGCCCGGCGCGGACGATCTGCGCCTGCAGCTCCGGATCCCACCAGATGTGATAGACGTCGAGCGCGACGCCGAGCGCCCCGGTGCGGTTCGGATCGAGCCGGTCGCAGATGTCGAGCGCCTGCTCGGTGGTGTTCACGCAGGCGCGGTCCGCAGCATAGGCCGGATGCAGCGGCTCGATGGCCAGCGGCATGTCGGCCTGCCCGGCGTATTCCATCATCTCGGCGATGCCGTCATCGACCTGCGCGCGGGCATTGACGATGTTCTTCGACGGCGCGCTGCCGGGCCGCGAATATTGCGGCAGGCCGCCGACCACCAGCACGATGCACGGCGCGCCGAGCGCCTTGGCCTCATCGACACAGCGGCGGTTGTCGTCGCGAATCTCGGCGTGACGCGACGCGTCGCCGACAAACATGCCGCCGCGGCAGTAGCCGGACAATTCGAGGTCGTTGTCCTTGACGGCGCGCACGGCGTTGTCGAGGCCGACGGTCGCGACCTGGTCACGCCACGGGCTCACGCCGCGAATGCCGTGCTTCGCGCAGGCGTTGGCAATGGCGACGAAATCACCCTGCTTGCGGACGGTGGCCGTATTCAGCGACAGCCAGCGGTGGTCTTGTGAGAAGTCACGCATTTCAGGCATCGATCCCGCGGGTGGCGAGGATCGCCTTCATGCGCTGCGTCGCCTGCTCGGGATTCGACAGCAGCCCTGCCTGATCGGCGAGCCGGAACAGCTCGGCCAGATGCAGCGTCGAGCGCGTGCTCTCCTGGCCGCCGATCATGGTGAAGTGATCCTGGTGGCCGTTGAGATAGGCCATGAAGACGATGCCCGTCTTGTAGAACCGGGTCGGCGCCTTGAAGATGTGGCGCGACAGCGGCACCGTGGGGCCGAGTACGTCGTGGAATGCCTTGTCGTCGCCGGCCGCCAGGCGTGACAACGCATAGGACGCCGCCGGCGCGATGGCATCGAAGATGCCGAGCAGCGCGTGGGAAAAACCCTTGTCGTCGCCGGCGATCAGCTCGGCGTAATTGAAGTCGTCGCCGGTGTACATCTTCACTTCCGGCTTGAGCCGCCGGCGCATGTCGATCTCGCGCTGCGCATCGAGCAGCGAGACTTTCACGCCATCGACTTTCGAGGCGTTGCGGTTGATGACATCGACCGCGATATCCATCGCGGTGTCGAGGCTCGGCGTGCCCCAGTAGTTGGCCAGCGCCGGATCGAACATGTCGCCGAGCCAGTGGATGATCACCGGCTGCGCCGACTGCGACAGGATGCGGTCATAGACGCGGCCGTAGTCCTCGGCGCTCTTGCCCAGCTTTGCCAGCGCGCGCGAGGCCATCAGGATGATGCGGCCGCCGGCCTTCTCGATGGCTTCGAACTGTTCCTCATAGGCGCGGATCACGTCGTCGATGGTCTTGGCGTCTTCCACCGCGAGGTGGTCGGTGCCGGCGCCGGAGAACACCAACCCGCCGCGCGGCTTCGCCGCCGCCACCGAACGCTGGATCAGTTCCAGCGAGGTCGGCCAGTCCATGCCCATGCCGCGCTGCGCGGTGTCCATCGCTTCGGCCACGCCGAGGCCGAGGTCCCAGACGTGCTCGCGAAACGCGATGGTGCGGTCCCAGTCGATGGCGCCCTTCACCCACGGGTCGGATTCGGCGAGCGGATCGGCCACCACATGGGCGGCCGAGAACGCGACACGATTCAGCGTGCCCTCGAGTTTCGACGGAAACGTGCGCGACGCCGCCAGACGATAGGTCTCGATCGAGCGATCGGCCTTCGGCAGCTTGAGTGACAGCGATGACATGGGTTGGACCGGCTTGTTCATGAGATCACCTCAGACCTTCAGCGCCGGCACATCGACCCAACGGCGCTCTTTCCAGCTTTCCAGCGCGCATTCGACCAGCTGCACGCCCTTGGCGCCTTCCAGCAGCGTGTACTTGTACGGAGCGTCCTCGCAGACGTGGCGGATGAACATCTCCCACTGCTCCTTGAAGCCGTTATCGTAGACGGCGTTGTCCGGCACCTTCTGCCAGTCGGCGTAGAAATCGTGGGTACGCTTCTCGTCCGGATTCCACACCGGCCGCGGCGTCGCCTGACGCGCCTGGATCATGCACTCGGTGAGGCCGGCCACCGCCGAGCCGTTGGTGCCATCGACCTGGAAGGTCACGAGGTCGTCGCGATACACGCGCGTCGCCCACGACATGTTCATGTGGGCGATGACGCCGCCCTTCAGCTTGAAGGTGGCATAAGCGGAGTCATCGGCGGTGGCGGTGTACTTCTTGCCCTGCTCGTCCCAGCGCGCCGGAATGTCGGTGGTGCCGAGGCAGGTCAGGCTCTCGACTTCGCCGAACAGATTGTCGAGCACGTAGCGCCAGTGGCAGACCATGTCCAGGATCATGCCGCCGCCGTCTTCGGCGCGGTAATTCCACGACGGCCGCTGCGCTTCCTGCCAGTCGCCCTCGAACACCCAGTAGCCGAACTCGCCGCGCACCGAGAGCATCTTTCCGAAGAAGCCCGAGTCGCGCAGCATCGCCAGCTTCTTCAGGCCGGGCAGGAACAGCTTGTCCTGCACGGTGCCGTGCTTGAGGCCCTTGGCATTGGCCTTCTGGATCACGTCGAGTGCTGCGGCCAGATTGGTCGCGATCGGCTTCTCGCAATAGATGTGCTTGCCGGCTTCGATCGCCTTGTTGAGCAGGCCGGGACGCGCCTGAGTGGTGGCGGCGTCGAAGAAGATGGTATCGTCCTTGTTCTTCAACGCCTCATCGAGATCGGTGGTCCAGCGATCGATGCCGTACTTCTTGGCGAGACCCTCGATCTTCTCGGCGTTGCGGCCGACTAGGATCGGATCCGGCATCATGCGATCGCCATTCTTCAGCGTCACGCCGCCTTGCGCGCGGATCGCCACGATCGAGCGTACGAGATGCTGGTTGAGACCCATACGGCCGGTAATGCCGTTCATGATGATGCCGAGGCGGTGGACAGCCATAGTCAGTTCTCCAACAGGATTTTTGTTCTGGGGCGCTGGAGCGGCGACAACGCCGTCCAGTCCGGATGGGCGCCGGATGCAAATCCGGCAGAGGTCAGCGATCCCGTCAGGAGATCGCCGTCGTGAATGTCGAGCCGGATCACGTCGCCGTCGCGGCGGTAGAGATCCGGATGCGCTTCGAGAAACGCTTCAGCCTCTTCCGCAGGTGCTTCGCCAAAGCCATCGACATAATGATGGCCGTTGCGCTCGGCGTGGGTGACACCGATCAGCGCGCCAAGCGCCAGATCTTGCTGCACACCGAGCCCGGCCTGGCAGGTGAGATCCTCGCCGGTGATGAAATAGGCATCGCCGGCAGCGCTCCATTTCGCCGCGCGTGTCGCGTTGACGATAGACTTGTAAAATCCCTTGCAGGATTTCGACGAGATGCCGCGATAGCCCAGCGCCTTGGCCGCCGGAAATGCGTCCCAGGAATCGTCGGCCTCGTCGATGATGAATTTGCGCGACGACAGCGCGCCGAGCGGCGACGACCGCGTGGTGTCGCGCGGCATCGGCTGTTCGATGTAGAGCAGTTTTGACGCAATGGGTTTTAGCGCAGCGTCATGGCCGAGCCGATCGACCAGCGCGCCGAGCGCGTTGAGGTCGGCATATTGCTCGTTGGCATCGAGCGTCACCTGATAGTCGTAAGGCAGCGTCGCCAGCGCCTGGCCGATTTTCGCCAGCCGTGCCGCGTCCGCTTCGGGGTCGCCGTTCATCTTCAGCTTGAAATAGCGGCTGCCACTGTTTTCCCTGACATCGGCGACACCGCCCTCGCCTTCAATGACGTCGTCGAGCCCGACGGTGTGGCGCAGCGCGACGCGCTGCAGCCGTTTCCGGCCGGCGAGGAATGCCGCGATATCGTCATCGCCGAGGTCGGGCGCCAGCCGCGCGGTCAGCCCGGCCACATTCGCCGCCATGCCGTCGAAGAAATTCAGCCCGAGCCCCCGCAGCAGCGCGTCGAGCACGGCCTTGTCGATCTCCGCCGGACCAAAAGCGGCGGCCAGCGGCGGGATATCAGCCTTAGCGCACGCCTCGATCTGATCGTTGATGCAGGCGGCGTGCAGGCCGAAGGCCGAGATGAAGCCGGACTGCGCGCGATACAGGTCACGCGCGATCAACAGCGACTGCCTGAGTTCATCGACGGTGTCGGCGATCTCAAGATGCGGCCGCTTGTCGAACCACTTCGGCACCATCAGCTCGGCACTGGCGCCGGCGAACACGCCCTTGCCTTCGACCTCGAGTTCGACGCGCACAAAGGCCTGCGGCGCCGCATTGACCGTCACCGCGCCAAAGCGGAACGGCCGCATGAACGCCACCGGGCGTTCGAACAGCGCGATGTCGCGCAAAGCGATGCGGGGAGCATTCATGATACTTGTACCTAGACCTTGATCCAAGACCCGATCAGACCGTTTCGACCGTCATTGCGAGGAGCCCTTGCGACAAAGCAATCCAGTTCTTCCTTGCGGCCTACTGGATTGCTGCGTCGCTTCGCTCCTCGCAATGACGAGCTATTTCTGTTCGTGCCCATCACAATTAGTCCAGCGCGCTTTGGGTGAAGAAGTGCTTGCGAATTCGCGACACCAGCTCGGTGAACACCGGGTTCGCCATCGCATCCAGATTGCGCTCGCGGCCGAGCGGCACGTCGTAGATCGCCGCGATACCGCCGGGACGCTCGGTCATCACCAGCACCCTGTCGGCGAGGAACACCGCTTCCGGAATCGAATGGGTGATCAGCAGCACGGTCTTGCCGGTCTCGCGCTGGATGCGCGACAGTTCGACATTCATCTTCTCGCGCGTCATGGCGTCGAGCGCGCCGAACGGCTCGTCCATCAGCATGATCTTGGGATCGTGCACCAGCGCGCGACAGATCGAGGCGCGCTGCTGCATGCCGCCGGACAGTTGCCACGGCAGCTTCTTCTCGAAACCTTCGAGGCCGACCATTTTCAAAAGCTGCTTCGCGCGCGCCAAGAATTTTTCACGCGGCAGCTTCTTCATGTCGATCGGCAGCATCACATTGGACAGGATGTTGCGCCACGGCAGCAGCAGCGAGTTCTGGAACACGATGCCGACGTCGCCGTGCGGCTCGGTGACCTTCTTGCCATCGACCAGGATCTCGCCGGTCGATGGCGCCAGCAGGCCGGAGATCATCTTCAACAGCGTGGACTTGCCGCAGCCGGAGGGGCCGACGATGACGAAGAACTCGCCGTCGTCGATATGGAAGTCCAGCGGCCGCAGCGACGGCACGTCGCCGTCGCGCGACCGGTAGGTCTTGGACACGCCGGAGATGGTGATCCCCGACGTGCTGTTCGTGGCGGGCTGCTCGGACACAACACGAAGATGCGCGCTCGCTGAATTCACGCCCATGGCCTTCATCGCTGCGTTCATAAGATCAGTCCTGTTACTTCGGTCGTTACTTCGATCGTTATTTGGGCAGATAGTCGTTGGTGTAGAACGCCTTCGGATTTTCCTTGGCCTTGGCATCAAGGCCGCCGTACTCGACCATCAGCTCGACGCTGTCCTTCATGTTCTGGTCGGTGACCTGGAACGGGCGCTTGGTCTTGGTTTCCGGGGTGCGGTACAGCGGGATGGTCAGCTCAAAGCCCTGCGTCAGGGTCTCGATCTTGCCGCCCTTGGGGTTGGCATCGAGGATCGACTGCGCCGCGCCCTTGGCGTCCTTCTCGGCCGCTTCCACCGACTTGGTGGTCGCCGACATGAAACGCTTCACCAGATCGGCATTGGCCTTCACATAGTCGGTGTTGGCGACGATGCCCGACGACACCAGATGAATGCCGTAATCGGCGAACTTGATCGGGTAGACGTCCTTGCCGGTGGCATCCTTGATCTTCATGGACTGGTCCATGACATAGCCGAGCAAGAGGTCGGCCTGGCCGTTGATGACGGCGTTGAGCTTGGTCTGGCCGTCGCCGGCGACGGTCTTGAAGTCGGACTCCTTCAGCCCGGCCTTCTTCAGGAACAGCGGCCAGATCTGGGTCATGGAATCCGCCGGCGTGATCGCCACGGTCTTGCCCTTGATGTCCTCCGGCTTCTTGATGTTCTTCTCGACGAAGCCCATCACCGACATGGCGGAGGTTTGCAGGAGCACGCCGGTGGCGATCACCGGGGCGCCCTTGATGGCCGCTCGCATCATGGTGGGGACGTCGACATAGCCGAAGTCCGCGGTCTTGGCGGCGACGGCCTGCACGGTGGCGGCAGAACCGCGGCCTTCCTGAATCTCAAGGTCGATGCCTTCGGCGGCATAGAGGCCCTTGGCCTTGCCGTAATAGAACGGCGCGTGCTCACCATAGACGTACCAGTTCAGCATCAGCACCACCTTGTCGGCGGCGGCTGCCGGCGTGACGGATGCGAGCGCGGTCCAGATCAGTGCCGTCGAAAATGCGGTAACCCATCTCAGCATGTTAGCCTCCC
>NZ_JAQGJD010000265.1 GCF_028290785.1 Tardiphaga sp. | reverse complement strand
GGCCGCGTTCATTTCCGCCGGCGGCTATCACCACCACATCGGGCTCAACACCTGGGAGAGCAAAGGCGGCCAGCCGCCGGCGCCCGGCACCACCGGGCTGTTTCACACCGCTATCCTGTATCCGACCCGTGCCGCGCTCGCCGATGCGCTGCACCGTGTGCAGCAAGCCGGCATCGCGCTCGACGGCGCCAGCGACCACGGCGTGTCCGAGGCGCTGTACTTGCGCGATCCCGACCAGAACGGTGTCGAGCTCTACTGGGACCGACCGCAGGAAGCCTGGCCGCATGAAAGCAAAGGCGGGCTGGCGATATTCACGCGACGGCTGGATCTCGACGACCTGATAAAGCAACGGGTCGCGTAAGTGTAAAACACTCCGTCGTGGCTGGCCCGCTCTCGCTGAACATCGTGGATGGGCGGGACATCTAGCGAAGCCGTGCTTCGCGCTTCAGCCCGGCCATGACGGATGCATCAACCGACGCTAATTCGATCCCGTCGTGCTCGCCCGCGCGACAGGATCAACACGGCGGCGATCAGTTGCAAGCCCATGCAGCCGTAGAACGGCACGGCGTAGCTGCCGGAAATATCGCGCAAGAAGCCGATGATGCCGGGGCCGAAGGCGTAGGTGATCTGCGTCACCGCGGTGATCAGGCTGACCAGGACACCGAACGAGCGCGCATCGAATTCGCGCTGCACGATCAGCGCCGGCAGCGTGATCAGGTTGCCGACCGAAAATCCGAACAGCGCGCAGGCGAAGAACAGCAGCGCCTCGTTGCGCGCATTGATGACGATCGCCAATGCCAACGCCTGGCTGAGGAACGAGATCGACGCCGCCAGCCGCTGGTTGAGCCGGTCGATCACCGTCGAGAACAGCAGGCGGCCGACCACGGCCATCAACGTCAGCAGCGACACCGCGACCGCGGCGCGCTCGCGGCCGATCACCGGATCTAGAAACGAGATCAGGTGGACGATGAAGCCGACCTGCGCGAAAAGTGTCAGCGCGAACGAAACCGTCAGCGTGAGGAAGGCCACGTCGCGAAAGGCGTGCGCACGGATCTGCCGCGACGACGGCGCGTCCTTGGCCAATGTCGAGCTGCCGGCGAGCCGCGCGGGATCGCGCGGCGGCCGGCCGACGAACAGCAGAATCACCGGCACCAGCAGTACGGCCATCGCCACGGCGGCAGCGAGCGTCGCGCCGGCGAAACCGAAGCCCCCTATCGCCGCGACCAGCAGCGGCACGCCGACGATGCCGCCAAAACTGGCACCGTTCAGCGCCAGGCTGATCGCCATGCCGCGCTTTCTGTCGAACCACAGGCCAAGCGTGTTGGTGACGGCGCCGAGACTGGTGCCGGCCCAGCCGAACGCCAGCAGCGCATTTACGGCGTAGAGCTGCCACGGCGCAGTGATCTGTCCGAGCAATGCGGTGGCCGTCGCCATCGCGAGCACACCCCCGAGCAGGCAATTGCGCGGCCCGAGCGCGCGCATGGCTTCGCTGAGAAACGCGACCAGCAACGCGCCGAACAAATAGAAGAACGTCGTCGCGGTGGCGATGGTCGAGGCCGGCCAGCCGTGCACGCGTTGCAATTCGGCGAGATAAACGCTCTGGCCATAGAAGCCGAGCGCCCAGCCGAACGTAGCCAGCACGAAACAAACGCCGACGATGCGCCAGCCGGCGTAGCGGATCGAACTTTCATCGACGTGGGTCGTGGTTGCGTCCATTGCGGATCTTCTCACCCGTTTCGGTCATGCTGCATGTGCGACAACACGCCGCTGTGTAGCACTCCAGACGCCATTAACCACCCGATTTACCGGCGGGAAGCCTCTCCCCGACTTCACGATGACGCCAAAGCGGGGCCGGCGCCCTTGGCGCGGCCGGCCATAGCGCCATATACTCAGGGTACGCCATGGAGGATTTTGCCACGTGAATGCCATCGCCGAACTGACAGGCCAGACCGACCGCTCGCTCCTGATCGTGGAGGACGACAAGCCGTTTCTGGAGCGGCTGTCGCGCGCGATGGAAACGCGTGGCTTCACCGTGACCTCCTGCGACAGCGTCGCCGACGGCCTGGCGCATATCGGCAAGTCGGCGCCGGCTTTCGCCGTGGTCGATCTGCGGCTCGGCGACGGCAACGGTCTCGACGTCGTCTCCGCGCTGAAGCTGCAGCGCCCGGACGCGCGCGCCATCGTGCTGACCGGCTATGGCAATATCGCCACCGCCGTCACCGCGGTGAAGATGGGCGCGGTGGACTATCTGTCGAAACCGGCGGATGCCGACGATGTGGTCGCGGCGTTGCTCGCCAGCGGCGGCGACAAGTCCGAACTGCCGAACAACCCGATGTCGGCCGACCGCGTGCGCTGGGAGCATATCCAGCGCATCTATGAAATGTGCAGCCGCAACGTCTCGGAAACCGCGCGCCGCCTCAACATGCACCGCCGCACCCTGCAGCGCATCCTCGCCAAGCGCGCGCCGCGCTGATTTTTCTTCACCTCGCCCCGCTTGCGGGGCGAGGGAGACGCACTACACCTCGTTCAAAAACTCCGCGTGGCCCTGCGGGTCGTGCAACCTATTGAGCCGATGCGCCGCGGTGGTGGCGAAGCGCAGCATCAGGCTTTTTCGCGTCGCGGCCGGCAGCCGGTGCTCCGGCGCGTCACAATGCAGATGCGCGCCATAGGCGTCGGCGACGATCAGGCCGGTATCGCCGGGAAACAGATCGCACGACAGATCCTGGGTGAAGGCGAAGAACAGCCGGTCGCAATGGGCGCGGTAGTCCGGCCACTTGTCATCGGCGCGCAGGTCGGCCAGCGACGACTTGATCTCGACGATCCAGATTTCGCCGCGCGCGTTCAGCGCCACCAGATCGGCGCGCCGCCCGGACGGCAACGACATCTCGCTGAGGCAGGAAAATCCCAGGCTGCGCAGCCAGCGCGCGGTGCCGCGCGCAATCGCCAGCGCCGTCTCGGACTGGCGGCGGTCGAGGGGCGCAAGCGCCAGATGAACGGCTTTCGATTCCATGGCGACCAAGACTAGCCGATTTTGCAACGCCGCCAAAGCCGGAGCAGCTCATTTCCCCCTTGGCACCCTGCCAAAAATCAGCATTGTGGCGCGATGACACAAGAATCCGAGACCCAGGCCGCCGCCGGCGCGGCGATCATTCCGGTGACGCTGTTCCAGCAGAACTGCATGCTGCTATGGGACGAGACTACCCGGCAGGCGGTGGTGATCGACCCCGGCGGCGACGTGCCGCTGATCCAGGATGCCATCGCCAAGGCCAACGTCAATGTTGAGCAGATCTGGCTCACCCATGGCCATATCGACCATGTCGGCGGCGCCGCCGAACTGCGCGACGCGCTGAAGGTGCCGATCACCGGCCCGCACATCGCCGACAAGTTCCTGCTCGACGCGGTGGTGGAGAGCGGCGCGAAATACGGCATGGCCGGGGTGCGCAATTTCACCCCGGACCGCTGGCTCGAAGAGGGCGACCGCGTCAGCGTCGGCGGGCTGGATTTCGACATTCTGCACTGCCCCGGCCATTCGCCAGGCAGCGTGGTGTACTACAATAAGGCGATGAAGTTCGCCCATGTCGGCGACGTGCTATTTGCCGGCTCAGTCGGCCGTACCGACTTTCCCGGCTGCAGCCACGAGCAACTGATCCACTCGATCACGACGAAATTGCTGCCGCTCGGCGACGACGTCGGCTTCATCTGCGGCCACGGGCCCGGCTCGAGCATCGGTCAGGAGCGCATGACCAATCCGTTTCTCACTGGGCAAGCCTGAACCAGGATGGCCGACGCTCCAAGACCGCGCGAGCAGCGTGCACTTTCAAAGCACATTCTGCCGAGCTCCGGCACGATGATCGGCGTCTGCGTGACGCTGATCGGGCTGGTCAAGATCCTGGAAGCGCGGATCGGCCCGAGCCGGGTCGACGAATATGCCGCCGTGGTATCAACACTGTTCCTGGTCAGCGCGATCGCATCCTATATTTCGATGCGGCATCCGGAGCGCCACAGCCTGAGCACCCGCTGCGAAATTATCGCCGACCAATTTTTCCTTGGCGGTCTGATTGCGATGACGGCGATCACGTTATTCTTCGCCTATGAAGTGATCTGACGTTTACGCGCTGAAGCGAGGGTCAGCCCAGTCCTCGATCTGCGAGGCGGGGATGGTCTTTTTCGGCTGATGCGGATTGAGCGTGCCGGCGGTGGCCGTCCAGCCCTTCGCAATGATCTGCTGCGCAAACAGCTTGGCGTCGATCTCGGACTTGAACGTCTTGGTCGTGCGCACGGTCCCGGCGGCACGGGTGTCTGACTTGACGGATTTGTCGGGGCCAAAGGCCACATACCAGATATCGGGCTTTGTCATCATGCGGTTGTAACGCCGATTGTGGCGAAAGGTTGCATAGCGGACTATACAAGTGCGTTACCGACCTGCGAAAATTTGCAAGCGTAGTACGCTATCGAGGCCGTGCGTTACAGATGGTGCAACCCTTCGGTTGCGCTACACAGGGGGACAATACCATGCATCTATCGAACGAAAGTCTTTTGGTTATTCTGTTTGTCGGCCTCATCGCCGGCTGGCTTGCCGGCAAGATCGTGCGCGGCGCGGGCTTCGGCCTGATCGGCGATATCCTGATCGGCATTGTCGGCGCGCTGATCGCCAGCTGGCTGTTTCCGAAGCTCGGCATCCATCTCGGTACCGGCCTGGTGTCGCAGATCATCGCTGCGGCGATCGGCGCCGTGATCCTGTTGCTGGTGGTCCGGCTGTTGCGGACGGGCGGGCGATTCTAGCTCCTTATCCCCGTATGCGATGCGGCGCCGTTGCGTCGCATCGCGGATCCGGGAAAAATGCTTCTACGGCTTGGCCAGATTCCGTGGCTGCACCACATCCCAGGCCAGGCCGAGCTTTTCCAGCAGCCGGATGGTCAGATACGTCGTGTCGAATTCCCACCAGCGATGACCGTGACGGGCCGAACGCTGGTCGGCGTGGTGGTTGTTATGCCATCCCTCGCCATGGGCGAGAATGCCGACGAACCAGTTGTTGCGGCTGTCCTCGTCGGTATCGTAGCTGCGGTAGCCCCACATGTGGGTGAGGGAATTCACCGCCCAGGTCTGATGCCAGACGAACACGGTGCGCACGATCACCGCCCACACCACGATGCTGAGCGCGAACTGCACGGCCTCCGGCCACGAACCGCCCGTCAGCATTTTTCCGGCAAATCCCGCGAAGAAAAACACGTTGAACTGGATCAGCATGATCTTGAGCTGCCAGAAATTGCGCTCCAGCGTCACGTAAAGCGGATCGCGCAAGATATCCTTGGCGTAGCGGTCGTAAATGCCGAGCCGCGACAGATCTGGGTTTTTGACCAGCAGCCAGCCGAGATGGCCCCAGAAAAAACCGGCGAGCGGGCTGTGCGGATCCGGCTGTTCGTCGGATTTCTCGTGATGACGGCGGTGTACTGCAACCCAGCGCGCCGGGGTATCTTCCGCGCAGCAGATTGCCACCACGACGAAACAATGCTCCAGCCATTTCGGACATTTGAAGCCGCGATGGGTGAGCAGCCGATGATACCCGATATTGATGCCGATCAGGCCGAACAGCCGGGCGGCGATAATCGCGACAATTACGGCGGTCCAGTTGAAGAACATCGGCAGCAGCGCCAGTAGCGCCAACGCGTGGAAAGTGCCGATCACGGCCGTATTCACCCAGTCGATCCGATAGGGCTGCACACCCGCGGGCAAGGCCAAGCCAAAAACACGCGCCCG
>NZ_JAQGJD010000256.1 GCF_028290785.1 Tardiphaga sp. | reverse complement strand
GCGAGGACAAGTTAGACTACGTCTGCAACGGCTATGTCGGAATGACCACCGACTTCATGCCGCGCATCCATCGCCTCGGGCCGATCGCGTTCGGCTGGACCGGCTGCAACGGCCGCGCGGTGGCGCTGTCGATCGCGCTCGGCGGCGAGCTGGCGAAAGCCGTGCAGGGCGTGCCGGAGCGCGACCTGGCGCTGCCGTTCACCGAGCCGGTGCCGATCCCGGCCCACGGATTGATGCGGCTTGTGGCGCCGTTGATGCTGATGGTGTACCGGCGCAGGGATGCGAAGGAGATGGTGTAGGGGGAGCTTCTTGCTTACCCTCCCCTGGAGGGGAGGGTCGGCGAGCAGACGCGCAAAGCGCGTTGCGAGACGGGGTGGGGTGAAGTGTTTCGCGCCGCCTTTGCCGCTGTCACCCCACCCCGGCATGCGTCACGCTTCGCGTACCGCATGCCGACCCTCCCCCTCTAGGGGAGGGTAAGGAAGCGGCGCCGCGCGTCTCCTACACCGCCTCCACCTTCTTCCCCCGCGCGAAATCGCCGCCGGGGATCGAGGCCAACAGCGCCTTCGTATACGCATGCTGCGGGTTGCCGAACACCTCGCCGGACAATCCGTGCTCGACCACTTCGCCGTCCTTCATGACCGCGACCAGGTCGCAGATCTGCGCGGCGACGCGCAGGTCATGGGTGATGAACACGATGGAAAGGCCGAGCCGCTCGCGCAAATCGGCCAACATCTTCAGCACCTGGGCCTGCACGGAGACGTCGAGCGCCGACACCGCTTCGTCGGCCACCAGCACGTCGGGCTTCAGCGCCAGCGCACGCGCCAGCCCGATACGCTGACGCTGGCCGCCGGAGAATTCGTGCGGGAAGCGGTCGATGGCGGAAGGGTCGAGCCCGACCAGCGCGAACAGCTCTTTGGCATCGGCAATCGCTTTCGCGCGCGGCGTGCCGTGCACGATCGGGCCCTGGGCGACGAGGTCGCCGGCCTTGCGGCGCGGATTGAGCGAGGCGTAGGGGTCCTGGAACACCATCTGGATGTGCTTGGTCTCGCGGCGCACCTGTTCGCGCGACAGTCTTGCCCAGTCCTTGCCCTCGAGCACGATTGAACCCCCATCGGGATCGATCAGCCTGACAATGCAGCGCGCCAGCGTCGATTTGCCGGAGCCGGACTCGCCGACAATGCCCAGCGTCGCGCCGCGCGGCAGTTTGAGCGAGACGTCGCGCACCGCATGCGTCACGCGCGCGCCGCGGCCGAGGAAGCCACCGTTGCGGTAGGTCTTGGAGACGTGGTCGAGGGTGAGGATGATGTCGTCGGACAGTGGTCGCGGCGGCGGCGCGGTGAGCGGCGGCACGGCGGCGATCAACTGCTTGGTGTAGGCGTGCTGCGGGTTGTTGAGCACGTTTTTCACGGCGCCGATCTCGACCACCGCGCCGTGCTGCATCACCACCACGCGGTCGGCGATCTCGGCGACCACGCCGAAGTCGTGGGTGATGAACAGCACTGCGGTCTTGCGGCGGACCTGCAATTCGCGGATCAGCTTCAATATCTGCGCTTGCGTCGTGACATCCAGCGCGGTGGTCGGCTCGTCGGCGATCAGCAGCCGCGGATCGAGCGCCAGGGCCATGGCGATCATGGCGCGCTGGCGCTGGCCGCCGGACAGTTCGTGCGGAAAGGCGCGCGCCGCCTCGGCCGGGTTGGGAATGCGGACGTCCTGAAGCAGCGCCAGCACTTTCGCCTTGATCTCGGATTTGGAGAGACCGGTGTGGATCGAAAACATCTCGCCGATCTGGTCGCCGATGTTGCGCAGCGGATTGAGCGCGGTCATCGGCTCCTGGAAGATCATCGCAATGCCGGCGCCGCGCACTTGTCGCATTTCCGCCGATGTGGCAGCGGCGAGGTCGCGGCCCTCGAACATGACGCGGCCGCCGTCGATCTCGACGTCGCGCGGCAGCAGTTTCATGATGGCGTTGGCCATGATCGACTTGCCGGAGCCGGACTCGCCGACCACGCAGAGAATCTCGTTGGCGGCGACCGACAGCGACACGCCGCCCAGCGCGTGCGAGCGGTCGGCGCCTTCCGGCAGTTTCACGCTGAGGCCGTCGAGGGTCAGGATCGCGTCTTGCTCGCTCATCGGCTCTTCAGTCTGGGATTGAGCGCATCGTTGAGGCCCTGGCCGACCAGCGACACCGCGAGCACCGTGATCAAAATGGTGACGCCGGGGATCGCGGAGACGTACCACTGCACGCGCAGCACGTCGCGGCCGAGGCCAATCAGGTTGCCCCACGACGCGACGTTGGGATCGGACAGCCGCAGAAACGCCAGCGCGCTTTCCAACAGGATCGCGGTGGCCATCACCACGCTGGCATAGACGATGACAGGCGGCAGCGCGTTGGGCAGGATCTCGCCGAGGATGAGCTGCAGGTCCTTCATGCCGAGCGTGCGGCCGGCCTGGACGAATTCGCGATTGCGCAGCGACATGAATTCCGCACGGGTGAGGCGCGCCGGCGCCGGCCACGACACCACGCCGACCGCGATGGTGACGGTGGTCAGCGTCGAGCCGAACACCGCGACCAGCACCAGCAGCAGTACGAAGTTCGGCAGCGTCTGGAAGGCTTCGGTGATGCGCATCAAGACGTTGTCGATCCAGCCGCCGTAATAGCCGGCGAACGCGCCGATCAGCACGCCGATGACAATGGCGATCAGCGTGGCGACGCCGCCGATCAGCAGCGAGATGCGCGCGCCGTAGAAGATCTGGGCGGCGATATCGCGGCCGGAATTGTCGGTGCCGAGCAGGAAGCGCGGATTGGCGAACGGCCA
This sequence comes from Tardiphaga sp., assembly GCF_028290785.1. GTDB lineage: Bacteria > Pseudomonadota > Alphaproteobacteria > Rhizobiales > Xanthobacteraceae > Tardiphaga. The sequence goes on along the minus strand of NZ_JAQGJD010000256.1, from coordinate 572 downwards.
CTGCAGCGGACGCCCCGCCAGCGCCAGCGGATCGCGCGGATACAGCATGCCGGCGGAGATGGCCATCGCGATGATCACCAGCAGAAGCAGCAGGCCGACCACGGCGGCGGGGCTGCGGAAATAACGCTTCACAGCATCCATGCTCAGCCCTCCGCCTGGATGCGCGGATCGAGCCGGGCATAGAGCAGATCGACGAAGAAGTTGACCAGGATTACCAGCAGCGCCGAGACGAAGACGATGCCGAGCAACGTATTGAGGTCGCGCTGCACCACCGACTCGTAAGCGAGGCGGCCGAGCCCGGGCAGCGAGAACACGCTCTCCACCACCACGGAGCCGCCGAGCATGGTGCCGGCCTGCAGGCCGATCAGCGTCACCATCGGCAGCAGCGCGTTGCGCAACACATGGCGGACCACGACGCGGGTCTCGTCGAGGCCCTTGGCGCGCGCGGTGCGGACGAAATCGAGGTTGAGCACTTCGAGCATCGAGGCGCGCATGATGCGCAGATAGATGGCGAGGAAGATCAGGCCGAGCGTCAGCGTCGGCAGGATCAGATGTTGCGCGATGTCCCACGT
>NZ_JAQGJD010000210.1 GCF_028290785.1 Tardiphaga sp. | reverse complement strand
GCTGCAGCGTGAAACGCTGCTGCGCAGAGCCGGGATCCCGCTTTCTTAATCAACCGGGACCCCGGCTCTGCGAAGCAACACTTCTAAGCGATGCCGCGCATCGCTAGGTTGCATCGCGTCCGGGGCGCGAGGTAGCCGCGCGAAATTTTCGAGCACACTTGCTAGTACACTTGGCTGAGATATAATCTCTAAGATTGCATTCAGGGCGGATGTGACATGCGGCGTGTGTTCATGGCGTGGGGCCTCACCTTCCTGCTGCTGGGGGGCAGCGTCGCGGCGGTGGAAATCCTGCCCCCGCAAGCCTTCACCGAACGCTTTGCCCAGGCGCTTGGCGCGGCCGAGCCGTCGGCGAGCGTCGCCGTCCGGCAGGAGCTGCGGCTCACCGTCCGCACCGCCGACGGCAACACCAACGACATCAACCTGACCAACATCTATGGCGAGTACCGCGGGCAGCCGGAACGGTTCGACGACCTGGTCCAGCTGTTCGCTCGCGCGGTGCGCGATCCCGTTCCCGCAAAGCTCCAGCTCTCGCGCGTCGTGCCGATGATCAAGGACCGCGGCTGGCTGGCCGAGATCGCGCCGATATTTCGATCGCGCGGCCACGAGCCGCTGTTCGAGCCGCTCAACAAGGAGCTGGTGATCGCCTATGTCGAGGACAGCAGCACGCGCGCCCGCTATCTGAATACGGGCGACGAGGTCGGCGACCGCAACACGCTTCGCGCGCGGGCGATCGGCAATCTCAAGCGCATCCTGCCGAAAATCGAGATGCGGCCGCACGAGGACGGCTGGGCGTCGATCTCGGCGGGCGGCAACTACGAACCCAGCCTGCTGCTGATCGACGAGATGTGGTCGACCGGCCAGATCAAGGTGGATGGCGACGTCGTCATCGCCGTCCCGGGGCGCGATGCGCTGCTGGTCACGGGCTCGAACAATCGTGCTGGTCTGAAGGCGATGCGGGCGATGGCGGAGAAGCTGGCGACCGCCCCCTACCGGCTCACGAAAGCGCTGTTCGTGTACCGCGAGGGCCGCTTCGTCGCCTTCGATCCGAATTGAACCGGCGGCCGCGCGTCATGCCGACCATCGCTTACTTTTATGGAATTGCGATCTGGATGTACTTTCGCGACCATCCGCCGCCGCACCTGTTCGCGACCTATAGCGGGCACGAGGCCAATGTTTCCATCGAGAGCGGAGATATTATCGCGGGGCATTTGCCGGCCAATGCCGCGCGCCTCGTGAAGCAGTGGGTACTGGCACATCGCGGCGAGTTGGAGGATAATTGGCAGCGGGCGCGGGCCAGCCGACCGCTCATCAAGATCGCAGGTCTCGACGATGATTAAGGTCGCCAAACTCAAGGTGCTCGACGGACACCGCCTGCACGCCACGTTCAGCGACGGGACGATGGGCGAGTATCACTTCTCCGCCGCGCTCACCGAAACCGGCCCGATGATCGAGCCGTTGCGCGATCCGGCCTATTTCGCCCGGGTCTTCCTCGAAGACGGCGCGCCGACCTGGCCGAACGGCTACGACATGGCCCCGGAATGGCTGCACCGCGAGATCGAGGCCGCCGGCGGGTTGGTCCGCAACGCGGCCGCCTGACGCGACCCCATTCAAAATGTCCCACGCGCCGCTCGTGCCCGTAGGGCGGATGAGCGCAGCGTAATCCGCCGCCGAACCGCAACAAGAGGCGGCGCAATACGCTGCGCTATTGCGCCCTACGGGCTGTCCGTTTCACACCGGCGCCAGGCCGAGCGCCTGCGCGGCGTCGATCCACACCGGCAGTTCGCGCTGATACAGCGCGTTGCTGTCCTTGAAGCCGAGCGCAGGCTCCAGCACGAAGGTGCTGAGAACCTCCTTCACCTTCGGATCGCTGTTGGCGGCCACGCAGAGCTGCGCCAGCCGGTCGACGATTCCCTGCGGCGTCGCCTTCGGCAGGGCCCAGCCGGTGAAGCCGCTGACGGTGAAGAATTTTGAGGTCGCGCCCTGCTCGGGCAGGGTCTTCACATCAGGCATCGCACCGACCTTCTTCGAATGCACGGCGAAGGCCACGCCGCGGTCGCTTTGCAGCACCGATTGCGCCGCGGTGTAGCTGCCCATCGCGGCATCGAGCGTGCCTTCCGCCAGTCCGGTCCACATCGGCGCTTCGCCGCGGTAGTGGATCGGCTCGATATTGAGGCCGTACTGCTTGTTGAGTTCGTTGATGGTCATGTGCGGCGCCGAGCCCGCGCTGTAGGTGCCGAAATTCACCTTGCCGTTCTTGCGCGCGAAAGCGACGAAGTCGTCCAGCGTCCTGACGCCGGACTTCGTGCTCGCGACCAGCGGCAGCCCGGCGCCCGGGACGACGCTGACCAGCGTCAGGTCCCGGTCCATGTCGTAGCCGGGGTTCTTCATCGTCACCCGGTTCATCACATAGGTGGTCGAGATCGAGCACAGGATGGTGTGGCCGTCCGGCTCGGCGCGCGCGACATCGGCCGTGCCGATCGCGCCGGAGGCGCCGGTCTTGTTTTCGATCACCACGGTCTGCCCGGTCTGCCGGCCGATATATTCGCCGAAGGCGCGCGCCAGCAGGTCGGTCTGCCCGCCGGCCGGATAGCTGCAGACCATGCGGATCTGCCGCGACGGCCACGCGGCCTGCGCGCCGGCCTGGCGCGACAGCAGGGGCATCGCGGCCGCGGCCGCCCCGGCGCCGATGAAGTGCCGACGGTTGAATGTCGCTGACATGATTCCCTCCCTGTGTTTTTTGACGAGGGTATCGCATCGCCCGGCCCCCGCCAGACGCGACGGCGTGACAGATTGAAGCATTCGACAGCGCCGGTAGTCCGTAGGGCGGATTAGCGCAGCGTGCGTTGAGCTCGGTCTCGTTTCCCGGACGCGCTGCGGCATTCTCAGGCGATGCACTTGCATCGCCGCCATGCCGCTGCGCAGAGCCGGGATCCCGGTTGCTTTACTTCAAGACACCGGGGCCCCGGCTCTGCGAAGCAGCACTTCGCGCTGCATCGCGTCCGGGGAACGAGATCGTGGCGCGATGGGGAAAGGGCGGCAGTCCATCGTAGGGTGGGCAAAGCGAAGCGTGCCCACGTCTTCTACCGGGCGTGGGCACGGCGCCACGGCGCCTTTGCCCACCCTGCGACGACGTCATCCCGGTGCGGTCGGCGGTGCCACGACCAGCGCCACGATCCGCCGCACCAGCGGCAGCAGCGCGAGCAGGGTGGGAAACGCCACCAGCCACGACAGCGCCCAGGCGGTGGGCCAGGTGGCGACGAAGGCCGGCGTGGCGCCGAGGCTCTTCCACGTCGAGATCGCCGAGACCACGAAGGTCATCAGCAGCGACAGCACCAGCGGCATCACGATCGATGCATAGCGCGCCGGCA
>NZ_JAQGJD010000180.1 GCF_028290785.1 Tardiphaga sp. | reverse complement strand
AAACCTATATCGACCGGCTGAACTTTTCCTTCACCGGCTATCTGCGCACGGAGAAGGATTCTTCCACCGAGCTGCACCAGTGGATCCGGAAGAACTATTTCAGCTTCCGCGAGATCGAATTGCAGTTACTGCTGCAACGGTCGTAAGCGGCCGCCGCCACGAGAGAACGACGGAGCGGCCGGCCTATTCCGTGGAGCGGCGCAGTTCCGACGCGCCCTCGAGCTTCGCCGGTTCCTTGATCGATCCGACCGATTCGATCTTGCCGATTTCCACGCGCGGGGTGGCGACGCGGGTCGCGACCTCGGTATTCGCTGCCGCCGCCGCCGCATCCGCGGAGCGGGTCTGCTCCGGGGCGCGCAGCGAGCGCGGCCGCGAGATCGCGCGCGCCATCAACATCTGGCCGCGGCCCTGGTGATGGAAATCGCAATAGGCGAAGCCCATGCCCGACACGGCGCCGCGAAAGCTGCGCTCGTCGTTCTTGGTGAGGTTGAAGCAGGGCTCGAACGGGATGCCCTTGATCGAGGCGCAGATCGCCTGGCCTTTGACCTGCAGCGTATTGCCGGGCAGCCGCATGTTGCGCGCCGGACCGGAGCCGGAGAACTGCACCGCGCCCGCCGCCCCGCCATCGTCGAATACACGGCCGGCGCCGCGGGTACCGTCGAAACAGGTAAAGGCGAACACCTTGCCGGCGACAAACTTGCGGGCTTCGTCCGCCGTCATCGAGCCGGCCATCGCGGGCATCGCCACCGAGGCGGCGAACACGGCTCCCAATACAAAACGCGCAACCATAGGATACTCCGACAAACTGAGCGCGGATGACCGCCAGACGCCTTTACCCGCTGCTTACCATACCAACCGTGGCAACATTGGAGCATGGAGGTTGGTAAAGTCTGAACATCGTCAGGAAATCTTTACCACGATTCGACCGCGGACCTGGCCGGACAACACCCGGGAACCGGCTTCGATCACCTCGTCCAATCCGATTTCCTGAGTGATTTCAGCCAGTTTCGTCTTGTCCAGATCATCGGCGAGCCGCGCCCAGGCCTGCTTGCGCAGCTCGATCGGGCACATCACGCTATCGATGCCGAGAAGACACACGCCGCGTAAAATGAACGGGGCGACCGAGGATGGCAGGTCCATGCCGGCGGCGAGGCCGCAGGCGGCGATGGCGCCGCGGTATTTCGTCATCGACAGCAGATTCGCCAGCGTGGTCGAGCCGACGCTGTCGATGCCGGCCGCCCAGCGTTCTTTCGCCAGCGGCTTGGCGGCTCCGGAGAGTTCCGCGCGGTCGATGATTTCTGCGGCCCCAAGACCCTTGAGATAGCCCTCCTCGGAGGTGCGGCCGGTCGAGGCGATGACGTGGTAGCCGAGCTTCGACAGCACCGCGATCGCCACCGAGCCGACGCCACCCGCCGCGCCGGTCACCACCACCGGGCCGTCCTTTGGCGTCAGGCCGTGCTTCTCCAGCGCCAGCACGCTCAGCATCGCGGTATAGCCGGCGGTGCCGATGGCCATCGCGTCGCGCGTGGTCATGCCGTCGGGCAGCCGCACCAGCCAGTCGCCTTTGACCCGGGCCTTCTCGGCATAGGCGCCGAGATGGGTCTCGCCCATGCCCCAGCCGTTGCAGATCACCTTGTCGCCGGGCTTCCAGTCCGGATGCGAGGACGCTTCCACGGTGCCGGCGAGGTCGATGCCGGCGATCATCGGAAACCGCCGCACCACCGGCGCCTTGCCGGTGACGGCGAGGCCGTCCTTGTAGTTCACCGTGGACCACTCGACCCGCACGGTGACATCGCCCTCCATCAGTTCCGCTTCGTCGAACTGGGTCAGCGCTACCGTGGTGCCTTTTTCCGCCTTGTCGATGCGGACCGCCTTGAACATGCCCAACACGCCACTCCCTGAATTTTGTTTGATCTTACGTTGAATGGATCACGCCGGCTGCGCAACAGGGCGCGCCACCGGTGCTTCGACGATCGGCAGGTTGATCAGCGCCGACAGCACGCCGAACAGCACCGACAGCCACCACACCGGCGTGTAGGAGCCGAACTTCTCATAGACGATGCCGCCGAGCAGCGCGCCGAGGAAGCCGCCGACCTGATGGCTGAAGAATGCGAAGCCATACAGCGTCGCCAGCCAGCGGGTGCCGAACATCAGCGCCACCAGGCTGGAGGTCGGCGGCACCGTGGACAGCCAGGTGAGGCCGCTGATGATACCGAAGGCGATGGCCGAAAACGTCGTCATCGGCAGCAGGATGAAGGCCACAGTCGCCAGCGCGCGGGTGAAGTAGATGAACGACAGGATGTAGCGCTTCGGAAACTTGTTCTGGGCATAGCCGACGGTGAGCGACCCCACGATGTTGAACAGGCCGATGACCGCGATCACCCAGCCGCCGGTGGAAGCCGGCATGCCCCTGTCCACCAGATAGGCCGGCAGATGCATGGTGATGAAGGCGAGCTGGAAGCCGCAAGTGAAGAAGCCGAGCACCAGCAGCACGTAAGAGCGATGCCCGAAGGCTTCCGACAGCGCGTGCTTGAACGACTGCCGCTGCGCCACCGGGACGTCGGCGGCCGCCACCGTGGGCGTCGCCAGCGCCATCGACAGCGGAATCACCAGCAGCATCAGCACCGCGAACACGGTCAGCGTCGGCTGCCAGCCGACATTGTCGATCATTGCCACCGTGAACGGCGCGAACACGAACTGCCCGAAAGATCCCGCCGCGGTGCCGGCGCCGAGCGCGATGCCGCGCCATTCCGGCGGCATCAGCTTGCCGAACGCCGACAGCACCAGATTGAACGAACAGCCGGACAGGCCGAAGCCGATCAGCAGGCCGGCGCCGAGGTTGAGCTCCAGCGGCGTCGAGGAATAGCGCATCACCACAAGGCCGACGGCATAGAGCAGCGCGCCGACGCAGATCACCCGCACGCTGCCGAACTTGTCGGCGATGGCGCCGGCAAACGGCTGGCCGATGCCCCACAGCAGGTTCTGCACGGCGAAGGCCAGCGCGAATACGTCACGGCCCCAGGTGAATTCAAGGCTCATCGGCTGCATGAAGAAGCCGACGCTGGAACGCGGGCCGAAGGTCAGCATGCCGATCAGCGAGCCGCAGATCACGATCACCAGCGGCGTCCGCCAGCCCAAACCACGCGATGCGCCTGCAATGCTGTTTGTTACCGCCATGACGCTTCCCCGGATCTGCTGATTGGATTGGCGGCAGATTAATGCATTCGCATGGAAATCATAGGGTTGCTGGAGAAGAATCGTCTCCTGCAAGGCAGGAATGCAGGATTGTAAAACCGTAGGGTGGGCACGTTCGACGCGCGAAGTGCGTCGAACGTGCCCACCACCGGAGTGCTTGCGGAAGGATGGTGGGCACGGCGCAAGTGCGCCTTTGCCCACCCTAGGGCTCGGTGCCTATGGCTTGGCCTCGGCGAGCGCCCGGGAAATTTCCGCGGTCTGGGCGCTGGTGCCCCAGCTCGGCGCGTCGCTGCCGTCACCCCAGGCCCGCGGCCGGTAGAAGGTGTGCACGCCGGTGCGGTACATCTTCTTCATCTCGTGCACCCAGGACGGATGCACCCAATAGGCATGGTAGTGGGTCGATTTCGCCACCTCGGGCAACCACAGCCGGCCGTCGAGGCTCGCCTTGGCGATCTTCTTGGCGCGTTCCCACATGTCGGGCTCCTTGACCACGTCGGGAATGCCGTCGCAGGCGAAGGTGAACTGGCAGGCCAGCTTGCGATGCTTGTTCTGGTACACCACGCCGCACACGGTGGTGGGATAGTAGCCGGAGAAGGCGCGGTTCAGGACCACCTGCGCCACCGCCATCTGGCCGCGCACCGCCTCGCCGCGGGCCTCGAAATACACCGCCTCGGTCAGGCATTTTTCCTGCTTGGCGCGCGCCTTCTCGTCGAACAGGCCAAGCCGCTCCGCCGGGGTCTTGACGTGGGTGGTGGTGTTGACCTCGCCCTTCCCCGCGACGCTCTCG
>NZ_JAQGJD010000168.1 GCF_028290785.1 Tardiphaga sp. | reverse complement strand
ACCGCCTGCACCACCAGGAAACGCTGCTTCATTTCCTCGACATCGAGCGTGTCGGGATCGAGATGCTTCGGCTGCAGGCCGCCCAACGCCGGCCACAGGCTTTTCTGGCCCTTGCCCTTCTCGGGATAATCGTAGAATCCCTTGCCGTTCTTGCGCCCGAAGCGGCCCTGCTTCTCGACCATCTCGATCATCAGCTTCTTCTGCGCCTGGTCGATGGCGTTGGCGCCGAGGTCGGCTTCGGTCGCCTTCATGATCTTGAGCACCAGATCGAGCGCCACCTCATCCGACAGCGACAGCGGCCCGACCGGCATGCCGGCCATCTTCGCGACGTTTTCAATCATCGCCGGCGGCACGCCTTCCATCAGCATTTCCAGCCCTTCGGCGGTGAAGCGCAGCACGCATCGGTTGGCGAAGAAGCCGCGCGAGTCATTGACCACGATCGGCGTCTTGCCGATCACGCGGACGTAGTCCAGCGCGGTGGCTAGTGCTACGTCGCCGGTGTTCTTGCCGACGACGATTTCCACCAGCATCATCTTCTCGACCGGTGAGAAGAAGTGAATACCGATGAATTTCGACTGGTCGGTGAACTCCTCCGCGAGCGAATTGATCGGAAGGGTCGAGGTGTTGGAGGCGAAGATCGCGCCTTCCTTCAGAAGCGGCTGCGCCCTCTTATAGATCTCGGCCTTCACCGCGCGGTCCTCGAACACCGCCTCGATGACCAGGTCGCACTCTTTCAGCACGTCGAAGTCCGACGTCGCGGTGATCTTGGCCATCAGCGCGGCCTTGTCCGCCTCCTTGGCGCGGCCCTTGGAAATCAGCGCGTCGATGGCGGCCTCGCAATGGCCGCGGCCCTTGTCGGCCGAGGCCTGGTCGCGGTCGATCAACACCACGTCGATGCCGCCGCGCGCCGAGACGAAGCCGACCGACGCGCCCATGAAGCCGGCGCCGATGATCGCGAGCTTCCTGACCTTGGTCGGCGGCACGTCCTGCGGACGGCGCGCGCCCTTGCTGAGCTCCTGCATCGAGATGAACAGGCTGCGGATCATCGCCGCCGCTTCCTTGCTCTGCAGGATCTTAGAGAAGTAGCGCGACTCGACGCGGAGGGCAGCGTCCATTGGCAATTGCAGGCCTTCATAGACGCACTGCATGATCGCGCGGGCCGCTGGGTAATTGTCGAAGGTCTCGCGGCGATAGATCGCGTTGGCCGGTGGGAACACCATCATGCCCTGCTTGGAATAGACCGGGCCGCCGGGCAGCTTGAAGCCCTTCTCGTCCCACGGCTGCACCGCCTTGCCACCAGCCTTGATCCAGTCCTTCGCCGCGCCGATCAGGTCGGCCGCCGGCACCACGGCGCCGACCAGGTTCATCGCCTTGGCCTTGCTCAGGTTGAGCGCCTCGCCCTTCAGCAGCATCTGCAGCGCATCCTGCGCCTGCAGCATGCGCGGCAAACGTTGCGTGCCGCCGCCACCCGGGAACAGGCCGACCTTGATTTCCGGCAGGCCGAGTTTGGTCTTCGGATTGTCCGCAGCGACGCGATAATGACAGGCCAGCGTGACTTCGAAGGCACCGCCGAGCGCGAGGCCGTTGATCGCCGCGACCCACGGCTTGCCGGAAACCTCGATCTTGCGCAGCGTCAGCGACAGCTTGCGGCTCTCGTCGAACAGCAATTGCTGCGCGGCTTCCTCGCCCTTGTCCTTCCTCGCGGCGGCGAACACCTTGCCCATGCCTTCCAGCATCGACAGGTCGGCGCCGGCGGAAAACGCGTCCTTGCCGGAGGTGATGACGACGCCCTTCACAGCAGCATCGGCCGAGGTCTGATCGACGATGGCGTCGAGCTCCTCGATGGTGGTGGTGTCGAGCACGTTCATCGAACGGCCGGGAATATCCCATGTCACGACAGCGATGCCGTCGGCGTCGGTCTCGAGCTTGAAGTTCTTGAAGGTCATGTGTCGCTCCCAGTGATGTGCAGCTATTTCAGCGCAGCGGAGATCTTTCTTCCTTCTCCCCTTGTGGGAGAAGGTGCCTGAGCGAAGCGAAGGCGGATGAGGGGTCGCCGCGAAGCTCGGTGCCCGCGGCACCCCTCACCCGTCTCGACCGCTTCGCGGTCGATCCACCCTCTCCCACAAGGGGAGAGGGAAGGAAGCGAACTACACCCGCTCGATAATCGTCGCGGTGCCCATGCCGCCGCCGATGCACAATGTCACCAGCGCCGTCGATTTGCCGGTGCGCTCCAGCTCATCCAGCACGGTGCCGAGGATCATCGCGCCGGTGGCGCCGAGCGGGTGACCCATGGCGATGGCGCCGCCGCAGACGTTGATCTTGTCGTTGTCGATGTCGAACGCCTGGATGAAGCGCAGCACCACCGAGGCGAACGCCTCGTTGAGTTCGAACAGGTCGATGTCATCGAGCTTCATGCCGGAACGCTCCAGCACCTTCTTCGTCACATCGACCGGACCGGTCAGCATCATCGCCGGCTCGGAGCCGATATTGGCGAAGGCGCGTATTTTCGCCCGCGGCTTCAGGCCGGCTTTCTCGCCGGCTTCCTTGCTGCCGAGCAGCACGGCGGCGGCGCCATCGACGATGCCCGACGAATTGCCGGCGTGATGCACATAGTTGACGCGCTCGATTTCCGGATGCGACTGCAGCGCCACCGCATCAAAGCCGCCCATCTGTCCCATGGTGACGAAGGACGGCTGCAGCGACGCCAGCGACTGCATGGTGGTGGACGGGCGCATGTGCTCGTCCTTGGCCAGAATGGTCAGGCCGTTGATGTCCTTGACCGGCACCACCGAATTCTTGAAGCGGCCCTCTTCCCAGGATTTCGCGGAGCGCTGCTGGCTCTGCACCGCATAGGCATCGACGTCGTCGCGGGAGAAACCGTATTTGGTCGCGATCAGGTCCGCCGACACGCCCTGCGGCATGAAATAGGCCGGCACGGCGATCGACGGATCCACCGGCCAGGCGCCGCCGGAGGCGCCGATGCCGACGCGGCTCATCGATTCCGCGCCGCCGCCGATGGTCATGGCGTGCTGGCCGGACATCACCTGCGCCGCGGCGAAATTCACGGCGTCGAGGCCGGAGGCGCAGAAGCGGTTGATCTGGATGCCCGGCACGTCGTTGCCGTAGCCCGCCGACAGCGCCGCCATGCGGGCAATGTCGCCGCCGGCCTCGCCCACCGGATCGACGCAGCCGAGAATGACGTCGTCGATGGTGCCGGGCTGGATGTTGTTGCGCTCTTTCAGCGCCTTCAGCGGCGCGGTGGCCAGCGCCAGCGCGGTCACCTCATGCAGCGCGCCATCGGCCTTGCCGCGGCCGCGCGGGGTGCGCACGTGATCGTAGATATAGGCCTCGGGCATTCGTTTTCTCCCGTTTCAGTCTGGCTGCAAGCGCCTGACGAACTGTGACACTCGTATTTATCAGCCGTCATTGCGAGGAGCGAAGCGACGCGGCAATCCAGTTCTTTGCCTCACCGAAGAAAGGCTGGATTGCTTCGTCGCAAGGGCTCCTCGCAATGACGGAGCTTTTGGTTTCTTCAGAACGCCTCCGCAGGCAATTCCATCGTCGTCGCGGCACCCGACTGGATGCGCGCGAGATGCACGGAGGTTTCCGGCAGCATCCGTTCCATGAAGAAGCGGCCGGTCACCAGCTTGGTGGTCAGATAGGGTGTTGCGCCCGAGGCGGCAATCTTGTCCTGCGCCACCTTGGCCATCTTCGCCCACATATAGGCGAAGGCAGTGAGGCCGAATAGCTGCATGTAATCGGTTGCGCCGGCGCCGGCATTGTCGGGCTTGGTCATGGCATTGTTCATCAGCCACATCGTCGCCTGCTGCAGATGGCCGAGCGCGCCGGACAGCGGATCGACATAGGGCTTCATCGCCTCGTCCGCGCCGTGCTCCTTGGCGAAGGCGCCGACCTCGCCGAAGAACGCCATGGCGGCGCGGCCGCCGTCGCGCGGCAGCTTGCGGCCGACCAGATCCAGCGCCTGGATGCCGTTGGCGCCTTCATAGATCATGGCAATGCGGGCATCGCGCACGAACTGCTCCATGCCCCATTCGGCGATGTAGCCGTGGCCGCCGAACATCTGCTGTGCCGACACCGCATTGGCAAAGCCACCATCGGTGAGCACGCCCTTCAGCACCGGTGTCATCAGGCCCATATGGTCATCAGCGGCCTGTCGTTCCTTGGCATCCTCGCTGCGATGCGCGACGTCGCTCTTCAGCGCCGTCCACACCACCATCGCACGCGCGGCCTCGTTGAAAGCGCGGATGGTCAACAGCGTGCGGCGCACGTCCGGATGCACAATGATCGGATCGGCCGGCTTGTCCGGCGCCTTTGGTCCCGTCAGCGAGCGCCCCTGCAGGCGGTCCTTCGCATAGGCCACCGCGTTCTGGTAGGCGACCTCGGACTGCGCGAGCCCCTGCACGGCGACGCCGAGGCGGGCCTCGTTCATCATCACGAACATGCCCTGCATGCCCTTGTTCTCTTCGCCGATCAGCCAGCCCGTCGCGCTGTCGTAGTTCATCACGCAGGTGGAATTGCCGTGAATGCCCATCTTGTGCTCGATCGAGCCGCACGACACGCCGTTGCGTTCGCCGAGCGAGCCGTCGGCATTGACCTTGACCTTCGGCACCACGAACAGCGAGACGCCCTTGATGCCGGCGGGTGCGCCCTCGATGCGGGCCAGTACCAGATGGATGATATTGTCCGCGAGATCGTGCTCGCCGGCGGAGATGAATATCTTGGTACCGGAAATCTTGTAGCTGCCGTCGTCCTGCTTCACCGCCTTGGTTCGCAGCAGGCCGAGATCGGTGCCGCAATGCGGCTCGGTGAGGTTCATGGTGCCGGTCCATTCGCCGGACACCATCTTCGGCAGGAAGATCGCCTTCTGCTCCGGCCGGCCGTGCACGATCAGCGCTGCAGTAGCGCCCATGGTGAGGCCGCCATACATGGCAAATGCCATGTTGGCGGAGCACTGGAATTCGTTGACGGTCTGCGACAGCGCCACGGGAAGGCCCTGGCCGCCATATTCAGCGGGTGCGGACAGGCCAAGCCAGCCGCCTTCGGTGACCTGCTTGAACGCTTCCTTGAAGCCTTTCGGCGTGGTCACGCTGCCATCGTCATGGCGGACGCAGCCTTCGAGATCGCCGACCCGGTTCAGCGGCTGCAGCACCTGCTCGCTGAGCTTGGCGGCCTCGTCGAGGATCGCCTCGCGCACATCGGCCGAGGCGTCGGCGAAGCCGGGCAGATTGTTGTAGCGGTCGAACTGGAACACGTCGTTGAGCAGGAAGCCGACGTCTTGGAGGGGCGCTTTGTAACTGGGCATGGTTATTCCTTACGTGGAAGTCGCCTGCTGGCGGGCGAGCTGTTCGCCCATCAGGCGGTGCAGGAGGTTGATGGCCTTGAGTGGGCGCACCATGACTTTGAAATGGGTGATGCGGTCGTCGCTGTCGAAGGTGATCATGTCGACGCCGTTGATCGTGATGCCTTCAAGCGTGGCATCGAATTCGAGGATGACGCCGGTGTCGTTGCGCCACTCGCCGCGATAGGCGAAGCCGGGGCCGCCCAGCACTTGCTCGGCGCTCGCGAGATACTTGAACACGATATCACGCCCGCGTTGCGGCGTATGTACGACGGGACTCTCGAACACCGCATCGGGGTGCAGCAGATCCCACAACACGGCGCGATCATGCTCGCGCATGTAGGCATTCCACCTGTCGAGACCGGTCATCGCCAACCCCTCGTTGTTTCCATACATCCCTGCATGGAAAACTAGCTGGGCCGGGTGGCGTCCGTCAATACATATGTGTATGGTCGGCGCGTGAAAGATCGGCTGACCATAACGGACTGGATCAGGCACGGCCTGCGGACGCTGGCCGGTCAGGGCGAAAATGCCTTGAAGGTCGGCGCGCTGGCTGCCGGCCTGAACGTATCACGCGGCAGTTTCTATTGGCATTTCAAGGACATCGACGATTACCGCCAGACCCTGCTGCGGGAATGGGCGGTGCGCGCGGGCGAGCAGGTGATTCGCGATATCGACGCGACCATCACCGGGCCGGCGCGGCTGACGGCGCTGATGCGGCTGGCTTTTGAGGAAGATCGCAGCCTCGACCGCGCCATCCGGTCGTGGGCGGCCGCCGACCTGTCGGCGGCGGCGGTCGTGGCCTCGGTCGATGTGCAGCGCGTGGCCTATATCGCCAAACTGCTCACCGAGTCCGGGGTCGATGGCCGCAAGGCGATGCCGCGCGCCGAGTTCATCTACTGGGCTTACATCGGCCAGCCCGGGGTCATGCACCAGGCCCACACCGCCATCACCGAAGCCGACATCGACGACCTCAGCGCGCTGTTCACGCGCTGAAGCCTGACCCGGCCGAAGTCGGTTAACTTTCGCGCCCTGCGGGCAGGTTCCTTAACCCGTTGTTTACCGTAACACGAAAAAGTCGAAACGAGAGGCAGACGACCTGCGCCGTTTTCGATTGTCTTCATCGATGGGACGCGCGGAGAGGCCTTGGGTGCAGTTGCGCCAGGCTCGGAACCGGACGAAAGCATGAATTCGCGCGTATCGTGGAGTGTTGAGGGGATCGAGCCAACGGTTCGCGAGCGGGCCGAGGCCGCCGCGCGCCGCGCTGGCATGTCGCTCGGCGACTGGATGAACTCGACCATCGGCGAAACCAGCAATTTCATCTCGCCCAATGCCCGTCCCCGTTATGAGCAAGGCGTTTCGGCGTTGCCGCAGCGTGACGCGGCCGACGTCGCCGAAATCCACCAGCGGCTCGACGCCATCACCCGGCAGATCGATCAGTTTTCACGCCCTGCCGCGCGCGGCGAACCGGGCGTCGCACGCCAGCTCAACGAGGCGATCTCGCGGCTCGACGCGCGGCTGTCGCAGATCAGCGAGCCCGCGATCGCGCCGCAGCGCAGCGCCGACATGGTCGAGCGCGCCGCCAACAAGGTGTACAGCGCCTCGCCGCCGATCGATCCGTTCTCGCTCGACTTCGCGATCTCCGAAATCACCGCGCGCCAGGACGAACTCGACGGTTTCGCGCCGCGGCTGTCACCGCGCCAGGCGCCGCCGAGCGCGCCGGCCGCTTCACAGCCGCCAGCCCCCGCACCCTTGCCCGCGCCCGCTCCGGCGCTGGACATGTCCGGCCTGGAACGGCAGCTGTCGCAGATCACCAGCAAGATCGAGGCTTTGCAGCGCCCGGACAATGCGGTCGAGCAATCGATCGCCGTGTTCCGTTCCGAGCTGGCTGAGATCCGCAACGTCATCACCGAAGCGCTGCCGCAGCGCGCCATCGAATCGCTCGAGAACGAGATTCGTTCGCTGGGCCGCCGCATCGATGACAGCAAGAACGACGGCATCGACGGCCAGGCGCTGGCCGGTGTCGAGCGCGCCCTCGCCGACATCTACCAGACGCTGCGGACGCTGACGCCGGCCGAACAGCTCGCCGGCTTCGACGAGACGATCCGCAATCTCGGCGGCAAGATCGACCTGATCGTGCGCTCCAGCGACGATCCCGGCACGCTGCAGCAGCTCGACGCTGCCATCGCCGCGCTGCGCGGCATCGTCTCCAACGTCGCCTCCAACGAGGCGCTCAGCCGGCTCAGCGACGACGTGCAGACGCTGTCGTCCAAAGTCGATCAGCTCGCCCGCGCCGACCACCACAGCGATTCCTTCGCCGCCCTCGAGCAGCGCATCATGACGCTGACCACCGCGTTGGAAAGCCGCGAGCGGCCCGCCGCCGCCAATTCCGATCACCTCGAAATCGCGCTGCAGGCGCTGTCCAACCGGCTCGACCATCTGCCGGTCGGCAACGACAGTTCGTCGGCCTTCGCGCATCTCGAACAGCGCGTGTCCTATCTGCTGGAGCGGATCGAGAGCAGCACAGATCCGCGCAGCAACAATCTCGGCCGCGTCGAGGACGGGCTGCAAAACATTCTGCGCCATCTCGAACGGCAGCAATCGACCTTCGCCGCGCTGGTCGATAGCCGCCACAGCGCGCCTGCGATGGATCCCGCGCTGGTCGATACCATCAAGCGCGAACTCTCCGACATGCGCTTCAGCCAGTCGGAGACTGATCGCCACACCCAGGATTCCCTCGAAGTCGTGCACAACACGCTCGGCCACGTGGTCGATCGCCTCGCCATGATCGAAGGCGATCTGCGCACCGTGCGCGCCGCACCGGTGGCGCAGCCGGCGCCAATCCCGCACGCGCAGCCGCCGCGCGCCGCCGCGCCGTTGCATGCGCCGGCGGTCCCGGC
>NZ_JAQGJD010000151.1 GCF_028290785.1 Tardiphaga sp. | reverse complement strand
GTCGAGCCGCTGATCCAGCGCCAGGGTATCGACCGCATCCTGGTACAGGTGCCCGGCCTGCAGGATCCGACCCGCCTCAAGGAATTGCTCGGCAAGACCGCGAAACTCGATTTCCGCATGGTCGATTCGTCGATCTCGCCGGAGCAGGCGACCCAGGGCAGGGTGCCGCCGGACTCCGAAGTGCTGATGAGTTCGCAGTCGCCGAAGACGCCCTATGTGGTGAAGAAAGAGGTGCTGGTTTCCGGCGCCGACCTCACCGACGCGCAGCCCGGCTTCGACCAGCGCTCCAATGAGCCGATCGTCTCGTTCCGTTTCAACACTTCAGGCGCCCGCAAGTTTGCTGACGCGACGCTGAAGAACGTCAACCTGCCGTTCGCGATCGTGCTCGACAACGAAGTGGTGTCGGCCCCGGTGATCCGCGAACCGATCACCGGCGGCTCCGGCCAGATTTCCGGCAGCTTCACCGTGCAGGGCGCCAACGACCTGTCGATCCTGCTGCGCGCCGGCGCCTTGCCGGCGCCGCTGACCATCATCGAAGAGCGCACCGTCGGTCCCGGTCTCGGCCAGGACTCGATCGAGAAGGGCGAACTTGCGGCCTATGTTGGCTCGATCCTCGTGATCATCTTCATGTTGCTGACCTACCGCTTGTTCGGCCTGTTCGCCAACATCGCGGTGGCCATCAACGTCGCCATGATCTTCGGCGTGCTGTCGCTGCTCAACGCGACGCTGACGCTGCCGGGCATCGCCGGCATCGTGCTGACCGTCGGCATCGCGGTGGATTCCAACGTGCTGATCTACGAGCGCATCCGCGAGGAACTGCGCGGCGGCCGTACGGCGATCTCGGCGATCGACGCCGGCTTCAAGCGTGCGCTATCGACCATCCTGGATTCCAACATCACCACCTTCATTGCCGCCGCCGTGCTGTTCTATATCGGAACCGGCCCGGTACGCGGTTTCGCCGTGACGCTCGGCATCGGCATCGTCACCACGGTCTTCACCGCCTTCACCGTCACCCGCCTCATCGTTGCAGGCTGGGTGCGCTGGAAGCGGCCGACCAGCGTGCCGATTTGAGATTGCGGAGCAGGCTGTGACACATATCGTTCTCATCGGGCTCGCTGCCCTTATCGTGGTCCTGAGCATCGTCAGCGCCATGGGCTGGCTGCCGGCGCTGCGCATCGTCCCTGACGATACCCGCTTCGACTTCACGCGGTTTCGCCGCATCTCGTTTCCGATCTCGGCTCTGTTGTCGATCCTCGCAATCGTGTTGTTCTTTACCCACGGGCTGAATTTCGGCATCGACTTCAAGGGCGGCACGCTGCTGGAAGTGCAAGCCAAGAGCGGCACCGCCGATATCCCGGCGATGCGCGCGACGCTTGGTGGACTTGGGCTGGGTGAAGTGCAGATCCAGCAGTTCGGCGGCCCCGCCGACGTGCTGATCCGCGTGGCCGAACAGCCGGGTGGCGACGCCGCCCAGCAGGCAGCGGTGCAGAAGCTGCGCGGCGCGCTCGGCGACAACGTCGAATACCGCCGCGTCGAAGTGGTCGGGCCGCGCGTTTCCAGCGAGCTGCTGGCCTACGGCATGCTCGGCCTGATGGTCGCGATCCTCGCCATCCTGATCTATCTCTGGTTCCGCTTCGAATGGCAGTTCGCCTTGGGCGCCATGATCGCCAACGTCCACGACATCGTGCTGACCATCGGCTTCATGTCGGTGACACAGGTCGAATTCGACCTCACCAGCATCGCGGCGCTGCTGACGATTCTCGGCTACTCGCTGAACGACACCGTCGTCATCTACGACCGTATCCGCGAGATGCTGCGACGCTACAAGAAGATGCCGATGCCCGAATTGCTCAACGAGTCGATCAATTCGACGCTGTCGCGCTCGATCATCACCCACGTCACCGTGACGCTGGCGCTGCTCGCGCTGCTGCTGTTCGGCGGCAATGCAATCCACTCCTTCACGGCGGTGATGATGTTCGGCGTCGTACTGGTCGGCACCTATACCTCGATCTTCATTGCGGCGCCGATCCTGATCTATCTCGGCGTCGGTGAAAAACGCGACACCGCGCCGGACAATCCGAAGAAGGCGTGAGCATGCCGGTTCCTCCCGAGGCACCGCATCTTCCGCGCTCGGCGTCCATCGAGGCCTATGGCAACGGTGGCTTCCATTTCGACACCATGTCGCACAAGGGCTCGCTGCTGTGCCTGCCCGACGCGATGTGGGCGTGGCCGGTGACAAAGCCCGGCGACATCGACCGCCACACGCTGAAACGCGTGTTCGAGAATGCCGCGGGCATCGATACGCTGATCATCGGCACTGGTAACGAGGTCTGGATCGTTCCGCGCGATTTGCGCGAGGCGTTGCGCAACGTCCATGTGGTGATCGATGCGATGCAGACCGGCCCCGCCATCCGCACCTACAATGTGATGATCGGCGAGCGCCGCCGCGTGGCGGCAGCCTTGATCGCGGTGCCATGAGCGCCGATGCGGCTTCGGCCGCGTTCTGTGCGGATCTGGTGCGTCACCACGATTTCGAGCGCTACGCTTCCACGCTGTTCGTGCCGGCCGGTAGCCGCCGCGCGCTGCTGGCGCTGTATGCGTTCAATACCGAGATATCGCGCGTCCGCGACCACGTCAGCCAGCCGTTACCCGGCGAAATCCGTCTGCAATGGTGGACCGACATGCTGGCCGGCACGGGGCATGGCGACGTCGAGAGCAACCCGGTCGCGGCCGAACTGCTGCTGGCGATCCACAGCCATCAACTGCCGGTCGATCGGCTGTCGAAGCTGATCGATGCCCATGTGTTCGATCTCTACAACGATCCGATGCCGGACCTCGCGGTGCTGGAAAGCCATATCAACGACACTTTCTCGACCCTGTTGGCGCTGTCGGCGAAAATTCTCGGCCACGCCTCCGAGGGCATCGAGCAGGCCGCCGATCACGGCGGGCTCGCGCAAGGCGTCGCGCGGATGATCGCGACGCTGCCGTATGACGCCGCGCGGCGACAACTGTTCCTGCCGCAGGACATGCTGATCCAGCACGGCGGCAGCGCCGAGGAAGTCTATGCCGGCAAGATCACGCCCGCGATCCGGGCGACGCTGGACCAGTTGATCTCAGGCGCGCGCGAACAATTGGCGACGGCGATGGCCCTGCTGCCGCAGGTGTCCGCCGAAGCGCGCGCTGCGTTCCTTCCGCTGGCGCTGGTGGTACGCGATCTGGAACGGATCGCGGACGCGGCGCACGATCCGTTCGCGCTGCATGTGCCATCGCGGCTGCGAACGCTGTGGACGCTGTGGCGGGCGCCGCGGTCGAAGGTGTTTTTGTAAGTCGCAGCGTGCACCCGGCCTATCCGCCGTCATTGCGAGAAGCCCTTGCGACGAAGCAATCCAGACTGTGCGTCTGGCTCTCTGGATTGCCGCGTCGCTTCGCTCCTCGCAATGACGGCTGACGGGTCTTGGACCCCAAGTCCTTACGCTGTCGGCGTCTCGAAATTGAACCGGTCGCGCAGATTCTTCCGCGACTCCAGAATGCCCTTCAGAAACACGCGGTCCGCATCCGAGCTCATCAGCGGCTCGATCAGGTCGAGCTGGTTCATCGCCACCAGTTGCAGAATTTCGGTGCGGATGTTTCCCGTGGCGTCGCGCGGCAAAGCGGAGACGACTTGCAAATGTTCCGGTGGCTTCGGGCCCTTGGCAGACGCCAGCGCAGACTGGAGCTGCGGTTCCAGCGCGACGTCGTCGGCTTCGACGAAGGCATACAGCCCGACGCCGCTGCGACGATCGGCGAAAGCGACGATCGAGACGTCGCGCACCGCCGGATTTTGCCGGATCAGCTCGGCCAGCGGCGGCGCATCGTTGACGAGGCGTCGGCCGCCGCCTTCGCGGTCGGTGAAGTTGAAGATGCCCCGCGTAATGCCGCGATAGACCTTCTTGCCGGTCATCAGCCAGATCCGCGCGAAGCCGGACTTCTTGGCCAGAATTTTCTTTTCCATCGGCGTCAGCAATTCCGGCGCGTAGGAGCGCTTGTGCTTCAGGAGATGACGCAGGTCCTCATAGGCGGCGATGCGGAACAGGCGGGAGCGGCTCTTGAAACAGACCGCGAGCTGGAAGTCGGTGACATAGGCCAGGCCGTCGGTGCCGCGCAGCCAGTTCTGCTCTTTCGCGAGATCGTTGTGGCAGACGCCCATGCGATGCAGTTTTCGCAGCGCGACCTTGGCGGAGTGGAAGTAGTTGCGGTCGCCGTAAGGCTTGGCGAGATGCAGCGCCACGCCATCGATGAAGCCGCGCACCAGCGCCTGCTCGCCGGCCCACAGCAGTTCCGGCCCGACATGGAGATCGCGCGCCAGCGTCAGCGCACGACGTTCCCGGGTGAACAGATGCTGCGCGACGACGTACGACCACCACGGCACCTGATCGAGCCGGCGCAGTACGGCATCGACTTCACCGCCGTTGCGACGAAACCGGCCGCGCTCCACAGTGGAGAACACGTCGCGCTTCAAGAGCACGCCTTCGGTCCAGTTGGCGGACAGCGCGGCGGCGTCCTGTTTCGGCAAACTCATGACTCGGTCCTGAAATCCAATGCGCGCGTTACGCCGCGACTGCGGCGGCGGGCAGGCTGGCTTTGATCCAACCATCCATATCGGCGAGCGCGCGGGCGCTCATGGCCTGCTTCTTGGCGACGGTCTTCTCGTTGCCGCGCAGCCTTCCGCCTTCAGCGTTCTTGGTCGGCGCTTGCGCCAGCGGCGGAAACAGGCCGAAGTTGATGTTCATCGGCTGGAACGAGCGCGGGCCGGCATCGACCGTCTCGATGTGGCCGCCGGTGATGTGGCCGAGCAGCGAGCCCAGCGCCGTGGTGGCCGGCGGCGGTGTCAG
>NZ_JAQGJD010000150.1 GCF_028290785.1 Tardiphaga sp. | reverse complement strand
GAATCGGAATTACAGCAGCTCTATGCCCGGGCGGAACGTGGCGATACGGTCCGGCCGGGCAACAGCGTTCTACACTAAAGGCTGCCGTCTCCGATCATTCCGCTGGAGCTGTGGCTAATCCGGCGCGACCTGCAAGCGCGAATTCCAGCCGTTACGCCCGGCCCAGCCGCCGCGTCGGCTGCTTGGCTTCGCCGCTGCTTTCGTCGGTTGCCTCGTGCGCTTCCTGCATCGGCACCGGCATCAGGATGGTCTGCCCACCGCTGAAAATCTCGATGCCCTCTTCCTGGAAACGCAGCTTCATGCGGCGGTTGAACTCGCGCTGCACCGGCCAGCGGCCGGAATCGGTACAGCGGATCTGGCCGACAATGGAAGCCATCGCGCCGTCGACCTTGTCGACGCCCCACAATTCGAGGTCGCTGCGGATCAGCGGCCTGAACGCCGGCTCGCCGCGCATCTGGGCGACGATATCCTTGAGGATCTGGCCGGCGCGATCGGTGTCTTCCTTGTAGGCGACATTGACGCTGACGGCGGCATTGCCGGCGCCGCGGCTGGCATTGGTGATGGTGGTCACCGCGCTGAACGGCACGATGTGCACGGCGCCGTCGCCGGCACGCAACCGGATGGTGCGGATCGAGACATTCTCGACCACCCCGGTCAGGCCCGACACGGTGACGTTGTCGCCAACCTGCACGGTGTTTTCCAGCAGCAGGAACAGGCCGGTGATGACGTCCTGCACCAGTTTCTGCGAACCGAAGCCGATGGCGATGCCGAGAATGCCGGCGCCTGCCAGCAAGGGTGCCACGTTGACGCCGATCTCGCTGAGCGCCGTCAGCGCCACCACCGCCACGATTACGCACAGCAGCGTTGTGCGCAGCATCGGCTGGAACGTGCGCAGCCTTGCGGCGCGGGCAAAATGCGAATCCCGCGTCAGGATCGTCAACTGCCGATCCATCAGCGCATTGCTGCCTTCCCAGATCGCGGCAGCGATCAGCGCGGCTATCCCGATGGTGGCCACTGCGGAGACGACACGGCCGCCGATCTGCCCGCCGTAGAACCACACCAGCGCATTGACGCCCCAGACCTCAAGCAGCGCGACAAAGCCAATCGCGGCGATTACCGTGGCGACGACCCGGCGCAACAGCGGCAGATAGCGGTTGGCGCGGGTTTCCAGCCCGGGAAAGCGCTGCAGGATTTCCGGCTTGATACGGAAACCGCGATCGATCAGCGACAGCACGACCATCGAGGCCAGCCGCGTCAGCAGGCCGACGGCGATGGTGCCGACGAAGTACTGCAGCATCAGCGCATAGCCGTTGCGGATGCTGAGCGCCCAGACGAACCACAGCGCCAGCACCAGCGCGACGGCGAGCACATGCCACATGCCAGCAAAGCGATTGCGCAGCACGCTGAGGATGCCGGTGGCGCCTTGCGGCGCGCGGATCGCCTTGGCGACCGGGCGGCGGCATTGCAGGATGACGACCACCACGAACAGATGCACCGCCAGCATCGCCAGCCGGATAATCGCCAAATAGCCGCCGCGATACAGGCCGAGCAGCAACGCGACATTGGCGAAGGCGACGCCGGAGACGCCGACGGCGACGATGCGCCGGGTCCAGATCTCGATATAGGCCGCGGTCTCCTCGCGCACGGTGAACAGGCTGAGCGGACCGAACAAGGCCCGCGTCAGGCATATGATTCCCCGCGCCAGCACATAGGCGTTGACGATCGCCAGGATGGCCAGCCGGGTAATGCCGGCATCGCCGATATCGGTGCCGAGAATCAACGCCACCACCCCGGCAAACGCGACCACGGGCAGCAGTTCGAGCGTGAGACGCCCGAGCACGAACGGCAGCCGCACCAGCGACTGCCAGGCGCGGGTCAGGCTACGATGCCGCCGGTGCAGGTCCGGCACTTCGGTGAAATCGGCCGTCGAGGATGGCGGATCGATCTGCTCCAGCACCCGCGCCGGCGCGCGCGCCGAAAACGGAATGCGCGCTTCGAGCGCGCCGAGCGGCGGCCGCAACAGCCGGCCGACCAGCCACTCCGTCGCCAGCGCGCCGCCAAATACCAGCGCCAGCTTCCAGGCGATGTCGAACAGCAGCGTATAGGTCTCGGGATCCTCCGCGGTGCGCTGCAGCCAGTGCCACAGCACCGGGAAACGCACTACAGACCGCGCCGCGGCTGCGATCTCGCGCCCGGCGTCGCTGGCCTGCTCGGACAGCGACAGCAACAGTTGCGCGCCCAGGCTGTCGTCGGTGAGAGGGATCGCCGGCTTGGCCTCGGGCTTGGCCGGCGTGGTCTGCGCGATGGCCCGCAGAGTCTCGATCATCTGGTTGCGCTTGCCGTCGTCCTGCAGGGTCTCCAGGGCGCGGTTGGCCTGCTCCGGCGTCAGCGCCTGGGTGCTGGCGGCGGCAGGCTTCGCGGCGGTCTGAGCCGAAGCCGGCGCGGCCATGAACAGACACAGCAAGGCGAAAAGCGGCAGGGATTTCAGCGCCAAGAGATTTCCTTCTCAGGGGTATCTGGAAGCGCCTGTTTGGCCGTTTTGATGTGTCGGAAGTTTGGTTCCGCGACGACCATGTCTTGGCATTTCGCTGCGACGCAGCAGCGATGCCTCAGGTCATAACGATGTTCCAGATATGTCGGCAAATGCCGGCAAACACCGCGATTCAGATATCGCGGCCTTCGACCTTTTCGGTCAGGGTCTTGACCATTTCCGGCAGCTTTTCCAGGTGCGGATTGACCGCCAGCGCCTTGCGGAAGGCATCCAAGGCGCGCTTGTCGTCGCCGAGCTCCTGCATGATCATGCCGAGGCCGGCGAGCGCGCCGAAATGACGGGGCTCGCGCACCAGTACCTGCTCGATATCTTCCAGCGAACGGGTGTAGTCGTTCTGCAGGTAATATAGTGTGGCGCGGCGGTTCCAGCCTTCGATGTAGTCGGGCCGCAGCTTCACCACTGCCGTGAGCAGCTTCAGCGCCACATCGACCTGTTTGGCGTCCAGCGCGGTCTTGGCGCGGGTCATCAGCAGGGCCGTGGTGTCGCTGGTGGTCTGGCTCCACAGCGCCCAGATCCGGGCTTCGACATGCTTGGCGCTGTCGTCGTCCGGCGCCGCTTTCAGCGCGCCAAACAGGAAATCCAGCCCGCGCGTCTTGTCGGCGCCGACCTTGGGCAATTTAGCGGGTGGTTCGGGGATGCTCTTCCGGGACTCCGGCGGTGCGACCTGGGGGTCCTTGACCTGTGCATGCACTGGCGCCGCGGCGAACAACGCGGCCAGCACCATTGCAAAACTTGCGGCTGGGAATCTCACCATCCCGCAAGTCTAGACACGAAAAAACGCGCTGCAAAGCAGCAAACGCGTCAAAGAGCTGTGATGTCGTAAAATTCGCGCGGCCTGAAGGCCGATCAAACCGGAATCAGACGCGGATCAACCCTGGCGGGCCTTGAAACGACGCTGAACCTTGTTGATCACGTAGACCCGGCCCTTGCGACGGACCAGAACGTTGTCGCGATGACGGGCGCGCAACGACTTCAACGAGTTACGGACT
>NZ_JAQGJD010000145.1 GCF_028290785.1 Tardiphaga sp. | reverse complement strand
TCAGACCGCTTTCGCGGTACCGTCCAGTTCGTCGTCCGGCAGGAAATACACGCCCGACATCGAATCCACCCAGCACATGTGATCGCGGACCTGTTTGACGCCGGCGACGTTCTCGGCCGCGACCACGATGGCCTGGCGAACGTTTTCGTCGGTGATAATGCCGCGGATGTCCACGATCCCGTCCCGGACCAGCACGCCGAGTCCGACGGGCGTCCAATCCTGCTGTTCGATGGTCGCGATGATGCGCCGGCGGATATGATCGTCCGCCGCGGTGGGATCAGGCACGTCGTGCAATGCATTGGCGACGGCCTGCACGAAGTTCTGCCGGCTGACGATACCGACCAGCCGGCCACCCTGAATCACCGGGACCCGCTTGATCTGATGCTTCTCCATCAGATCGACGATATCGGCAAGCGGCGTCTCTTCCGTGACGGAGCGGACGTCGCGGGTCATGATCTCATCGACCTTGCGCCCCGCGGCATGGACGTATTCCAGCGCTTGCGAACCGGGACCGCGGAGAAATTCCAGCCAGCGCGGCCGCCGGCGCTGCGTGCCTACTTCCTGTCGGCGCAGAAAGTCGCGCTCCGTCACCATCCCGACCAACGCGCCGGAATGATCGACCACCGGCAACCCGCTGACATGATACTCGGCCATCAGCCGGGCCGCTTCTCCAATCGACGCATCTGGTGAAACCACGATCACCTTGCGCGTCATAATGTGATGAGCTCTCATGAAACTCTCCCGTTGGTTGAAGTCGGCCTGCTGGAGCGAGCCGGCTGGCCGAGCATACGGCCTTGCGCTCGGCCGGCCTTGATCCAGCGCAACGGCGGGGGGTTCTTGACTCGCTTTCAGGCCACGTTCAGACCATTCGCCAAGCAAGAATATCCAGGCAGGAATACCGGAGGGGTCATGTTCAAGGATCTGTTTTCGCTCGCCGGGCGCGTCGCGCTGGTGACCGGCGGCTCGCGCGGCATCGGCCGGATGATCGCGGCGGGCTTTCTCAGCCAGGGCGCCGCAAAGGTCTACATCACCGCACGCAAGGCCGGACCGTGCGAAGCCACCGCACAGGAACTGACCGCTGAATATGCCGGCGAATGCATCGCGCTACCGATCGACATCTCCACCATGGCCGGCATCGACATGCTCGCGGCCGAAATCAAGAAGCGCGAACCGAAGCTCGACATCCTCGTCAACAACGCCGGCGCGGCGTGGGGTGCCGAATTCGACGACTTCCCGGAGAGCGGCTGGGACAAGGTGATGACGCTCAACGTCAAGACGCCGTTCTTCCTCACCAAGGCGCTCGCGCCTGCGCTGCGCGCCGCCGCCAGCGCCGAAAGGCCGGCGAAGGTGATCAACATCGCCTCGATCGACGGCATCTTCGTCAACCCGATGGAGACCTATTCCTACGCCGCCAGCAAATCCGGCCTGATCCATTTGACGCGGCGGATGGCGGTGCGGCTGATCAAGGATCACGTCGTGGTCAGCGCGATCGCGCCGGGGCCGTTCAAGTCCGACATGAACAAGGCCGCGCGCGACAACGCGGACGAAGTCTCATCCCGAGTGCCGGCAGGCCGCATCGGTACCGACGAGGACATGGCGGGCGCCGCGATCTACCTCGCCTCGCGCGCCGGAGACTATGTGGTCGGCGCCACCATCGCGGTAGATGGCGGCATCGTTTACGCGAACCCGGGCATTAAAGGCGACGGCTGGGATTAGCCGGCGCTTTTTCGGCGCAGGCGCGCGTCGTGATCGTAAAGCGTGAAACCCGCGCGCTGTTTGCAGGCCTTGAGACCAAAATAAGGCGGGCGGAACCGGTGCCGCTGCATGCCGTATTGTCGTCGTTCCAAACCCGCGACGGCAGGCCAATCCGCCAACCGACTGCGCCGCCATTTAATCTGGCACCGATGACGTATTAAGCAAAAACCCGTTTTCGTCGCGCCTGCTTAAGACTTGAGCAGCACTCATAACCTCTCATTCGAGATTGATATCACTAACAAAATATCGAGATGCTTGACCGTACGACGCGTTGTACACAATGGCACGCTGCTTGCTTCAGTACCCCCCGAGATGTCCATAGCTCGGGGGAGTAATCGGCAATGGCGGACTCACTGCATACAACGATAGCCGCTGAGCCAGGCCCGATCGATATCGATTGGAGCACGACAGCGCTCCTGATCATCGACATGCAGCGCGACTTCATGGAGCCCGGCGGCTTCGGCGAGACGCTCGGCAACGACGTCTCGCAACTCGCCCGCGCCGTTCAGCCCATCGCGGCCCTGCTGAAGGCAGCGCGCGAGACCGGCATGCTGGTGGTGCATACCCGCGAAGGCCACCTGCCCGATCTCTCGGATGCGCCGCCCGCCAAGGTCGAACGCGGCGCGCCGTCGTTGCGGATCGGCGATCCCGGACCGATGGGCCGCATCCTGATTCGCGGCGAGGCCGGCCACGACATCATCCCCGCTCTGTATCCCGTCGAGGGTGAGATCGTGATCGACAAGCCCGGCAAGGGCGCGTTCTACGCCACCACGCTCGGCGCCGACCTCAAGGCGCGCGAGATCGACACGCTCCTGGTATGCGGCGTCACCACCGAAGTCTGCGTCAACACCACCGTGCGAGAGGCCAACGACCGCGGCTATCGCTGCATCGTGATCTCGGACGGCTGCGCCTCCTACTTTCCCGAATTCCACGAGATGGGCCTGAAGATGATCAAGGCCCAGGGCGGCATCTTCGGCTGGGTCGCCGACGCCGCCGCGATTCTTGAAGCCATGACACTTCTCAAAAATCCACCGGAGACTTCCAACAAACTCGCAGCAGGAGCATCGCGATGAGCACGACCACGGGGACTGCCGGCAAATCAGAGTTCAAGCCTCTGCTCTGGACACCGGGCGACTGGAATGCCTTTTTCGGATTCGGCACCAACATCCTCGTCAACATGCTGGTGCTCACCGGCCTGCTGCGCTTCGTACTGAAGATGCCGGACAATATCGTGTTCGGCCGCATCCTGCCGGCGCTCGGCCTGATGATGTGCCTATCGACCTTCTACTACGCATATCTCGCCTACAAGCTCGCGCAGAAGACCGGCCGTAACGACGTCTGCGCGCTGCCTTCGGGCATCAGCGTGCCGCACATGTTCATCGTCACCTTCGTGATCATGCTGCCGATCACCATTACCACCGGTGATCCCATCAAGGGCTGGGAAGCCGGCCTGGTCTGGGTGTTTTTCCAGAGTTTTATTCTCATGATCGGCGGCTTCGTCGCGCCGTGGATCCGCAAGGTGACGCCGCGCGCCGCGTTGCTCGGCACGCTGGCCGGCGTCTCCATCGCCTTCATCGCAATGCGCCCGGCGCTGGAAATGTTCATGACGCCGGTGATCGGCCTGACCTGCTTCGCCATCATCATGCTGAGCTGGTTCGGCGGCTATCGCTATCCCAAGGGAATTCCGGCCGGGCTGGTGGCGATCGGCGTCGGCATGGTGATCGCCTGGGGCTCGAACTTGTTCGGCGTTGGAATCGGCGGCGTCAGCGTTGCCGGCGTCAAGGCGGCCTTCACCAACTTCGGCTTCTCGGTGCCTATCCCGGCGATCGATCACGTGTTCTCCGGCTTCCAGTTCCTCGGCGTCATCCTGGTGACCGCGATTCCGTACGGCATCTACGACCTGGTCGAAGCGATGGACAACGTCGAAAGCGCGGAAGCGGCCGGCGACGAGTACCCGACCACCCGCGTACTGACCGCCGACGGCGTCGTCTCGCTGATCGGCTGCCTGATGGGCAACCCGTTCATCAACGCCGTCTATATCGGCCATCCCGGCTGGAAGGCGATGGGCGGCCGGATCGGTTACTCGGCGGCAACCGGCATCATGGTCGTGGTGCTGTCGTGGTTTGGTGTCATCTCCTTGATGCTGGCCATCGTCCCCGTGGTCGCGATCTCGCCGATCCTGCTCTATATCGGCATGCTGATCTGCGCGCAGGCCTTCGAGACCACGCCCCGCGAGCACGCGCCGGCCATCGCGCTGTCGCTGACGCCGCATCTGGCGGCCTGGGCCACGGTGCTGTTATCCGGCGCGCTCGGCGCCGCCGGCATGAACTTCGGCGCGCAGCACGCGCCGGAATTCATCGCCAAGATGGGGCAGAACGGCGTGCTGTTCCACGGTCTCGAAGTGATGGGCGGCGGCTCGATCCTGACCGGCTTGGTGCTCGGCGCCATCGCGGTGTTCGTCATCGAGCGCAAGTTCGTCAACGCCTCGGCCTTCGCGCTGGCCGGCGCGGTCATGACCTATTTCGGCTTCATGCATGGCGAGGCGATCGGCATCGGTGGCGGATGGGGGGTGACGCCAGGCGTCGCCCTGGCCTATGCTATCGTGGCAGCCGGGCTTTTCGCAGCGGAGAAGTTCGGCGCCACCAGTCTTTCAGTATCTCAATCGGAGCCGCCTCTTGCCGTGCCTGCTGAATAAAGCCTTCTCCCTTCGCGGATGGCGCGCTCGCGCCATCCGCAGCAGGTTCGCCTCGTGACCGAAACCATTGCTGCGATCGTCGCCGCGCATCGCGCCGGCACCATCACGCCCGCCCAGACCGTGGCGCGGAGTTTTCAACGCATCCGCGATCACGGCGATCCCGCGATCTTCATCACCTTGCGCAAGGAGGCCGAGGCGATTGCGGAGGCCGAGGCGCTCGGCGCGAGAGATGCCGCGACGCTGCCGCTGTATGGCGTGCCCGTCGCGGTGAAAGACAATATCGACGTCGCCGGCCTGCCGACCACCGCCGCCTGCCCGGCCTTTGCCTATACGCCGAGCCGCGATGCCAGTGCCGTGGCGCGATTGCGCGCCGCCGGCGCCATCATCATCGGCAAGACCAACCTCGACCAGTTTGCGACGGGTCTGGTCGGCGTCCGCTCGCCCTACGGCATTCCGAAGAATGCGATCCGCGACGACCTGATTCCGGGCGGCTCAAGTTCGGGCTCGGCGGTCGCCGTCTCCGCCGGCCTGGTGCCGCTGTCGCTGGGCACCGACACCGCCGGCTCCGGCCGGGTGCCGGCGATGCTCAACAACGTTGTCGGCCTCAAGCCCAGCCTCGGCCTGATCCCGACCGCCGGCGTGGTGCCGGCGTGCCGGACGCTGGACTGCGTGTCGATCTTCACGCTCACGGTCGATGATGCGATGGCGGCCCTTGATGCGATGGCCGGCTACGACGCGCACGATCCCTATTCGAAGAAGCAGCCGCTGCAAGCACTGACGGAATTCCCGAAAGGCCTGCGGCTCGGCGTGCCGCGCAACGGCCAGTTGATCTTCTTCGGCGATACGGTTTCCGAGAAAGCCTATGCCGACGCGCTGAAACGCTGGACGTCGCTCGGCGCGACGCTGGTGGAATTCGACCTCGAGCCGTTCTACGAGACCGCGCGGCTGCTCTATGACGGGCCGTGGGTGGCGGAACGGCTGCTGGTGATCCGCGACTTGCTGGCCTCGGCGCCGAATGCCATCCATCCGGTGACCCGCGAGATCACCATCGCCGGCGCGCGGCTGAGCGCCACCGACACTTTTGCCGCGCTCTACAAATTGCAGGGCCTCAAGCGCACCGCCGAGACGGCGTTCGCCAACATCGACGCGCTGGTGCTGCCGACCGCGCCGACGGCCTACACCACGGCGCAGGTGCTGGCCAATCCCATCGAGCTCAACAGCCGACTGGGCACCTACACCAACTTCGTCAATCTGCTCGACCTCTGCGGCCTGGCATTGCCGGCGGCCATGCGCACCGACGGCATTCCGTTCGGCATTACGCTGCTGGCGCCGGCCGGCCACGACGCGCAACTCGCCAGTATCGGCCGCGCGTTCCACGCCGACACCAGGCTCACTATGGGCAGCCAGAAACTGCCGCAGCCGGCGCTGGCGGCATTGCCCGCGATAACGCATGGCGACGAGATCGCCATCGCCGTGGTCGGCGCGCATCTGTCGGGCATGGCGCTGAACGGCGAATTGCAGGCCCTGAACGGGCGGCTGCTGAAGGCCACCACGACGGCGCCGGACTACAAGTTCTACGCGCTGAACGGCACCACGCCGGCGAAGCCGGGCCTGCTCCGCGTCGAAGCCGGATCGGGCGCGTCGATCGCCGTGGAAGTGTGGGCGCTGTCTGCCGCCGCGTTCGGAAAATTCGTCGCCGCGATTCCCTCGCCGCTGTCGATCGGCACGCTGCAACTCGCCGACGGCTCAAACGTGAAGGGCTTTCTGGTGGAAGCCGCAGCAATCGAAGGCGCCCGCGATATCTCGCATTTCGGCGGCTGGCGTGCCTATACGGCGGACGGCAAAAAGTAGGTCATCGTTTCCCGGACGCGGTGCGGCACTCTTGTGCCGCTCCGCAGATCCGGGATCCCGGTTTCCTCTTCGCAGTTACTTACCAGCACAAAAACCGAGGCTCCGGCTCTGCGAAGCAATACTTCCGAGCGATGCTGCGCATCGCAAGGTTGCATCGCGTCCGGGGAACGATCGCGTCACGCCGCGCGGATATTCGCCATGAAGCGATCCAGCTCGGCGCGCAGACGGGTGCTCTCGCTCGACAGCGTCTGAGCCGAATGCAGCACCTGTTCCGAGGCCGCGCCCGTTTCGGTGGCGCCGCGATTCACCGCAGTGATGTTGCTGGCCACTTCCTGGGTGCCATGCGCCACGCGCTGAACGTTCTGCGCGATCTCCCTGGTCGCCGCGCCCTGCTGCTCGACGGCGCTGGCGATCTCCGAGGCGATGCCGGAAATCTCCGCGATGGTGCTGCCGATCTGCTTGATCGCCGTCACCGACTCCTGAGTGGCGCTCTGCATGCCGGCGATCTGCGCGGAGATCTCGTCGGTCGCCTTCGCCGTCTGGCTGGCCAGCGACTTTACTTCGGAGGCAACCACGGCGAAGCCGCGGCCGGCATCGCCGGCGCGTGCCGCCTCGATGGTGGCGTTGAGCGCCAGCAGGTTGGTCTGACTGGCGATTGCCGTGATCAGATCGACCACGTCGCCGATCCGTTGCGCCGCGCGTGACAGTTCGCTGATCCGCTCGTCGGTCTGCTCGGCCTGCTTGACCGCGCTGTCGGCGATCCGGCTCGAGGCCTGCACCTGGCGGCCGATCTCGCCGACCGACAGCGAAAGCTCCTCGGTGGCGGTGGCCACCGACTGCATGTTGGACGAGGCTTCTTCCGACGCGCCGGCGACGCGGCCGGACAGGCCTTCGGTGGTCTCGGCGGTGCGGGTCAGCGTGCCCGCGGCCGTCTCCAGTTGCCCGGCCGAGTCCGAGACGTTGGCGACGATGGCGCCGACCGCGGATTCGAAATCGTCGGCGAAACGGATCAGCTCGGCGCGGCGCGCGGTGCCGGCGGCGCGATTCTGCTCGTCATGGGCGGCGGCATCGCGCTCGGCCTTGGCGATCGCCTCGACCTTGAACTCTTCCACGGCAGCAGCCATCTCGCCGAGTTCATCGCGGCGGCCGAGCCCCGGCAGCACGATCTCGAAATCGCCGGCGGCCAGCTTGCGCATCGCCCCACACATCGCCGTCATCGGCTTCGAAATGCTGCGGCCGAGCAACGCGGCCAACAGCGCGCCAATCACGAACCCGCCGAGGCCAAGGATCGCCACCTGGCGTTCCGTCGCGTGGATCGTCGCATCGGATTCGTTTTCGAGCCGCTGCTGGTCCGACAGCAGATCGGCCTTCATGGCGGACGACAGCTTGGTAATCGCCGCCGCGGTTTCGGACATCTCCTTGAACAGTTCGTCGATTGCCTTGGTGTTATCGACGTATTTGGCGAAAGCCAGACGATAGGCCTTCACTTCTTCGAGGATCTGTCTGACCTTCTGGTTGATGCTCTCATTGTTCGCATAGATCGTGGCAAACGAGTTTTCCAGGAACTTGGCGCGTGCGAAGGCCGAACTCGCGGTCTTCTCGTCCGCCTTGCCGATGAAGGTGTTCATCAGCGAGGAGGCGGTGATGAACTGCGTGGTGATATCCTTCACCTGGTCCTGAATCGAAGACAGCCCTGCCATGGTAGCGGTGTCGCCGAGGTCATCGAGCTTGGTGCGCAACATCAGGCTGGTGCGGGAAATCTGGTTGGAGGCGATCAGTTCGTTGTCGCCCTTGACCTTGAGGATATCGGCGAAAATCTTGGCGAAGATCGTGAACTCGCGGCCGAGCTTGGTAATCTTGTCGAGCCGCGCCGAATCCGTCGTCGCCCTCATCGATTGATCGATGGTTTCCTTCAGGCTCGCTTGCGCGGCAAGCGCCGCCTTGGCGTCGTCTTCCTTGCCGGTGACGACATAGTAGCGCGTCAGGGCCTGATAGGCCGTCAGTTCGCGATCGATGTTGCGGGCGAGGCCGGATTCCGCAACGCTGGTGCGATACGACACCACGCCAGAGGAGACGCGCTCGAAGCCGACATAGGCCAGGCCCATGCTGAGCGCGGAGATGGCGAGCACGGCGGCGAAGCCGAGCGTCACTTTTGCGCGAAATCGCAGGGCCGGAAATTTCGAAACCGGCCGCAGCCGCACAAGCGTCTTCAATCCCACGTCAGGCTCCCGTTCGCTCCCATGACATCGGGTGCCCGAACGCTCGCGCCCAGACCCCGACGCTTCACGCTACGACGCAATGGCTAAGGCGGAGTAAACGTGCACCGGAGCATCCGGAGGTTGCAACACGCTCCCAGGGTTGGCTGCGGTGGGCGAAGTGAAGCGTGCCACGCCCTGCTTTCCCGCGCTGGAACGGCGCAAAAGCGCCTTTGCCCGCTTATCTTACGCCGCTATCGCCGCGGGCGGCGCCAGCGCCTGCCAGCTGTTGGCGAGTTGCAATTCCGGCTCGGTGATGGCCTGCAGCTTTTCCAGCGTCATGCCGTCCACCATCTCCACCACGAACAGCCCGTGCGGCGTGACGTCGATCACCGCCAGGTTGGTATAGATGCGTTTGACGCAGCCGGCGGCCGTGAGCGGCAGCGAGCAATGCCTGAGAATGCGCGGATTCCCCTTCTTGTCGGTGTGGTCCATGATGACGCGAATTTCCTTCGCACCGACCGCGAGGTCCATGGCGCCGCCGACACCGGGCGGGAAGGCCGGGTCTTCGGTGGTCCAGTTGGCGAGATCGCCGGCCTCCGACACTTCAAACGCGCCGAGCAGGCTGACGTCGAGATGGCCGCCGCGGATCATCAGGAAGGCGTCGGCGTGATGCACGAACACCCCGCCGGTGATCAGCGTGGTGTAGTTCTTGCCGGCGTCGATCAGGTTCTCGTCTTCCATGCCCGGCTCGGGCTTGGCACCGAGTCCCAAAATGCCGTTCTCGCTGTGGAAGATGACTTCGCGATCAGCCGGCACGTAGCTCGCGGCCAAGGTCGGGATGCCGATGCCGAGATTGACGAACGCGCCTTCGGGCAGATCCTGCGCGGCGCGCCAGGCCATCTGTTCACGGGTCAGCGGCTTCATGGGTTGGCTCCTACAACAACGACGCGATCGACAAAGATGCTCGGGGTGACCACAGCTTCGGGATCGAGGCTGCCGAGCTCGACCATTTCGTTGACCTGGACCACGCTGAGATCCGCGGCCATCGCCATCACCGGATTAAAATTCCGCGCCGACTTGATATAGGTCAGGTTGCCCCATCGATCCGCCTTGTCGGCACGCAGCAGCGCTATGTCGCCCTTCAGCGGCTTCTCGAACACGTGCAGCCGGCCGTCGATCTCGCGGGTTTCCTTGCCATCGGCCAGTTTTGTTCCAGCCGACACCGGCGAGAAGAATCCGCCGAGCCCCGCGGCATGGCAGCGCATGCGTTCGCTGATGGTGCCCTGCGGTACGAGTTCCAGCTCAAGCGTTTTGGCGCGGTAGGCGTTCAGGAAGGCGCTGTAGTCACCGGACCGCGGATAGGAGCAGATCACCTTGCGGACGCGGCCGGAATTGAGCAAACGGGCCAGGCCGTGATCGCCATTGCCGGCATTGTTGGCGACGATGACCAGATCGCGCGCACCCTGTTCGTGCAACGCCTCGAGCAGGTCGTCGGCCACCCCGACCGCGCCGAAGCCGGCCACCAGCACGGTCGCGCCGTCCTTCACCCCGGCCACGGCATCGGCCAGAGTTTTCACTTGCTTGTCGATCACGAACCCAAACTCCCCGTCGTGGAATTATTGTTTTGGTACGGCCGCTTGCCGCACTTGTTGCAGCGCGAATAGAGCATCAAGCGAGAGCTGCATAAAGCCACAAATCTGCAGGCGGGGTGCGCATTACTTACTCTCCTCAGGGAGGATAGAGAAAATCCCCATTGCAAAGTTTTCGGGCCGCGCTTCTAATTAGATCAATTAAAAATACCGGGAGGCCTGCGTGTCCACAGTCAAACTGACGGTCAACGGCAAAGCTGTCTCTGCCGATGTCGAAGACAGAACCCTTCTCGTCCAGCTGCTCCGCGAGCATCTCAACCTCACCGGTACCCACGTCGGCTGCGATACCAGCCAGTGCGGCGCCTGCGTGGTGCATATCGACGGCCGCGCGGTGAAGTCCTGCACCACCCTGGTGGGCCAGGTCCACGGCGCCAACGTCACCACCATCGAGGGCATCGCCAAGGGCGATCAGCTACACCCGATGCAGGCGGCGTTCCGCGACAATCACGGACTGCAATGCGGCTACTGTACGCCTGGCATGATCATGGCCTCGATCGATATCGTCAACCGCCACGGCGGCGACCTCGACGAGGAGACGGTTCGCCACGAACTCGAAGGCAATATCTGCCGCTGTACCGGCTATCACAACATCGTCAAGTCGGTGCTCGATGCGGCATCGCGCATGAAGGTGTCAATGGCGGCAGAGTGATCGGCGCCGCACTGCACTATCGACTCAATAAGAATACGAAGCCGCCGGATTTCGATGGAAACGGCGGACCACATACTTCGGCAGGGAGACGATCATGGGCGTGGAAGGCATCGGCGCGAGCGTCGTGCGCAAGGAAGACAGGCGTTTCATCACCGGCCGCGGCCGCTATGTCGACGACATCAAGGTGCTGGGCCTGACCCACGCGCATTTCGTCCGCAGCCCGCATGCCCATGCGAAAGTCAAAAGCATCGACGCTTCGGCAGCCAAGGAAATGCCGGGGGTGGTCGATGTGCTGACCGGGCAGCAACTGGTCGATGACAAGATCGGCAACCTGATCTGCGGCTGGGCAGTGTCGTCGAAGGATGGCACGCCGATGAAGATGGGCGCCTGGCCGGCGATGGCGCCGGAAGTCGTGCGCTTTGCCGGACAGGCGGTCGCCGTGGTGATCGCCGAAACCAAGAACCAGGCGCGCGACGCGGCGGAAGCCGTGATCGTCAGCTACGAGGAGCTGCCGGCCGCCGCCCACATCAAGGCGGCGATCGCGCCCGGCGCGCCGCAGTTGCACCCTGAAGCACCCGGCAATGTCGTCTACGACTGGGCAATTGGCGACGAGAAGGCGGTCAACGACGCCTTCGCCAAGGCTGCCAATGTCGTGTCGCTCGACCTCACCAACAATCGCCTGGTGCCGAACGCGATGGAACCGCGTGCGGCGATCGCGGAGTATGACGACGCGGAAGAGCATTTCACGCTGCACACCACCTCGCAAAATCCGCACGTCGCGCGCCTCGTCCTGTCGGCATTCTACAACATCGCGCAGGAACACAAGCTGCGGGTGGTGGCGCCGGATGTCGG
Organism: Tardiphaga sp.; assembly: GCF_028290785.1. GTDB lineage: Bacteria > Pseudomonadota > Alphaproteobacteria > Rhizobiales > Xanthobacteraceae > Tardiphaga. The sequence goes on along the minus strand of NZ_JAQGJD010000145.1, from coordinate 1,406 downwards.
CGGCGGCTTCGGCTCGAAGATCTTCATCTATCCGGAAGAGATGGTGGCGCTGTGGGCCTCGAAGAAAGTACGTCGCCCGGTGAAATGGACCGGCGACCGTTCCGAAGCCTTTCTCACCGACGCCCATGGCCGCGACCATATCTCGCATGCGGAGATGGCGTTCGACGCCGGCAACAGGATACTGGCCTTGCGGGTCAAGACCCACGCCAATTTCGGCGCCTACATGTCGCTGTTCTCGTCGTCGGTGCCGACCTATCTCTACGCCACGCTACTGTCGGGCCAGTACAACATCCCGGCGATCTACGCCGAGGTGATGGGCGTCTACACCAACACCACGCCGGTAGACGCCTATCGCGGCGCCGGGCGGCCGGAGGCTTCGTACTTGCTCGAACGCCTGATGGAGACCGCGGCGCGGCAGCTCAAGGTCGATCCGGCCGAATTGCGCCGGCAGAACTTCATCACCCAGTTTCCACACCAGACGCCGGTGATCATGGCCTACGACGTCGGCGATTTCGGCGCCTCGCTGGATTCGGCGATGAAGGCGATCGACTATGCCGGCTTCCCCGCTCGCAAGGCGAAAGCCAAGGCAGAGGGCAAACTGCGCGGCATCGGCCTCTCCTGCTACATTGAGGCCTGCGGCATCGCGCCGTCGAAGGCCGTCGGCAGCCTGGGCGCCGGCGTCGGCCTGTGGGAATCCGCCGAGGTGCGCGTCAATCCCGTCGGCACCATCGAAGTGCTGACCGGATCGCACAGCCACGGCCAGGGCCACGAGACGACCTTCGCGCAACTCGTCGCCGGACGGCTCGGCATTTCCGTCGATCAGGTGCAGATCGTTCACGGCGACACCGACAAGGTGCAGTTCGGCATGGGCACGTACGGCTCGCGCTCGGCGGCGGTAGGCATGTCCGCGATCTTCAAGGCGATGGAGAAGATCGAGGCCAAGGCGAAGAAGATCGCTGCGCATCAGCTCGAAGCCTCGGAGGAAGACATCGTCATCGAGGACGGCCTGTTCAAGGTGACCGGCACCGACAAGTCGATCGCGTTGCCGATGGTGGCGCTGGCGGCCTATACCGCGCACAACCTGCCGGACGGCATGGAGCCCGGCCTGAAAGAAGGCGCGTTCTACGACCCCACCAACTTCACCTTCCCGGCCGGCGCCTATATCTGCGAGATCGAGGTCGATGCCGGCACCGGCAAGACGCATTTCGTTGACTTTGTCGCGGCCGACGATTTCGGGCGGTTGATCAACCCGATGATCGTCGAAGGCCAGGTCCATGGCGGGCTCGCGCAGGGCATCGGCCAGGCGCTGCTCGAAGGCGCTTACTATGACGAGAACGGCCAGCTCATCACGGCATCCTTCATGGATTACGCGATGCCGCGCGCCGACGATCTGCCGTCGTTCAAAC
>NZ_JAQGJD010000142.1 GCF_028290785.1 Tardiphaga sp. | reverse complement strand
CTTTCCAAGATCGAGTCCGGCACGGTCACCGTCGAGGTGGAGGAAATTCCCTTCGATCGGCTGCGGGAAAATATCGAACGCAATTTCCGGCATGTGGCCGAAGCAAAAAGCCTTCCGCTCGACGTCCGCTTTGCGGCCGACCTGCCGCGGTTTATGGAGAGCGACGACAAGCGCCTGCAGCAAATCTTGAAGAACCTTCTTTCGAACGCGGTAAAATTCACGGCTCGCGGCCATGTCCACGTCAGGGTCGGAACGGCGACGCAGGGCTGGAGCGCCAATCATGCCGTGCTGACCAAGGCAGGGCAGGTGATCACATTCGCCGTCGAAGACACCGGCATTGGTATTGCGCCCGAAAAACAGCGCCTGATCTTCGAGGCCTTCCAGCAGGCCGACGCCGGAACATCACGGCGATACGGCGGAACCGGTCTTGGCTTGGCTATCAGTCGCGAACTCGCAGCGCTGCTGGGGGGCGAGATCAAGCTGTCCAGCGACGCCGGCAAAGGGAGTACGTTCACGCTGTTCCTTCCGGCGAAATTTCCGGGGCGCGAGAGCGCGCAGATCGCGGGTTCGGAAGGATCCTCCGGGCGGCCGCCCGTTGCCCGCGAGCTCATGGTACTGCCGCTGACGCGCGAGGAGCCCATCGAGGACGACCGTGACTTTATCGAGGAAGGCGATCCCGTCCTTCTGATCGTTGAGGATGATGTGCATTACGCCCGAATATTGCTCGGCCTGGCGCAGGACAAGGGCTTCAAGGGCATTATCACGACCCGCGGGGCGGCGGCTGTTCCGCTTGCCCGCCAATACAAACCAACCGCTATCTCGCTCGATATCTTCCTGCCCGACATGCTCGGCTGGACTGTACTCAACCAGCTCAAGCTCGATCCCTTAACGCGTCACATTCCTGTCCAGATCGTTACGCTTGAAGAGGAGCGCCATCACGGCCTGTCGCATGGTGCGTTCTCATACCTCGTGAAAGAGCCGACCACCGACGGCCTAGAGACTGCATTCGACCGGCTGAGGGAGTTTACCTTGCCGCGCACGAAGCGACTGCTGATTGTTGAAGACAACGACATCGAGCGCAGGTCGATCGTGGAATTGCTGAACCATGACGATATCGAACTGGTGCCGGTCGGGAGTGGAGCCGAAGCGCTGGCAGCACTGCAGCGTAGCCTATTCGACTGCATCGTGCTCGATCTGCGGCTGCCCGATATGACCGGCTTCGAGCTTCTCGAACGCCTGCATGCGGAGCGTTCCGTTGCCAGCATCCCGGTGGTCGTGTTCACGGGCAAGGATCTGAGCCTGCAGGAGCAGTTGAAACTCAAGTCGATGGCCAAGAGCATCGTGCTCAAAGATGTCCAGTCGCCCGAGCGGCTGCTGGACGAGACCGCGCTGTTCCTGCACCGTGTCGTCACCGATTTGCCATCCCACAAGCAAGCCATGATCGAACGGTTGCACGGCTCGAAGGAAATCCTTCGAAACCGCAAGGTGCTAGTGGTCGACGACGACGCCCGCAACATCTTCGCGCTCACCTCGTTGCTGGAGAACCATGAGGTCGATGTCATCAGTACGACGAAGGGCAAGGATGCGATCGAGCTGATCGAAAATACCCCGGACATCAGCCTGGTGCTGATGGATATCATGATGCCGGAAATGGACGGATACGAGACCATTCGCAGGATACGAACCGTTCCGAAATTTAAGACTCTTCCGATTCTGGCACTTACGGCTAAGGCCATGAAGGGAGACCGAGAGAAATGCCTGGAGGCGGGGGCGAGCGATTACATCTCAAAGCCCGTCAACACCGACCAGCTTCTTTCGCTCATGAAAGTATGGCTCTACCGATGAAAAAAGCACCGGTGGAATCCCGTCGAGTTACAGCCTTCCATCGAAGGCCCCGCCTGTCATGCAGGCTCGCCAAGTCGCGAAGGCGGCTAAGATGAAACCTCTGACGGGTCAGCCCGATGGAGCTCAGGCACAACAATCCGGCGTCGACGCTGCGTCGGCGGACGGCATGAGCAGCATAGCTAACATCCTCATCGTCGATGACGAGCCGAAGAATCTTACGGTGCTCGAAACCGTACTGGACTCGCCTCGGTATCAGGTGATCCGCGCCGAGTCGGCCGATGCGGCGCTTTTGGCGCTGCTCAAGTACGATTTCGCCGTCCTTATCCTGGATGTCCAGATGCCCGGTATCACTGGCTTCGAACTCGCCCAGATGATCAAGCAGCGCAAGAAGACGTCCGAGGTGCCGATCATCTTTCTCACGGCGTATTACAACGAGGATCAGCACGTCGTCGAAGGCTACGACAGCGGTGCAGTCGATTACCTGTTGAAGCCGATCAACCCAGCGATTCTCCGATCCAAAGTGTCCGTTCTTGTTGAGTTGTTCGTGAAGCAGCGCCAGCTCGAGGAAGCCAACCGTGCGCTATCTGCCGAAGTGGCGGAACGCCGTCTGGTACAAATGCGACTGAGCGAACTCAACGACACGCTGGAGCAACGGGTTCTCGACCGAACCGAAGCCCACAAGCGAGCCGAGGAGCAAGTCCGCCTGTTGATGGCCGAGGTCAATCATCGCTCCAAAAACCTACTTAGCGTCGTCACGGCGATTGCTCAGCAGACGGCGGCCAACAGCCCGCAGGAGTTCCTGGTAAAGTTTTCGAGCCGTGTGCAGGCGCTTGCCGTAAGTCATGACCTTCTCGTCAAGAGTCAGTGGAGAAGCATCGATATCTCGGGCCTTGTTCGTGGGCAGCTCGCTCATTTCGGCGACCTCGTTGGGAAGCGAATTCTGTTCGGCGGGCCCCCCCTGCATTTGTCGTCCGCTGCGGCGCAGTGCATCGGAATGGTCATCCACGAGTTGTCTACCAACACGGTCAAGTATGGAGCACTGTCATGCGGGAAAGGCCGAATTGATATCGCTTGGGAGGCCGATAACACCGCCGCCGAGCCGGTTTTTTCAATTAGTTGGACTGAGATCGGCGGACCACCTATTTTCGCTCCCACCCATCGAGGGTTTGGAACGACGGTCGTCACAAAAATGGTGGAAATGGGTCTCGATGGCGAGACCGGCCTGGACTATCGTTCAACTGGCCTGATTTGGAGATTTTCCTGCCCTTTGAAGAATGTCTTGGAGGCCTTGCAGGCATGATCACTCTTTTAAGATACGGCTTCTCAGAATGACCGTGCGCATTTTGGTAGTGGAGGACGAAGCAATTATTGCGATTGATATTGCAGATCAGCTTATGGTGGCCGGTTTCCAAATCGTCGGGCCGGTGCCCTCGGTCGCAAAGGCACTCAGATTGATCAGCGAGGAGGGGTGCGACGCCGCCGTGCTTGACGTTAACCTGCGTGACGAGACAACGGAAGCCGTCGCGTTTGCATTGCGCTCCCGAGGCACGCCTTTCCTTTTCCTGTCGGCAATCTCCAGAGATCGTCTTCCGTCTGGATTTCAGGATGAGGTGCTTTTACCGAAGCCGGTCAAGCCCGAGATACTGGTTGCAGCGCTAAGTTCGATTGCTGAATAGGATGGAAAAAGTTTGAGCTCGCGCAAATATACCCGTCGTCAAAAGGTGGCGCAAAAAAGCGGGCGGCTGGCCTGTAGGCCGAGCCGTTTGGATAGCAAATATGTCAGATGCTGATAGCGGAACGCTATACCTGCGGAACCGCGTTAGCGATGTAAATCGGAACTCTGCTCGTAGAACCATCGCAATAAAAGCTGAAGGTCTAATATGTCGGCTTTCCGACCTGAGGCTATTAAGGTGTTCGGATTAGGGATGAGCGCCAACCGTCGCAGTAGCTTAAGCTGATTGGAAGAGTAGGAAACTCGTGCCTCCGAACGAACCAAAGAGTCACATTCTGGATTTCGAGCAGTTGCGACGCGCGATCACGGCCGCTGGCGTAACACTCTGGACGTGGAACGTCGATACGGACGATCTGACGATGGACGATCAGGCTTTCGACCTGTGGGGCGTCGCTCGAAGCAGCAGCGTGACGTTCGAGGATTTGTCCGCTCACATCCATCCAGCCGACCGTGATCGTGTCAGAGCGGCTTTCGCGGCAACCCGCGGCATTGTCGGTCCCTATGAGATCGACTTCCGGATCATCGTCAAAGATGAAATTAGGTGGGTTTCGGCGCGCGGGCAGGGCGACGATGCGGGCATCCGATATCGAATCATGTCGGGAATCTTCATAGACGTCACCGGACGGAAGCAGGCTGAAGAAGGTCACGAATTGCTCGCCGGTGAAATGAGCCACCGAGTCAAAAACCTGTTGGCTATCGCATCCGGACTCACGGCTATCACGTCCCGTTCAACAACATCGACCGTCGATATGGCCAGGGAATTGACGCAGCGGCTGACCGCACTAGGGCGCGCACATGACCTCATTAGACCCATTCCCGGGCATGAGGGCAAGGCGGCGCTGCTAGGCGATCTGCTCACGGTTTTGTTGGCGCCTTACGACGACCTTGGCGCGTTTAGCGGTCGCATCCGGGTGTCCGTCCCTCGCATGGGAGTGGGAGAGGGTTCGGCCACGACCCTCGCGATGGTCGTCCACGAACTGGCCACAAATTCGCTGAAGTACGGCGCCTTATCTTCACCGTCCGGCACTCTCGATGTGTCGTGCGCACTGCCTGATAGCGACATCGTCATCGTCTGGACCGAACGTGGCGGCCCGCCGGTCTCCGTCCCGGAAGGCACGGGCGGGTTCGGGAGCAGGCTGGTTGCCCGGAGCATGACAGCGCAACTCGGGGGCTCGATCGATCGGCAGTGGCTTCCGGAGGGCGTCGTCGTGACGATCAAGATCGATAAGGACCGGCTGGCCACTTAGGTCAGTGTGCGCGTATTCCAGCACTTCTGAAGTAATTCGTCAGTAGCCCGCCAAATCCTCCTGTCGCGCATCCTCATTAGGTGTGCCGGGGCTGGGAACCCAATCGTTTCTTGCTTCCGAGGCGCATGATACCAGCTTCCGAGGCGCCTAATTCAGATTGAACCATACGTTATCATTGCGGTTGATTGCCGTGCCGGCAGCATTGCGGCATTCGACATGCAGAGGTGCTACCTATGGATAAGTCAGGTCATCTTCCGATATCGCGCCGAAATCTCATGATCGTGGCCGGCGCATCGGTCGCATCGGCGGCTGTTCCCGGCTCGGCCGGAGCGCAAACGCCGGATTTAGCCCGCTCCGGCGCGGCGCCCGTATCTTCAAAAGTGTCTTTCCGTGTTAACGGCGCGACCCGCGGTCTGGAACTGGATACTCGCACCACGCTGCTCGATGCGTTGCGTGAACACCTGCACCTGACCGGCAGCAAGAAAGGCTGCGATCATGGCCAGTGCGGCGCCTGCACCGTGATCGTCGACGGCCAGCGGATCGTTTCGTGCCTGACCCTGGCGGTAATGCATGAAGGCGCCAGTGTCACCACGATCGAGGGTCTCGGCACGCCGGACGACCTTCATCCGATGCAGGCTGCTTTCATCAAGCATGACGGTTACCAGTGCGGTTACTGCACGCCCGGCCAGATCTGCTCCGCCGTGGCCGTCCTGGATGAGCTAAAGGCCGGCATCCCGAGCCATGTCAGTGGTGATCTCACCGCTGCTCCCGAACTGACCTCCGCCGAGCTGCGCGAGCGCATGAGCGGCAACATCTGCCGCTGCGGCGCCTATTCCAACATCATCGACGCGATCGCGGAAGTCGCAGGGAGCGCGGCATGAAATCCTTTACCTACGAAAAAGCTGAATCACCCGCGGCGGCGGCGGCGTCCGCCGCCCGCCGTCCCGGCGCAAAATTCATCGCCGGCGGCACCAACCTGCTCGACCTGATGAAGCTTGAAATCGAGGCGCCGACCCATCTGATCGACGTCAACGACCTCGGCTTCGACAAGATCGAAACGACCTCCAATGGAGGGTTGCGAGTCGGCGCGCTGGTGCGAAACACCGCGCTGGCAGCGGATCCCCGGGTCCGCCGTGATTACGGCGTGCTCTCGCGCGCTCTGCTCGCCGGTGCGACCGGCCAATTGCGCAACAAGGCGACTACCGCCGGCAACCTGCTGCAGCGGACGCGATGCCCGTATTTCTATGACACCAATCTGCCCTGCAACAAGCGCATTCCCGGCAGCGGCTGCTCGGCGATCGGAGGCGTGACCCGTTCGCTGGCGGTGATCGGGTCGAGCGATGCCTGCATCGCGACCAATCCCAGCGACATGGCAGTCGCAATGCGCGTCCTGGACGCTACGGTGGAAACCATGCGTGCGGACGGCACGACCCGCGGTATCCCGATCGCCGACTTTCATCGGCTGCCCGGCGACACGCCGCATATCGACACCGTGCTCGAAGCCGGCGAACTGGTCACCGCCGTAACGCTGCCGAAACCGGAGGTCGGCAAGCATATCTATCGCAAGGTGCGTGACCGCGCTTCCTATGCCTTCGCTTTGGTGTCCGTTGCCGCCGTCGTGCAGCGCGACGGCAGCGGACGCGTGGCGGTCGGCGGCGTCGCCCACAAGCCGTGGCGGGTCGAAGCCGCCGAGGCGGCCCAGCCGCGCGGCCCCAGGGTGATGGCCTCCGATCTACTTGCCGGCGCGAAACCGCAACCCGACAATGCATTCAAGCTCGCGCTGGTCGAACGCACGCTCGCGGCCGTGCTCGACGAAGCGAAAGGCTGAGCCATGAAGTTCGATACGCCCGCCACCACCAATCCGATCGACCAGCTCAAGATCGTGGGCCGAGCCACCGACCGCATCGATGGGCGGTTCAAGACCACCGGCACGGCGCCCTATGCCTATGAGCGCCACGACGTCGTTGCCAACCAGGCCTATGGCTACGTCCTCGGCAGCGCGATCGCTAAGGGGCACATCCAGGCAATAGATGCGTCCGCCGCGAAAGCGGCGCCCGGCGTCGTCGCCGTCGTCACCACGCTGGACCTACCGCGTCTGGAGAAAGGCGCCATGAACATCGCCCATCTGTTCGGCGGCGCCGAAGTGGAGCACTACCATCAGGCGATCGCAGTCGTCGTTGCCGAGACGTTCGAGCAGGCCCGTGCGGCGACAGCCCTGATCCGCGTCGAGTATGCGCGGACGGCTGGGCGGTTCGATCTCGCCGCAGATGCCCCGAACGCACCCCAGGTGGGCGGCGACAGCGGAGAGGGCAGCGGCGCGGGACCGGAGCATCGCCTCGGTGACTTCGAGGGGGCGTTCGACAGCGCCGCCGTCAAGCTGGACCAGACCTACACCACGCCCGACGAGAGTCATGCCGCGATGGAGCCGCATGCCTCGATCGCCTCCTGGAGCGGCGACAAGCTGACGCTGTGGACGTCGAACCAGATGATCGCCTGGGGCAAGCGCGACCTCGCCAAGACGTTGGGGATCGCGCCGGACAAGGTCCGTCTCGACTCACCGTTCATCGGTGGCGGCTTCGGCGGCAAGCTCTTCGTTCGTGCGGATGCGGCGGTCGCGGCGATTGCATCCCGCGCCGCGAACCGGCCGGTGAAAGTTGCACTGACGCGGCCCTTGATCGCCAACAACACGACGCACCGGCCGGCGACCATCCAGCGCATCCGGATCGGGGCCGGCGAGGACGGCAAGATCACCGCCATCGCCCACGAAAGCACGTCCGCCAATCTGCCGGACGGCAAGCCGGAGACCGCCACCGATCAGACGCGGCTGCTCTATGCCGGAGCCAATCGGCTGACGGCGATGCGCCTCGCCGTGCTCGACCTGCCCGAAGGCAACGCGATGCGGGCACCCGGCGAAGCGCCGGGCCTGATGGCCCTGGAGATCGCCATGGATGAAATGGCGGAGAAGCTCGGAATCGATCCGATCCAGTTCCGGATCCTAAACGACACACAGGAGGACCCCGAAAAGCCTGGACGCAGGTTCTCGCACCGGCAATTGGTCGAGTGCCTACGGCAGGGTGCTGAGCGCTTCGGCTGGAGCGCACGCAATGCCACGCCGGGCTCGGTGCAGGATGGCAAATGGATGGTGGGCATGGGCGTGGCGGCAGGCTTCCGCAACAATCTGCTCACCAAGTCGGCGGCCCGCGTGCGGCTCGATCGAAACGGCATGGTGACGGTCGAAACCGACATGACCGACATCGGCACCGGTTCCTATACGATCATCGCACAGACCGCCGCGGAGATGATGGGAGTCGACCTCGATAAAGTGACCGTCAAGCTCGGGGATTCCGATTTTCCGGCCTCCGCCGGATCGGGCGGCCAGTGGGGCGCCAACAACTCCACAGCCGGGGTCTACGCCGCCTGCGTCAAGCTGCGCGAGGCCGTTGCGCAGAAGCTCGGCGTCAATTCGGACGATGCGGCCTTCAGCGACGGTCAGGTGAAATTCGGCAACCGCAGCGCCGCGCTCGCGGAGGCGGCTCGCGACGGCGACCTCACGGGCGAAGACTTCATCGAATATGGTGATCTCGGCAAGACCCACCAGCAATCGACTTTCGCCAGCCACTTCGTCGAGGTGGCGGTGGACCGCTTCACCGGCGAGAGCCGCGTGCGCCGCATGCTCGCGGTCTGCTCGGCAGGCCGCATCCTGAACCCGAAATCGGCGCGCAGCCAGGTGATCGGGGCGATGACGATGGGCGTCGGCGCGGCGTTGATGGAACGTCTCGATGTCGACAAGCGTTTCGGCCTTTTTATCAACCACGATCTCGCCAGCTATGAGGTGCCGGTGCACGCCGACATTCCGCATCAGGAAGTGGTCTTTTTCGACGAGACCGATCCGATGTCGTCGCCGATGAAGGCCAAAGGCGTCGGCGAACTCGGCATCTGCGGCGTCGGCGCGGCCATCGCAAACGCGGTTTACAACGCGACCGGCGTCCGGGT
>NZ_JAQGJD010000302.1 GCF_028290785.1 Tardiphaga sp. | reverse complement strand
TGTCCGAGATGATCTGGAACGTGCCGGAGATCATCGCCAAGCTGTCGACCCAGGTCGCGCTGGCGGCGGGTGATGTGATCATGACCGGCACACCGGCCGGCGTCGCGGCGCTGCAGCCGGGCGATCGCATCCAATGCGGCATCGACGGCATCGGCACGCTGGCGGTCAGCATAGGGCCGGCGCTGTAACGCCGCTGTTGCGCGCCGCGGTGGCGTGCCCGGCGCAAGGCCGGGCACCAGCTTGTGGTCCGCTCAGTAGCGGTAGTGCTCGGGCTTGTAGGGACCTTCCGTCTTCACGCCGATGTAGTCGGCCTGATCCTTGCGGAGCTCGGTGAGCTTGACGCCGATCTTCGACAGGTGAAGCCGCGCCACCTTCTCGTCGAGCGATTTCGGCAGCACATAGACTTCCTTCTTGTACTTGCCGTCGGCGTTGTTGGCCCACAATTCGATCTGCGCCAGCGTCTGGTTGGTGAACGAGGCCGACATCACGAAGGACGGGTGACCCATCGCGTTGCCGAGGTTCACCAGGCGGCCTTCCGACAGCAGGATCATCCGCTTGCCGTCCGGGAAGGTGATCTCGTCGACCTGCGGCTTGATGTTGTCCCACTTCAGGTTCTTCAGATGCGCGATCTGAATCTCGTTGTCGAAGTGGCCGATGTTGCAGACGATGGCACGATCCTTCATCGCGCGCATGTGCTCGATGGTGATGATGTCCTTGTTGCCGGTGGCGGTGACGAAGATGTCGGCGATCGGCGCCGCCTCTTCCATGGTCACCACCTGGTAGCCTTCCATCGCCGCCTGCAGCGCGCAGATCGGATCGACTTCGGACACCATCACGCGGCAGCCGGCCTGGCGCAGCGACGCGGCCGAGCCCTTGCCGACGTCGCCGAAGCCGGCGACCATCGCGACCTTGCCGGACATCATGACGTCGGTGCCACGGCGAATGCCGTCGACCAGCGATTCACGGCAGCCATAGAGGTTGTCGAACTTCGACTTAGTGACGCTGTCGTTGACGTTGATCGCCGGCCACAGCAGCGTGCCGGCCTTCTGCATGTCGTACAGGCGATGCACGCCCGTGGTGGTCTCTTCCGAGACGCCCTTGATGCTCTCGGCGATTCCCTTGAAGTAGCCCTTCGGCTTTTCCTTAAGCTGCTTCTTGAGCAGCGCGTAGAACACTTCTTCTTCTTCCGATTCCGGCTTGTCGAGGAACGCGGTGTCGCCGTTCTCGGCCTTCAGGCCAAGGTGGACGTACATCGTGGCGTCGCCGCCGTCATCGAGGATCAGGTTGGGATGGCCGCCGCCGTGCCAGTCGAACAGTTTTGCGGTGTAGTCCCAGTACTCGGTCAGCGACTCGCCCTTGATGGCGAACACCGGCACGCCGGCAGCGGCGATCGCGGCAGCGGCATGGTCCTGGGTCGAATAGATGTTGCACGACACCCAGCGCACGTCGGCGCCAAGCGCCACCAGCGTCTCGATCAGCACGCCGGTCTGGATGGTCATGTGCAAGGAGCCTGCGATACGGGCGCCCTTCAGCACCTGCTTCGGTCCGTATTCCTCGCGAGTGGCCATCAGGCCCGGCATTTCCGTCTCGGCGATCGAGAGTTCCTTGCGGCCGAACGGCGCCAGCGCGATGTCCTTGACGATGTAGTCGGTGAAAGTGGTCATATGAATTTTCCTGCGGTCAGAGATGTTTGGCCGGCGCCAGTCGATGCTGCCCTCTCCCCTGGTGGGAGAGGGCAGCGCTGACGATAGTTACGAACTCGGTTGGGTGAGGGGGCTACAGAGCGCAACACTACCCCTCACCCGTCTCGAACACGCTTCGCGTGTTCGATCCACCCTCTCCCACCTAGCGAAGCTTCGCTTCGCGCGGGGGAGAGGGGAAGTAAGAAAGTGAACTAGACGTTGCTCTTCAACGCATCGACGAGGTCGGTCTTCTCCCATGAGAAGCCGCCGTCCGCGTCCGGCGTGCGGCCGAAGTGGCCGTAGGCGGAGGTGCGGGCGTAGATCGGCTTGTTGAGGTCGAGGTGCTTGCGGATGCCACGCGGCGTGAGATCCATCGATACCGCCACGGCCTTCTCGATCACGTCGTCGGCAACCTTGCCGGTGCCGTGGGTATCGACATAGATCGACAGCGGACGCGCCACGCCGATCGCGTAAGCGAGCTGCAGCGTCGCCTTGTCGGCAAGGCCGGCGGCGACGATGTTCTTGGCGACGTAACGCGCAGCATAGGCAGCCGAGCGATCGACCTTGGTGGAATCCTTGCCGGAGAATGCGCCGCCGCCGTGCGGGGCCGCACCGCCGTAGGTATCGACGATGATCTTGCGGCCGGTCAGGCCGGCGTCACCATCGGGACCGCCGATGAAGAACTTGCCGGTCGGGTTGATGTGCCAGATCGTCTTGTCGGAGATCCAGCCGTCCGGCAGCGCCTTGCGGACGTAGGGCTCGACGCAGTCACGCACCTGCTGCGAGGTCATGTCTTCCACCAGATGCTGGTGCGAGACGACGATCTCGCGCACGCCGACTGGCTTGCCGTTCTCGTACTGCACGGTTACCTGGCTCTTGGAGTCCGGACCGAGCACCTTTTCGATGCCGGCGTGACGGGCTTCCGAGATCAGGCGCAGGATCTTGTGCGCATAGAAGATCGGGGCCGGCATCAGCTCGGCGGTTTCGTTGGTGGCGTAGCCGAACATGATGCCCTGATCACCGGCACCCTCTTCCTTGTTGGTACCGGGCTGCAGTGCGTCAACGCCCTGCGCGATGTCGGCCGACTGCGGATGCAGCAGAATCTCGATATCGGCGGTCTTCCAGTGGAAGCCTTCCTGCTCGTAGCCGATGTCCTTGATGGCAGCCCGCACGACGGCCTCGATGTCGTCGTTGGTAACGGAGGCGGGACCGCGGGTCTCGCCGGCGATCACGACCTTGTTGGTGGTGGCCAGCGTTTCGCAAGCGGCCCGGATTGCCCAGGGGTCCATGCCGGCCTTGGCGCCTTCGCGGAAGAACAGATCGACGATTTCATCGGAGATCCGGTCGCAGACCTTGTCGGGATGACCTTCGGAAACCGATTCACTGGTGAACAGATAAGACGCGCGCATCAACTAAACCCCTTTGTTCCGCCATGCATCGGCGGCCGTTGGTCAGATTGTCAGTCGCGACGCCGCGAGATGACGTATGATTCATCGTAGAACCAGAGCCCGTTATGCTTGCGCAGAACCTCTCGGGTGGCATCCAGGTAGCGCCCGCTCTGGGTCACTTCCGTCAAACGGTCATCCTCGATCTGGGCCACATAGACCGCCGCGTTCCATGCTGCGAATGCCGTCGATGTTCCGATCGTCCCGGTGACCTCGTTGGGCAACGCCTCCATGGCGTAGCGGAAGATCGACCGTTGATCGGAATAGGCATTGAAGTTCAGATCGCGGGCGGCGGAGCCCAGTTCGTATTTCACTGCGCGCAATAGCTCATGACGGCTCACAGCGAAAGGGTTTTCTTTGGGCCAGACGGCCTGGACGATCTCCATGCCGGGGTCCTGCCCATGAGAATGGATGCCGATCAGACGACCGCCGGCGCGCAAGGCTTTGGCGAGGGGGGCGATGATTCGCTTGGCGCGGAAGGCGACGGAGGATTTCGCGCGGTAGGGTTGTGAGGCGATGATCAGGTCGAAATTGGCCTCGGTGCGGCCGGCGCGGGGGATGATGGAATCCAGCAAAAACCGGTGGTCCTCGCGGTAGATCACCAGAGCCACCGGGCGCTCATAGGTCGGCATGCCCGAGCGCGGGTTGATGCTGGCGCGCCAGTTATCCTCCAGAAACGGCCCCAATCCGGCGATCTGCGCCTCGAATTCCCCCGACGATGCGCCGCGCAGCGGAACCTCGTGCCAGATCATGCTGGCTGCGGCGGCTGGCGACAACGGCGTCAGCGTCGGCGCCTCCGCGTAGTGCATATTGGTCAGCACGAATACCGTGGCCGGATGCTCGAACAATCGGTCCGGCACCTTGTCGAGCGTCAAACGCACGTCTTCCAGGCTCAATTCCTTGCCTGCGATGTAGAACGGCATGTGCGGGAACCGGCCGTGCATCGAGCGCATCACCCGCGCCAGCACGGTGCCGTCGCCGACCCCGGCGTCGAACACCCGCAAAGCCGGCGGCCGCGGATGGATGCTGGCGAGTTCGAGGCCGACGCGGTCCGCGGTGACCCGTTTCTCGCCGCAAGTATGCACGAACAGCAGGTATTTCTGCCGATTCTCGAAGAATCGAAAGTTGCTGCGCGGGTCGCGGCGCTCGATCGGCGGCTCCAGCCCGCGCGGCGGCGGCACGCCTTCCGGCAGCGACTGGGCGATGAAGGCCTGGATGCGGTCCAGCGTGTCGATGGTGATGCGCTTGCCCTCGCGCAGCCGGGCGACCAGCTTGCCGTCATTGACGGCGCGGCGGCCGAACGTCGATTCCGCCATCCCTGCCTGGCGGCAGAAATCCGTGATTATGGCGAGAATCTGGTCGTTTTTCATGCGCCTAAGTGTCTCTTCCGGCAGCGGTATTCGGGCCCGCCACAGTCCCGCCGCAAGACTTGAAAAATTGTGCGGGAAATTCAGCGGCGCAGAGTGGGCAGATAAATCGTCCCAACGCGTCATACCACGTTCTGCCCACCGATCAAATCCGGGGGGCGGCGACGTCGAGCGTCGTGTGAAAGTCGCGGTGGCCTGCTAGAACGCCGTCACCAAACGCCCCGCTCGAGCCCAGGAAGTTCCATGCATATCGCGATGATCGGCACCGGCTATGTCGGCCTGGTGTCCGGCGCCTGCTTTGCCGATTTCGGACACCACGTCACCTGCGTGGACAAGGACGGCGACAAGATCGCCGCCCTGCAGCAAGGCGAGATCCCGATCTTCGAGCCCGGACTGGACGCGCTGGTGGCCGCCAATGTGAAGGCCGGCCGGCTGCGCTTCACCACCGACCTCGCCGCGCCCGTCGCCGAGGCCGACGCGGTGTTCATCGCGGTCGGCACGCCGTCGCGGCGCGGCGACGGCCACGCGGACCTGTCCTACGTCTACGCCGCCGCGAAAGAGATCGCCGCCGCCCTCGCCGGCTTCACGGTGGTGATCACCAAATCCACCGTGCCGGTCGGCACCGGCGACGAGGTCGAGCGGCTGATCCGCGAGGCCAACCCCGCCGCCGATGTCGCGGTCGCCTCCAATCCGGAATTTCTGCGCGAGGGTGCCGCGATCCGCGACTTCAAGTTTCCTGACCGCATCGTGGTCGGCACCTCCGACGAGCGCGCGCGAAAAGCGATCGGCGAGATTTATAGGCCGCTGTCGCTGAACCAGGCGCCGGTGATGTACACGGCGCGCCGCACCGCCGAGCTGATCAAGTACGCAGCGAACGCCTTCCTCGCTACAAAAATCACCTTCATCAACGAGATCGCCGACCTCGCCGAAAAGGTCGGCGCCGACGTCCAGGACGTGGCGCGCGGCATCGGCATGGACAACCGCATCGGCAGCAAATTCTTGCACGCCGGCCCCGGCTTCGGCGGCTCGTGCTTCCCCAAGGATACCCGCGCGCTGGTCAAGATCGCGCTCGACCACGACGCGCCTTTGCGCATCGTCGAGGCCGTGCTGGGCGTCAACGACAACCGCAAGCGCGCGATGGCGCGCAAGGTCGCGCACGCGCTCGGCGGAAATCTGCGCGGCAAGACCGTGGCGGTGCTCGGCCTGACCTTCAAGCCGGATACCGACGACATGCGCGAGGCGCCGTCGATCCCGCTGATCACCGGCCTGCTCGACATGGGCGCGAAAGTTCGCGCATTCGATCCGGTCGGCATGGAAGCGGCGAAGCGCGAGCTGCCGGACATTGTGTATTGCGACGACGCCTATGATTGCGCTGATGGAGCCGACGCGCTGGTGATCGTCACCGAATGGGTCCAGTTCCGCGCGCTGGATCTGGACCGGCTGAAGGCGGTGATGAAGCAGGCTGTGGTGGTGGATTTGCGAAATGTGTACCGGCCGGAAGAGATGGCGGCGGCGGGGTTTGTGTATGAGGGAGTTGGGCGCGGGAAGGTGTAGATGTACAGATCATCCTAGAAGCCGATGAGGGCTCCTCTCACGGGCGTAAATTCCCTAGCTCGTCGGCGTATTTTTGAGTTCGGCACACTATCCTCAAGCCTCCGACACCCATTTTAGCCCGATCACACCCGCCAGAATGAGCGTGATACACAGCAGCCGTGACGATGAGGCGGATTCGTCGAGCAGCACGATACCCAGAATCGCGGTGCCGGCAGCGCCAATGCCAGTCCAGACCGCATAGGCGGTTCCCATTGGCAATGCCCGGAGCGACAGCGAAAGCAGAATAACACTGGATAGACCGGTCGCGACGGTGAGCGCGCTGGGTACGAACCGCGTGAAACCGTCCGACCATTTCATACAGATAGCGAAAGCGATTTCGAGAAGGCCGGCGATGCCGAGAATAACCCATGACATGGAGGATACTCCGTTCGTTGATTGCCTGCCGCTACGGCCAGACAAGGTTCGGTGAGATCAATCGCCAGCGCGGCGGCGCAAATGCGTCCGCCGCGGGCGTCGATACGGATCAGGCTGTGGCAGCGGCAGCCACTGCGACGGGAGTGGAGCGAAACCCGACGCCGAAGCGGTTGAAAGCATTCATCAAGCCGATCGCATAGCTCAGATCGGCGAGTTCCTTGTCGCTGAATTCGGCGGCGACAGCGTCGTAGTCGGCTTGCGGAATGCCTGTCTCGGCTACGCGGGTCACGGTTTCTGCCCAGGCAAGCGCAGCCTGTTCACGCTGGGTGAACAAGGCCAGCGCGTCGCGCCACACCGGCACCAGGACTAGCTTGTCGGCCGCAACGCCGGATTTGAGCAAGTCGCGCGTATGCATATCGATGCAATAGGCGCAGCCATTGATCTGCGAGACCTTGAGATAGACGAGGTTGATCAATTCAGCGGGAAGGCCGCTTTTCTGAATATAGACATAGACGCCCCCGAATGCCCGGTAACCTTCAGGCGATGCTTTCGCGTAGTCGATACGGTCGCTCATGATGAATTCCTTTCAAGTGTTGGCTGAAGGATTTCATCGTGCGTTATCGTGGCCTATGTCAGAAGGTCCATATTATGGCATACGGACTGGGCCAAGATGATCGCAGTCGATCGCGTCCCACGTCTCTGGACGAATTATCGGCGAAGGTTCACATCAAGGTCAGGATACGCTTGCCGAAGTTCTCGGCGGTGCGCTGTGAATCGATATTCGTAAAATTGAGAAGGAGCGCCGAGGCAGTCTGTTCGCCTGAAATCCAGTCCGTCAGCGCCTCTGCATACAGCCCCTCCTTTCGCATGCGCGCAACAAGCCGACGGTCCGAGCGCTGGCCCTGCAGACGCAGGATCAGGTGCATTCCGCCCGGCTGTGTATCGATCCGCACGTGTTTCCCCAGCACGCCTTCCAGACCGGCTTTTGTCGATTCGCGCCTTTCAGCATAGAGCTTACGCATCCGCTGGATATGGCGGGCAAAGTGGCCTTCGGTGATGAAAGCCGTGACGATCGCCTGTGTCAGTTCCGGACTGCCAGCAGCCAACACCTGACTGATCTGTTCGAAGCGTTCGACCTGCGATATCGGCACGACGAGATAGGCAAGCCTGAGGCTGGGGAACAGCACCTTGCTGAAGGTCCCTGCATACAGAACGCGCCCGTCCCGATCGAGGCTCTTTAATGCGGGCAAAGGACGACTCACATAACGATACTCGCCGTCGTAGTCGTCCTCGACGATCCATGCGCCATTCCGCGTCGCCCAATCCAGCAGCGCCATCCGCCGCGGCAGTGTCAAGGACACGCATAGAGGGCTCTGATGTGCCGGCGTAACCACGGCTGCACGCGCGCGCGGCGCCAACCTGGTGCCATCGGAGACGATCATGCCGTCGCGATCCACCGGGATCGGTACCGTCGCCATGTTCATATGACTCAGGATCTCGCGCGTCGGCGGATAGCCGGGATTCTCGACCCAAACGCGATCGCCGGCCTTCAGCAAGGCATGTCCGATCAGTTCGATGGTGTGGCGATATCCGGACGTGAGAAAGACCTGGGAGGGCGAGCAATCGATCCCGCGCGAGACCTGAAGATACGCAGCGATTTCCGCACGCAGCGGCGGCAGTCCGTAGATCGCAGGATGCACCATGGCGGACGGCTGCATCGCGCGAACGCAGCGTGCGCCGAGGCGAGCCCAGATCTTGCGTGGAAACATATCCAGCGCCGGCAGACCCATTTGAAACGGCAAAATCGTATCCGGGCGAAAGCTCGTCGCAGCGATGCTGCTATCGGGCTGACGGATCGGGATTGCAACGGGAGCCTGCAGCTTGAGCCCCGGCGTTACGATGGTCCCGGCCTGCCCCTTGGCCTGAATATAGCCTTCGGCCGCCAGCAGCGAGTAGGCGGTTTCGATGGTCCCACGTGCCAGCCCAAGCTCCTTGGTTAGAGCCCGCGCGGAAGGAATACGATCGCCTGGCTTTAATGCACCGGCAGCAATCGCCCCGCGAACCCGGTTGTAGATCTGGCGATAGAACGGCTCCGCCGCGGCTGGATCCAGCGGCGAGAACTTGCTGGCCTTCAAAATGGTCATGGCGCCAATTCTGCGGATGCGTTTGCGCGATTATAGCATTAGCCCAAAGGACAATCATGGCCCAGTCACGGTATTGTTTCATGGACCTTGGATGCAGGGCAAGCGGCCTGCATGATCGCGACATCCAGACCGCATTCCACGACATCGAAAGGGACGGACATGAAAATCCTTCATGTGATCTGCAGCCCACGTGCGCGCGATTCCGAGAGCTACGCACTCTCTCGCAAAATCATCGGCTACCTGTTGAAGCGCGATTCATCCGCCACGGTAGTCAATCGCGTGATTGCCGGCGGCGCCTTGCTCCATATCGACGACAGTTACGCGACGGCCCTCGGCGCCACACAAGAATCCTTGGCCGAAACTTGTCCGAACGGATCAATGTCGCAATCCGAAGAACTCATTCAGGAGATCGAGCGTTCGGATTGCGTGGTCATCGCGACGCCAATGCATAACTTTACCGTACCCTCGACGCTGAAGGCCTGGATCGATCACGTCGTGCGGGTCCGTCGCACGTTCCGCGCGACCCCGGATGGTTATGTCGGCCTGCTCCGGGACCGCCCGGTCTTCGTGGCCGTATCGTCAGGCGGACGATTCTTAGGTCCAAGGGCGCGTCAGCCGGATTTTCTAACGCCCTATCTTCGGGCCAGCCTTGGCACCATTGGCCTGCGCGACCTCATCTTCTTTGCCGTCGAAGGCACGGCGCTCGCACCGGATGCTCTGGCTGGCATTAGAGCCAGAACGGATCAAGCGCTTCACAGCTACTTTTCTCAGTTAGACGGTGTGCCGGCACACCGTCACGCGCCGATAGCAGTGTGATCCATGCACCGCGGCGCCCACTTGGACCTCACGAGAAGCTCGCCTTTCAATTGAATGCGGCGGCATCGGAGCACATGAAGCTATCCGACCAGATCGCGGCACATCCAATCACTGGCACATGGCCTAGTGCACAAGGCCGTTCTTGATTCTTACGAATGAAGCGAAGCCGCAATACGTCGAACTTCTTGATGCGAAACAATGAAAGGAATGAACAATGTCGAAACTACTCCCGATGATCACCGCAGCAGCCTTAGCGCTGGGCGCTTCGATCCCTCCCGCGGCCACCCAAGAAGATGCGGATCGACCAAAAGCCGAGATCGATTTTATCAAACTCGACAACGACATCACAGTGCGGCAGATGGTGATACGCAACCCACAGTCAAAAGGCGTGGTGCTTTTACTACACGGTTTTCCCGAAACGCTCCACACATGGGAAGCCGTCGCCGCTTTCCTTTCTGATGAATACGAAGTCCATGCATTCGATTGGCCTGGCTATGGTCTATCCTCACGGCCCTCGACAGACAAATTCTCCTACGCCCCTAGCGATTACGCGCGCGTGCTGAAAGAATATATCGTTAAAGCGCGCATCGACCCGTCGAAGCTCATCATTTATGCGACCGATATTGGGGCGCTGCCCGCTCTCCTCGCGGCGATTGAGGAGCCCGGTATTGCGCGTACGATCCTTGTTGGGGATTTCGCTCCGTTCAACCGCCCTCAGTATATGCATGAGCGCTTGCGCGACCTGAAGGCGCCGGCAACGTCGGAGCAGATCCGTACCCAATATTACCAGAATAGCGGCCAAGTCATCAAGAACGCTTTCAAGGGCGGACTGCCCATCGAAACGCAATTCCCCATCTCAAACACCTTCAAGGAGGATATGCTGAAGGGGTGGATTCAGGGCGCACTTACCTCCGGCGATGCCTTTTATCATTATTATTCACACTTCACGCGTGACGAGGACTACCTCGAGGCCAATATTTCACGGCTCACAACCCCGGTAAAAGTCATCTGGGGTGAGAGGGACATCTACATTGACAAGCAGATGGGCATCGAACTTGCGACGAAAGCAAAGGCCGAATTCACCTTGCTTTCTGGCATTGGTCACTACGCCCATCTCCAGGACCCCAACCGGGTCGCCGCCGAAATTCGCGCCGCAGTTCAATAGAACCCCTCTCGCGACGCCATCCGGAATCAAACAGCGTCATGTGGACAGTTGCCCACATGACGCTGCGATTTATCGATCGCTTTCAACGGGCATGTCGGCTCTGCGAAGCAGCGTAGGCACTGTCAATTCACATCGTGTCCGCTGTGCGCCATAACGGCCGACGCGCTGGTGATCGTCACCGAATGGGTCCAGTTCCGCGCGCTGGATCTGGGCCGGCTGAAGGCTGTGATGGCACAGCCGGTGGTGGTCGATCTGCGCAATGTGTACCGGCCGGAAGAGATGGCGGCGGCGGGGTTTGTGTATGAGGGGGTTGGGCGCGGAAAGGTGTGAGCGATAAGCCACCCAAGGGCTGATTGGGGCCGCTCGCACGCCTGTTGGCACCCCGTCGACTTGGAAGTCCGCCTGCGCCAGAAGCGGACATTTATGCGAAGTCGGCTTTTGACCCAAACCGGAAGTCGCACGCGAGAAGTGGTGCTATAATGGACTGCCAATCCGCTCCCTAGCTAATGCGTCAAGCAATCGAGGAGTGACCCGATGAATCTGCGAAAACTGGATACTTGCCATTTCGTCGCTTCGGTAATTTCCCAATTTACACTTGCTCTGTTGCTCTTGCTGCCGGCAACCGCCGAGCCGGGACAATTCATCGTTAGTCCGGTGGCAGAGAAAAAACTTGGTGAACTACCGCCGGGACCGCTCTACTGGCGGATCGAGAATTTTCCGGCACTCGAGCAGGCGCAACGCGCTGCTGCCGCCAGCCCGACGTCATTGGCCGCGGAGGTCTCGGGCAAGGTATGGCTTTTCACGCTTAGCCCAAAAGGCGGCAAGACCCCCGGCGGTTCCAGCGTCGCTGA
>NZ_JAQGJD010000126.1 GCF_028290785.1 Tardiphaga sp. | reverse complement strand
GGGACCCCTTCGTTCCGCTCTCGATGACGCTGATGGGCGGCCCGATCGATACAAGGCGCAATCCGACCGCGGTCAACAATCTTGCCGCCGAGCGCGGCATCGACTGGTTCCGCAACCACGTCATCACCAGGGTGCCGTTTCCGCATCCGGGCGTGGCGCGCGACGTTTATCCGGGCTTCCTGCAGCTCAACGGCTTCATCAGCATGAACCTCGACCGCCACATGGACGCGCACAAGAACCTGTTCAACCATCTGGTGCAGGGCGACGGCGACCTTGCCGACAAGCATCGCGACTTCTACGACGAATATCTCGCGGTGATGGACCTGACTGCAGAGTATTACCTGCAGACGGTCGATACGGTGTTCGTCAAGCACGCGCTGCCGAAGGGCGAGATGACCCATCGCGGCAAGAAGGTGGAACCCGCTGCCATCGTCAACGTCGCGCTGATGACAGTGGAAGGCGAGAACGACGACATCTCCGGCCTCGGCCAGACTGAAGCGACGCATGATCTGTGCTCGTCGATCCCCGATGATCGCCGCGTGCACTACGTGCAGAAGGGTGTCGGCCATTACGGTGTGTTCAACGGCTCGCGATTCAGATCGGAAATCGTGCCGCGCATTTCCGATTTCATGCTGACGGCAGCGAGCGCGAAGATCCGCGCGGCGGCTGCAGAGTAAAACGCTTCAGACATCGCGCGCAGCGACAGCGTTGACGCGGTGTCGTTGCGAATCGCGCGCGATGTTCGGTTTTCAAGGCGAAGACTGACTTTGTAAGCCTCTGAAATCAGGCGATGAAATCAGATTTCCCCGGTATTTTAAGAAATGAGGATTGTTTCACTTCATTAACGCCGGTTCCGGAGTTGTTTTGAATCGAGATTCCGGTTCCTGGCCCCATCCAGTAGGGGACAAATCAATTAGTGGCCCCGTATATTGGGCAAATGATTTGTTTTTGCGCTGAGCCATTCTCTTGGCGGCGGATATGGCAGAATCCGGTCGATCTCCTGACGACCGGACCTGCAGACATGGCCTTTCGCGCACTTCTTTATCGCCGTCCCGCCGAACCCGACACGCTTGCCGTCAAGCACGGCTCGCAAATCTTCTCCATTCGATTGCGACGGCATCGCCGCGCGCGGCGCTACACGCTGCGCATTCATCCAAGTGACCGCGAAGCGATTTTGACCATGCCGCCAAGGGGCACGCTGGCGGACGCGAAGGATTTCGCCGCCCGTCACGGCGGTTGGATCGCGGCGCGTCTGGGACGGTTGCCGAAGGCGGCGCCGTTCGAGGCCGGAACCGTGGTGCCGTTGCGCGGCACGCCGCATCGCATCGTGCATCGCGCCGGCTCGCGCGGCACGGTGTGGACAGAGGTGCGCGATAGCGGCGAGAAGATCCTCTGCGTCGCCGGCGAGGCCGAACACG
This sequence comes from Tardiphaga sp., assembly GCF_028290785.1. Taxonomy (GTDB): domain Bacteria; phylum Pseudomonadota; class Alphaproteobacteria; order Rhizobiales; family Xanthobacteraceae; genus Tardiphaga. Next base: position 1,140 of record NZ_JAQGJD010000126.1, on the reverse strand, counting down.
TCGACCGCCGTGTGCACGACTTCCTCAAGCGCGAGGCGCGTGCCGATCTGCAGAAGGCCTCGACGCACTACGCCAGGGAACTTGGCGTCAAGGTGACGCGGTTGACGATCCGCGACCAGTCGAGCCGGTGGGGGTCGTGTACCTCGGCGGGGTCGCTGTCATTCTCGTGGCGGCTGATCCTGGCGCCACCCTATGTGCTGGACTACCTCGCCGCCCATGAAGTGGCGCATCTGGTGGAGATGAACCACTCCGCGAAGTTCTGGAAGGTGGTGGCGAAGATCTGCCCCGCCACCGAACGCGCCAAGACCTGGCTCGACACCCACGGCAACGACCTGCATCGATATGGGGTGCAGGACTAGACGCGCAGCGTCGTGTCCCGGACGCGGTGCGGCACTCTCGTGCCGCTCCGCAGATCCGGGATCCCGGTTTTTATCTCAATTGACCGGGACCCCGGCTTAGCAGCGCACCGCTTCGCGCTGCGCAGCATCCGGGGAACGCGTCTCACTTATCTCCCGAACAGCCGTTCCGTTAGCCAGCCATCCAGCCCGCTCGAGGCTTCGGGGCGCACATTCTGCTGCTGCGGCGGCGGCGGCGGCGCGCGCGTGCCGCCGTAGGAGGTTTGCGTCGGCGGCGCGGCCGGCTGCGGGCGGTTGCCGTTATAGACGGGTGCGCTCGGCACATAGCCCGGCGCCAGACCCTGCGGCGCTTGCGGCGTGACGCTGCCGGGCAGCACTTGCGCCGCCGCTGTTGACGCGGCCTGGGCGACGCTGGCGAAGAATCCGGATGGCTGCAGGCCGGGCACCGGCTCGGGCGCCAAGCCCTGATGTGCCGTCTTCATGAAGCGCGACCAGATCTCCACCGGCAATCCGCCGCCGGTGGCCTTCTTGGTCGGCGAGTTGTCGTCGTTGCCGAGCCAGACGCCGGTCACCAGCTTCGAGGTGTAGCCGATGAACCAGGCGTCGCGGAAATCCTGGCTGGTGCCGGTCTTGCCTGCCGCGCCCCAGCCCGCCAGGTCGGCCTTCTTGGCGCTGCCGGAGATCAGCGTCTCCTGCATCATGGTGTTCATCATCGCCACCGCGCGGCCGTCGATCACCGTGCCCAGCGAATCCGCCGGGCGGTTGTAGATCACCTTCTTGCCTT
>NZ_JAQGJD010000112.1 GCF_028290785.1 Tardiphaga sp. | reverse complement strand
CGAAATTGGCGAGATTGGACTGCGGCACATAGCGCAGGGTCTTGGACGAAGCACCTTGCGAAAGCGCGGGAATCGCAAACCCGGTCGCGGCCAGGCCGCCGATTCCGGCCAATCAATTCAATACATTCCTGCGATCCATGGGTTTCTCCAGATTCAAGTTGCTCCCGCGGCTCTTCCGTCATCTTTTGCCGAGCGTTCGACGTCAAATGAGGTGATGCGGGCCAGTGAGATCGACGGCGATCTGCAACTTTGCTTGCAATCGGTATGCCACCGGAACACCCGGGCGGCCACTCAGCTCGCGAGTTGCTTGAATTTCGACGCCTCTTGCGGGTGCCACCAGCGGCCGCCGATGACGACGCCTTCGGAAGCGATCTTGCGGTCGCCGATCAGGTGCTCGCCGACAACATCGACATAGTCGAACTGGCCTTGCCTGATCGTAATCAAGGTGGCGTCGCCGACGCTGCCCGGCTTGAGGCTGCCAAGTTCGGGACGCCGCATCGCCATCGCCGCATTGACGGTCGATGCCGCGATCACGTCCGGCAGCGACATGCCCATGCATAGGAATTTTGACATGGTTGTCACCTGATCGAAGGCGGGGCCGTCGATGCATAACGCGTGGACGTCGGAGGAGATGGTGTCCGGATAGAAGCCGTTCGCCAGCAATGCGCGTGCGGTCTTGAAGGCGAACGAGCCCTTGCCGTGACCGATGTCGAACAGGACGCCGCGTTCCCGCGCCTCGCGCACCGCCCGTTTCACGGTGCCCTGGGCGGTGACGGCCGTGTTGGGAAACGGCCGGAAGGCGTGGGTCAGAACGTCACCCGGGCGCAGCCGCGCCAGCACTTCCTCGTAGCTCGGCGGCGGATGATCGATATGCGCCATCAGCGGCATGCCGACCTGTTCGGCGACCTCAAGCGCGATGTCGAGCGGCACGATCCCCGAAGTGCCCGAGGCGTGCAGGCCGACGCGCACCTTGATGCCGACAATCAGGTCGCGGTTCTGCTCAGCCACCGTGACGGCGTCGGTCGGATTCATCAGCCGCATTTCCTCGCTCTCGCCGACCATGATCTTGTGCGAGAATCCGAAAATGCCGGCGTGCGAGACATGCAGATAAGCGAGAATGCGGACCTGGCTCGGCTCGATCACATGCTTGCGGAAGCCCGCAAAGTTGCCCGGGCCGGCGCTGCCGGTATCGACCGCGGTGGTGACGCCGGAGGTTCGGCAGAATTCTTCGGCGTCGATGCCGAGCGAGGTGCCGCCCCAATAGACATGGGTGTGCAGATCGATCAGGCCGGGAGTAACGATATATCCCGACACGTCGCGCACATCGGTTCCGGGATCGGCTTTGAGATCCTTCCCGACCATCGCCACTTTGCCCCCGGCGAAGGCAACGTCCGTCACGGCGTCAAGCTTCTGGCTGGGATCGATGACACGGCCGCCGCGCAGAATAGTGTCGAAGGGCATCGTAGTCTCCTGAAGTCACAATGAAGAAAGCCGTGGACGCGTCCCGGCAATTCGCGTGAAGCATGCAAACAATGGGCCGGCATTCGATGCTGCCAGTTCGCCACACAAAGGAGCCGTTTCAGCCTTTCGCGAGAAACGCTTCGGCGCCCCGCGCGAACACCTGCATCCCCATCACCAGGTCCTCTTCGCTGGTGTCTTCGCTCCAGTGATGGCTGATGCCATTGATGGAGGGGACGAACAGCATGCCAACCGGCAGCCGTCGCCCCAGCACGTTGGAATCGTGGATCGCGCCGCTCGGCATCTTTTGCCAATGAGCAGGGCACAGCTCGCGCGCCGCCAATGAAAATGCATCGAGAACAGCCGGATCGCAGAGCGTCGGCTGAAGCTCACTCGTCAGTTCCAGAGTCGCCGGGCAGCGCTCGCGCCGGTTACTTTCCTGGACCAGGCTGCGCAGGCAGGCTTGCAGGCGGTCCATGACTTCCCGGGACAGGTCCCTGAACGAAAAGTCGATCACTGCGCGCCCTGGAATGATCGCCGTCGCATTCGGCTCCAGTACAATTCTCCCCGTCGTCCATACGCTGCGGTCGCCGCAGATGCGCGGAAACTCGCTGTCGACCTGTGCAAGAAACCGCACGGCCGAAAGCCCGGCATCCCGTCTTTCCGCCATCGTTGTGCCGCCGGTATGGTCTTGCTGGCCTTCGAACGTAATTCGCCAAACCTGGACGGCGACGATCCCGGTGACCACTCCGACGCGGTGATTTGCTCTTTCCAGCTGAGTGCCCTGCTCGATGTGCATCTCGATCGCGGCCTTGTAGCGGCTCAGATCCGGGGTCAACCGCGGTCGCCCGGCGAGGCCCGCCGACTCCAGCGCGTCCCTCAGACTCGTGCCATTGCTTTTATGGCGCGCCTGGTCGATCTGTTCTTCGGACAAATCGCCGATCAGGCTGCGGCTTCCGATGAAGCTGCCATAGTGCCCTTCTTCATCGGCGTAAGCGCACACATCGACCGGAAGGCCGGCGCGCGCCAGCGCCACCGCTGCAACGACTCCCAGCGCACCATCCAGCCAGCCGGAATAATCCTGCGTCTCCAGATGACTGCCCGCCAGCAGGCGCGGTCCCGCCGCCGGTCCGCGGCCAAAGACATTGCCGATGCCGTCGATGGACGGCTCCAGGCCGACTTCAGACAGCTGCTCGCACAACCAGTGACGGCTCGCCATGTCGTCGGCGCCGTAGGTCGGCCGGTGCACGCCGGTGCGATATCGGCCGATATTTCGAAGCGACTGCAGATCATGGAGGAAGCGATCGGTGTCAAGCTGCACTGTGATCTCCGTGAAGGCGCTCCGGCGGGAGCCGCGACTCGCAGCCTAACCCGGGCCAATGCGATCCTGAAACTATCGCGCGGTTGCGACGCGCTTGTCGGACGTCATTGAGGCGCCGGTTTAATAGTCTACCTGCCGATAGTGCGGCCGGGCGATCGCTTGCCGGGCAATCCATTTTTCAGTCAGTTGCGCGAATTTTCAGCGCGCATTGTCCAAAATTGCCGCGCTGTTGGTGATTGACGGCCCCTCGTCACCGTTCCACAATTAACAACACGGTTCCATTTTATGAGACTACCGGGATTGCCGCGTCAACCATGAGTGCCCTCGACAACGCCATAGAGATCCTGCGCTGCTTCTCTCCGCAGCAGCCGGAGGTCAGCAATGCCGATGTAATCCGGCTCACCGGCAAGCCGAAGAGTTCGACCTCGCGGCTGCTGCGCCAGCTCAAGGAGTGCGGACTGCTGGAGCAGGACGCGACGACGCGCCGTTACCGGCCCGGGCTGCTGGTGTTTGAACTTGGTCGGCTGCATCGCGCCCAGAATGATTTTGTTGCCATTGCCGAACAACATTTGCGGACGGTCTGCGCCACCACCGGCCATACTGGCTATGTCGCCGTTCTGGATGGCGACGAGCAGGTCGTGTTGCGCGTGGTCCGCGGGACCAACCCGCTGCAGGTGGTCTCGCCACCCGGCGTGCGGACGCCAGCTTTCGCGACGTCGAACGGACGGGCCATGCTGGCGCGCTTGAACGACGCTGACATCCGCGCGCGCCTGCCAAGACCTTTTCCTGTCGTTTCGCCGACAGCGCCACGCAATGTCACCGAACTGATGGCCCGTATCGCGGACATTCGTCGCACCGGCTACTCATCGACCAGCGACGAATCGCTGCCTGGCGTGGGCTCGCTGGGCTTCGCTGTCAGCAATCGCGACAGCAATGAAACGATCGGTGTCGCGCTGTCGTTTCCAAGCCAACTGACATCGACCAAGGAGCGCGCTCGGTTGTGGCAGATCTTGCGCGCGATGGCCGTGGAACTCGGCCGACTGGCCGATGATCCCGTGTGGCTCGCGCTGGATGACGCCGTGCCGGTGCGCAAGGCTGCGGCGCGATGAAAGCAACTCGCGCCAGTGTCAGCCCGATTGCCTGGCTGATCGCGCCGAGCGCGCTGCTGTTCGCGCTTTTTTTCTTCCTGCCGATGGGGCTGATGGCGCTGATCAGCGTGCTGTCCGGCAATCCGGTGGTGCAGTCGAATGTCACCTTCACCGGCAAGTACTACGCGCGGATACTATCCGACTCGTATTATTTCGAGGTGATCTGGACCACGATCCGCATCGGTCTGTTCACTACCCTCGCGGCGCTGCTGGTCGGCTATCCGCTGGCGCACTGGATGGCCCGAATTCGCGGCCGCACCGCCTATGCCCTGCTGATGATGTCGGTGCTCACCCCGATGCTGACCGGCATCGTGGTTCGCACCTTTGCGTGGATGGCGCTGCTGTCGGACAAGGGCGCGATCAACCAGACCCTGACCGGCCTCGGCCTGATCGCCAAGCCGCTGTCGCTGATGTACAATGAGTTCAGCATCGTACTCGGCCTCACCCACATCTACATCCCCTATATGGTTCTGACCCTGGTCGGCGTGATCGGGCGGATCGACGAACGGCTCGAACACGCGGCGCAGAATCTCGGCGCATCGCCGCTGCGCGCTTTCTTCGAGGTGACGCTGCCGCTCAGCCTGCCGGGCATTCTGGCCGGCTCGCTGCTGGTGTTTGCACTGGCGATCAGCGCCTATGTGACGCCGATCCTGATGGGCGGCTTCCAGATCATGACGCTGCCGATGCTGATCTATCAGCAGATATCGTCGAGCTTCAACGTCGGCTTCGCCGCGGCGCTCGGCATGGTGTTGCTGGCCATCTCGCTGGCGCTGATCATCGCCTATAACCGCATCCTGGGAATGATCTCAGGCCAGCGCGACCTGCAGTGAGGCGACAGATGACCTCAGCTCCGTTCTCGCTACGCTTCGGCCGCTTCTGCTATCTCGCCTTCAATGTCGGCGTCGTTGTGTTCCTGCTGGCGCCGATCGCGATCGTATTCGTGTTTGCGCTCAATCCCACACCTTACATCCAGTTTCCCCCGGTCGGCGTGTCTATGCGCTGGTTCGAGAAGTTCTTTGCCTCGCGCGATTTCATGAACGCACTGTGGTTCAGCCTTGAGGTCGCCGTCCTGACCACGGTGGCAGCAACCCTGTTCGGCGCCAGCGCCGCGCTGGCGCTGGCGCGCGGTCGGCTGCCTGGCAGCCGCGCGATCACCGCAATCATGCTGTCGCCGCTGATGCTGCCGGCGATTCTCACCGGCCTCGCTCTGTTCCAGACCTACGTGCTGCTGGACGTGGGCCGTCCGACCTGGGGGCTGGTGCTCGGCCACACGATTGTGTCGATCCCATATGTGGTGCGTACGACGCTCGCGGTATTGCACAACTTCGACACCCGCCTGGAAGAGGCCGCGCAGAACCTCGGGGCAGGGGCGCTGCGCACCTATTTCGAGGTGACGCTGCCGCTGACCAAGCCCGGCGTTATGGCCGGCGCGGTGTTCGCCTTCATCGTGTCGTTCGACCAGTTTCCGATTTCGCTGTTTCTGGTCTCGCCGGGCCACGAGACGTTGCCGATTACCTTGTTCAACTATCTGAAATTCGATCTGGACGGAACGATCGGCGCCGCTTCGGTGGTCTCGATCGTGCTTGCCGTGCTGGTCGTCGTCGGGCTCGACCGCACGGTCGGGCTGCGATCATACGCCGAGCTCTGACTTTCATTCCTGGAGAGAGGATCGTCCCGTGACCATTATCCGCAAGCCTGTGAACCGTCGCCAGTTTCTTGCCGTGGCCGCAACCGCGGGCGCCGGCATCATTGCAGCTCCCCATGTCGCGCGCGCCCAGGCCGCGACGCTGCGCATCACCGGATGGGGTGGTAAGTGGGGCCAGACCATGTCCGCCGAGTTGATCCCGGCGTTCGAGAAGGAATTCAAGTGCAAGGTGGAGACCGACACCGCATTCCCGTTCCTGCCCAAGCTGCAGGCGAGCTCCCGATCGAATCCGGTCTACGACGTGCTGCACACCAATTCCAATGAGCAGTGGGCCGCCCTGGAGATGGGCATCGTCGAGGCCAAGATCGATCCGAAGCAGGTGCCGAACATCGCCGACGTCTATCCCTACGCGGTCAGCGACAAGATTGTCGGCGTCACCATCTTCACTAGCGCCATCGGTTTGGGCATGCGCACCGACAAGGGCTACGGCAAGGTGACGTCATGGAAGGACCTCTGGGACAAGGCCTATGACGGCGTCCGGGGTGGCTATGTCATTCCAGTGAACAGCCTCGGTCAGGCATTCGTGATGATGAGCGGCATGCTGTACGGCAAGGGCATGACCGATCTCGACGCCGCCTATGCGGCGCTGGAGAAGGTCAAGCCGATGAAGCTCGCCGACTTCACCGGCACCATGGAAAAGATGATTTTGTCGGGCGAAGTCGGCCTGGCGGTGATCCACGATTCCGGCATCCTGCGTTACGACGGCCAGAACCAGCCGACCGCCTTCGTCGCGCCGTCCGAAGGCGTGATGGCACTGGAGCAGGTGCTGACACTGACGCCGGGCACCAAGGTGCGCGAGCTCGCCAACGCCTATGTCAATTACATGCTGAGCCCGGGCGTGCAGAAGACGCTGGCGGAATCGGTGTGGTACTCGCCCGCCAACAGCAAGGTGAAGCTCGACGACAAATACAACGACAAGCTGCTGACGACGCCGGCAAAGGTCGCCACGCTGATCCAGCCGGACTGGAAGTGGTACAATGCGCACAAGGACGAGATCGATTCCCGCGTCAACCGCATCTTCCGGGCATGAGCGCTGCAATCGACATTGTCGCCGTCACCAAGACCTATGACGGCCGTACCCGCGCCGTCGATGCGGTGGACATGGCGATCCGGGAGGGCGAGTTCTTCTCCCTTCTCGGCCCGTCGGGCTGCGGCAAGACCACGACGTTGCGGATGATCGCCGGCTTCGAGACGCCAACGGAAGGCACCATCGCTGTCGGTGGGGCCGACGTTACTCACGTCCCCGCCCACAAGCGCGACATGGGCATGGTGTTCCAGAACTACGCGCTGTTCCCGCACCGCTCGGTTGGGGAAAACGTCGGCTTCGGACTGCGCATGCGCGGTATGGATCGAGCGATGATTGCCCGCAAGGTGACCGACGCGCTAGCGCAGGTCGAGCTGGTCGGCTACGAAGATCGCCGCCCCGGGCAATTGTCCGGCGGCCAGCAGCAGCGCGTCGCTTTGGCCCGTGCCATCGTCATCGAACCGCGCGTACTGTTGTGCGACGAACCGCTCGGCGCGCTCGACAAGAAGCTGCGGCAATCGATGCAGTTCGAGCTGAAGCAACTGCAGCGCAAGCTGGGCCTGACCATGGTCTTCGTCACTCACGACCAGGAAGAGGCGCTGGCGATGTCCGACCGCATCGCGGTCATGAACGCCGGCAAGGTCGAGCAGATCGGCACGCCGTCCGAGATCTACGACCGGCCCGGCACACGCTTCGTCGCAGACTTTATCGGCGACACAAACCTGTTCCGCGGCGAGGTGATCCGCACTGGCGGCACATGCGTGTTGCGTGTCGATAGCGATCTTTCGATCGAGCTCGCGGAAGAACCTGGCACAATCGGTCCGCTGTCGGTGGCGCTTCGGCCGGAAAAAATCGTGCTGACCGCGCCGGGCGCCCACGCCGGGCAGGGGCTCGATGGCATCGTCGAGAGCGCCAATTTTCAGGGCGGTTCGGTGCTGTATCGGATCGAGGCGGCGGGCCGGCGCCTGCTGGCGCAGCAACCCAACAACGGCTCGCACGAGCTGTTCCAGGCCGGCGCCGCGGTGGCGCTGCGCTGGACTCCATCCGACATCGTGATCTTGAAGGACTGATAGCATGCAGCAACAACGCATGGGCGTGGTCGTGATCGGCCAGAGCCCGCGGCCGTCCGTCGCCGGGGAAATCGCCGCGGTACTGTCGCCCGGAATGGAGATAGACCTGCGCGGCGCACTCGACGGCATGACGCGCGCCGAGATCGACGCGATTCCGCCGATCGACGGTTACGACACCCTGTTCACTTTGCTGCCGAACGGCGATGGCGTCACCCTCAGCAAGAAGGCGGTCGAGGCGCGGGCAGCGATGCAGATCGACAAATTCGCCAGCGAGGGCGTGAAGATCACCATGCTCGCCTGTACCGGCAAGTTTCCAAACCTGGCACCCGAAGGTCTGGTGATCCTGCCCTCGGCCGTGCTGCACAAGCTAGCGGAAGCGGTGCTGTCCAAGGGGCGGCTCGGCGTGTTCTCGCCGCTGGCAGCGCAGACCGAACTGATCGGAAAAGAGTGGCAGCGCGCGGATGTCGAGGTCGTCGGCGTGACCATGCAGCCCGGTTCGGACGACGAAGCCGTCGATGCAGCCGCGCAAAAAATGGCGGCGCTGTCGCCCGATCTCGTGGTGATGGACTGCATGGGATACACCACCGCCAACAAGGCGCGGGTGCGTCGGGCCTATGATGGCCCGGTTATTTTGGCCATCGCCGCTGCGGCGCGCATCGTCGAGGAATTGATGGCATGAGCACGGTTCCTCTCACTGAGATCACATCGGAAGACATCGAATCCCTCGCCGTTGGCGCCTGGATCCTCGGCACCGGCGGCGGCGGCAGTCCCTATCTCGGCCTGCTCAACCTGCGCCAGCTCTATGCCAAGGGCCACCGCGTGCAACTGATGTCGCCGCTCGACCTTGACGATGACGACCACGTCGCGGTGGTCTCCAACATGGGTGCGCCGCTGGTCGGCCAAGAGCGCCTCGCGGACAGCCGCAACATCGCGCGCGCCGTGGAGATGCAGCAGGAAATCGGCGGCTTCCAATTCCGCGCGGTGATGTCGGTGGAGATCGGCGGCGGCAACGGCATGCAGGCGCTGATGGCAGCCGCGCATCTCGGCATTCCCGTCGTCGATGCCGACTGCATGGGACGCGCCTTCCCGGAAGCGCAGATGACCTCGGTGGCGATCGGCGGGCTGCGGCCCTATCCGTGCACGCTGTACGATCCGCGCGGCATCGAGGCGGTCGTGACCAAGGTGCCGAGCTGGAAATGGATGGAGCGTGCCAGCCGCAAGATCTGCGTCGAGATGGGCTCCATCGCATCGACCTGCAAGGCGCCGCGCACCGGCCGCGAGGTCAAGGACTGGGGCATCCACTTCACCACCACCGCCGCGATCCGGATCGGCGGGCTAGTGCGCGAAGCCAACAGGCTGCACACCGATCCGATCGCAGCCCTGCTCGACAGTGAAGGCGGTAAGCGCTTGTTCACCGGCAAGGTGGTCGATGTCGAGCGCCGCACCACCGAAGGCTTCTTGCGCGGTTCCATCGCTATCGAGGGCATCGACGACGACCGCGGCAGCCGGCTCGACCTATCGTTCCAGAACGAGTGGATCGTCGCCTGGCGCGAGGGCAAGGCGGTGGCCATGTGTCCGGACCTGATCTGCGTGCTTGAAACCCTCTCCGGCCATGCGGTAGGCACCGAGACGGTGCGTTATGGCCAGCGCGTCACGGTGGTGGCGATGAAAGCCCCGGCGGTGCTGACCAGCCCGCGCGGCCTGGAATTCGTCGGCCCGCGGGCCTTCGGTTACGACCTGGACTTCCTTTCGGTTTTCGACGCGCACGCTGGCGCAGGAGTGTAACGTCATGCGACGCATTGGAATCGACGTCGGCGGCACCAACACCGACGCCGTGCTGCTGGACGGCGACACGGTGATCTTCGCCGTCAAGCGGCCGACCACGCTGGATGTGACCTCCGGTATTCTGGACGCTCTGAAGGCGCTACGCGCCGATCCGACCGGGCGAGGCCCCGTGGATTCGGTGGTGATTGGCACCACGCACTTCATCAATGCCGTGGTTCAGCGCAAGCACCTGATGAAGGTCGCGGCGATCCGCATCGGCATGCCCGTCAGCGCATCGCTGCCGCCATTCTGCGACTGGCCGAAAGATCTCGCCGAACGCGTTCACGGCGAGACGTTCATGCTCGAAGGCGGTCACGACTATGACGGCCGGCCGATCATGCCATTCGACACCGCCGGCATGCGCAGCGCCGCGCGAAAAATCCGGGATCTCGGGCTGCGCTCGGTGGCAGTGTCGTCGATCTTCTCGCCGCTCGATCCGAGCTGCGAGGTCGCCGCGCGCGAAATCCTGCAGGAGATCTGCCCCGATGTTGCGGTGACCATGTCGCACGATCTCGGGCGCATCGGTCTGCTTGAGCGCGAGAATGCCGCGCTGCTCAACGCCGTGCTGCACGATCTCGCGGTCGAGACGGTCGCTGCATTCCGCAAGGCGATCGCCGAAAGCGGCATCGACGCGCCGCTGTTCCTGACCCAGAACGACGGCACCGTGATGCAGGCCGAAACCGCCATCGCTTTCCCGGTGATGAGCTTTGCCTCCGGTGCCACCAACTCGATGCGTGGCGCGGCGCATTTGTCCGGGCGCGACGATGCCATGGTGGTGGATGTCGGCGGTACCACCAGCGATATCGGCCAGTTGCGTCACGGTTTTCCGCGCGAGGCCAATGCGGTGGTCGAGGTCGGCGGCGTGCGCACGCTGTTCCGGATGCCGGATTTGTTGTCGATCGGGCTTGGCGGTGGCAGCCATGTCGATGCCGTATCCGCTAAAGTTGGCCCGCTCAGCGTTGGCTACCGTCTGACCGAGGACGCACTGGTGTTCGGCGGCACGCAGCTGACCGCGACCGATATCGCGGTCGCCGCCGGTTTGCTGGACATCGGCGACCGCTCGCGCACTGCCTCTATCTCGAAGCAGCTGATCGCCGCGGCGCTCGCCGACGCGAGGCGGCTGCTGGAAGAAAACATCGACCGCATGAAGACCGAGGCGGCCGATGCGCCGCTGGTGGCCGTCGGCGGCGGTGCGTTCCTGGTGCCGGAGCAACTTGCCGGTGTTTCGGAAATCATCCGCGTGCCGTTCGGTGATTGCGCCAATGCCGTCGGCGCAGCGATTGCGCGCGTCAGCGGCGAGGCGGATCAGGTGTTCCGGGAACTCAGCCGCGACGACGCCATTGCGGCGGCGTTGCAGATCGCCGAAGCAAAGGCGATCGCCGCCGGCGCCGATCCCGCCAGCCTGAAGACCATCGAGGTCGAGGACATGCCGATCGCCTATCTGCCGGGCAACTCTTTGCGTGTGCGGGTGCGTGTGGCCGGCGCGCTGGCCAGCGTGGCTGCTAAGCAGGTAGCGTAGTTGCGGCTTTCTTCCCTCGCCCCGCAAGCGGGGAGAGGTAAGCAAGAGCCTTCACGCCAGGTGGCAAGCCACGAAATGCCCGTCGCTGCCTTCTTTCGTCTCCGGCACGATCTGCGAACACATCGGCACGGCGATCGGACAGCGCGTGTGGAAATGGCAACCGGTCGGCGGGTTCATCGGGCTTGGCACATCGCCCTGCAGCCGGATCCGCGCCCGCTTCGCTTTCGGGTCCGGGATCGGCACCGCCGAAAGCAGCGCCTTGGTGTAGGGATGCTGCGGATTGCGGTAAAGGTCGCTGGCCCTGGCCAGTTCGACGATGCGCCCGAGATACATCACCGCCACGCGATTCGAGATGTGCTCGACCACCGAGAGGTCGTGCGCCACAAACAGGAAGGTGAGACCCAGTTCGCTCCGCAGATCCTCCAGCAGATTGATCACCTGCGCCTGGATGGAGACGTCGAGCGCCGACACCGGTTCGTCGCAGACGATGAACTCGGGCTCCACCGCCAGCGCGCGGGCGATGACGATGCGCTGGCGCTGGCCGCCGGAGAATTCGTGCGGATAACGGCGCATCTGCTCGCCCTTCAGGCCGACCTTGACCAGCAGGCTCGCCACGCGATCCTCGCGCTCGCTGGCGGAGCCGCCGAGCTTGTGGATCGTCAGGGCCTCGCCGATGATCGCGCCGACCGTCATGCGTGGATTGAGCGAGGCAAACGGATCCTGGAATACCAGCTGCATTTTTCGCCGCAGCGCGCGCAGGTCTTTGTTTCCCAAAGCCAGCACGTCTTGCCCGCCGAATTCGACCTTGCCCGACGTGGGCTCGATCAGCCGCAGCAGGCAGCGGCCCGTGGTGGACTTGCCGCAGCCGGATTCTCCGACCAGCCCCAGCGTCTCGCCGCGATGGACCGTGAACGACACGTCGTCCACCGCATGAACGCGCCCGACCTCGCGCGACAGCAGGCCGCCATGGACGGGAAAATGCTTCTGCAGGTTGGTGACGCGCACCAGGGGTTCGCTCATTTGGGGTTCGTTCATGGCACGTCTCCCAGATGGCACGCTATGCGATGGCCCGGCGCGATCGGGCGCAGCAGCGGCTCTCTCTCCCTGCAGACGTCCATCGCATAACGGCAACGCGGCGCGAACCGGCAACCGGGCGCGGGGTTGATCAGCACCGGCATGGTCCCGGCGATGGTCTCCAGCCGGGTCTTCAGCCCGGCATCGAGGTCGATGCGCGGGATGGAGCGGATCAGGCCCTGCGTATAGGGATGGCTCGGACGCTCGAACAGGCTATCGACGCCGGCCTCCTCGACAACCTTGCCGGCATACATCACCACCACGCGCTGCGCGGTCTCCGCCACGACGCCCATGGCATGGGTGATCAGCATCACCGCCATGCCGAACCGCTCTTTCATGTCCTGCAGCAGGTCGAGGATCTGCGCCTGGATGGTGACGTCGAGGGCGGTGGTCGGTTCGTCGGCAATCACCAGCTTGGGGTGGCAGGCCAGCGCCATGGCGATCATCACGCGCTGGCGCATGCCGCCAGAGAACTGATGCGGATAGTCGTTAACCCGGCCGGCAGCATTGGGGATCTGCACCAGCTTCAGCATCTCCACCGTGCGCGCCATCGCCTCCTTATGCGGCAGGCGCTCGTGACGGCGCAGGCTCTCGGCAATCTGCTCGCCGACGGTCAGCACCGGGTTCAATGAAGTCATCGGCTCCTGGAAGATGAAGCCGATCTCTTTGGCGCGGACCTCGTCGAGCTGTTCGCTGGTGAGCGGCACCAGATCGCGGCCCTCGAAGATGATCTCGCCCTCGACGATGCGGCCCGGCGGCATGGCGATCAGCTGCAGGATCGACATGGCCGTGACCGTTTTGCCGGAGCCGGATTCGCCGACCACGCACAACGTCTCGCCGCGGTTGATGTGAAGATTGACGCCGTCAACGGCCTGCACGATGCCGTCGTCGGTGGTGAAGTGAGTCTTGAGGTTCTTGATTTCGAGAAGGGGAATCATCAGATCACCCGTCGCGCATCGAGCGCATCGCGCAGGCCGTCGCCGATGAAGTTGACCGCCACGACCGCGATAAAGATCGCCGCGCCTGGAAACAGCGCCCAGTGGGCGGCGATGTCGAGATAGTCCTTGGCGTCGAACAGCAGGCGCCCCCAGGTCGGGGTGTCCGGCGGAAAGCCGAGGCCGAGAAACGACAGCGTGGACTCGGCGATGATGGCGGCGGCGACATCGATGGTGCCCGCGATGATCACCGGCCCCAGCGCGTTGGGCAGGATGTGGCGGATCACCTGGCGTGCGCGGCTAGCGCCGAGCGCGCGGGCGGCTTCGACAAACTCCTTCTCACGTAGCGACAGGAACTGGGCGCGCACAAGCCGGGCGACCGGCATCCAGCGCAGTCCGCCGATGACCACGACGATCAGGATGAAAATGCCGCCCTCGGGGCCAAACGCGGCTTTGAGCTCATCGCGGAACAGGTAGATCAGGAGCAGCAGCAGCGGCAGTTGCGGCAGCGCCAGGAACAGGTCGGTGAGCCACATCAGAAAATGTCCCAGCGCGCCGCGTGACATGCCGGCGAGCGCGCCGATCAGCGTGCCGACGAGCACCGAGACCACCATGGCGGCGAGCCCGACGGCGAGCGAGATGCGTCCGCCGGAGATCATGCGGGCGAGGATGTCCTGCCCGAGATCGTCCGTGCCCAGGGGATGGGCGAGCGACGGGCCCTCGAGGCGCGCGGTAAAATCGATCTCGTTGATGCCGACCCGCCAGAGGAACGGGCCGAGCACCACCGCCGCAACCAGAACAAGCAGCAGGACCGCGCTGACCACGGCAAGCTTGTGGCGGCGATAACGCCGCCATGTCTCGCGCAGCGGCGAATAGGTGCGCCGCTCAGCGGAGCGAGATGCGAGGGTCAAGCCAGCCATACAAAACGTCCGCGATAAGGTTGAAGAGCACGACGAGACAAGCGAAGACAAAAGTCACCGCCATCACCACCGGCGTGTCGTTGGCGAGAATGGAGGAAATCAGCAGCGAGCCGATGCCGGGAATACGAAAGATCTGCTCGGTGACGATGGCGCCGCCGAACACGGCGGGGACCTGCAGCGCGATCAGCGTCACCACCGGAATCATCGCGTTGCGCATCACATGTTTGATGATGACCCGCCGCTGCCCGATCCCCTTGGCACGTGCGGTGGTGACGTAATCGAGTCGAATGACGTCCAGCATGGCCGAGCGCACGAAACGGGTCATGGACGCCGCCTGAAACAGGCCGAGCACCATGACCGGCATGATGGTCTGCCTGATCTGTTCGCCGATCCAATGGATGCCGGTCGCCTTGATGTCGGTCGAATAGACAAAGGGCAGCCAGTCGAGCTTGACCGAAAAGATCAGGATGAACAGGATTCCGGTGAAGAAGGTCGGCAGGGAAAAGCCGATGAAGGCCAGCGTATTCGCAACCTGATCGAAGATCGAATAGGGCCGGGTGGCGGCATAGACGCCGACCGGAATGGCAATCATCAGGGCAAGAAGTTGCGCCGAGCCGATCACGTAGAGCGTGGTGGAAAGCCGTTGCAGGATCAGCGTGTCGACGTTCATCCTGCTGACGAAGGAAAAGCCCCAGTCGCCGTGCACCATGGCCACGAGCCAGTGCACGTAGCGCAGGTAAATAGGGTCGTCGAGGCCGAACTTGGCCCGAAGTGCCTCGCGCACTTCGGGCGGCACATTCGGATTGGTTGCCAGTTCGGAGAACGGGTCGCCCGGCGCCAGCGCCAGCACGATGAACAGGATCAGCGATATTCCAAGCAGGCTTGGAATGGCGATCAGCAGGCGGCGCAGGATGTACTGGCTCATGACGGAAGCCGTCTGTCCGCCGTCCTCACGCCTCCCGATACCATTCGTGCAGGTTGTCGGTTTCGTTGGCCCAGCCTGACAGCACCGGGCGCAGCGTGTTGGACGCAGCCTCCACTTTCAGGCGATGCATCGCGGGGATGAACACGGTGTCCTGCCACATCAGATCGTTGGCCTTGATGTAAAAGGCTGCGCGCTTGATGGGATCGATCTCGCCCTCAGCCGCATCGATCGCGGCGTCATAATCCTTGTTGACCCAGCGCGGGAAATTCTGGCCCTGCCACTTGTTCGCCTTGGTCGCCACGTTGCTCGAATGATAGCGGCGCATGTGCTGGGCCGGGTCGGGCTGACTCATCGGGATCTGGAACATCTGGATGTCGGCGTAGAAATGGGGATAGGTATCTGGATTGCCGACGTCCGAGGAAAAGAAGATCGACGCCACGACCGATTTCAGTTCGACCTCGATGCCGGCCTTTTGGCAGGCCTGCTTGACGATGGCCTGGGTCTTCTGGCGTGGCCCGTTGATCGCAGTCTGGAAAAGAATTTTCATCCTCTTGCCATCCTTCGCACGGATGCCGTCGGCGCCCGGCTTCCAGCCGGCGTCGTCCAGCAGCTTGGCCGCCTTTTCGACACTGAACTCCCAAGTGGTGTTCTTGGAGACGAACTTTTCCGGTCCGTTGAGATAGTTGGCGGTGGTGCGGCCGGCGCGGCCGTAGATGACGTTCTTGATCGCATCACGATCGACCAGGAGCGACAGCGCCTTGCGCACCGCGGGGTCGGAGAACAGCGGATGCTTGGTCTTCATCGACGAGCGCTCGCCATCGACCTCGGTGTTCGGATCGGTGAAGTTGAGCGCGATGAATTCGGTGTCGCCGCCCACCGCGTAGCTGGCCTTGCCCTTGCCGCCCTTCTCGAGGCGCAGCAGGATTTCGTCTTCCACCTGGATGTTCCAGCCGAAGTCATACTCGCCGGTCTGGATGACGGCGCGTGCGGCCGAGACGGCATCGCCGCCGCCCTTCATCTCGATGGTGTCGAAGTGCGGACGATTTGGCATGTGATAGTCGAGATTGATTTCGCCGCGGATCAGGTCGCCCGGCTTGAACTCGACGAATTTGTAGGCGCTGGTGCCGACCGGCTTGAGGTTGGTCGGGGCGTCGCGGGATTTGTCGCCGGTGTAATCCTGAAACAGATGCTTGGGGATGATGGCGTTGGGGGCGCCAACGAAGGCGTCGGCCCAGAACGGTGTCGGGTTCTTGAACGAGATCTTCACCGTGAGATCGTCGATCTTTTCGACTATCAGGTCGCGATAGGTGGCGAGCGTGACCGTCGCGGTCGCGGGATCCTTGGCATATTCCCAGTTGAAGACCACATCGTCCGCGGTGAATGGCTTGCCATCATGCCATTTGACGCCGGGCTTGAGTTTCCAGGTTACCGATTTGGCATCAGCGGCGAGGCCGCCGTTCTCGATCGACGGAATTTCGGCGGCGAGAACCGGGCTCAGATTGCCGTTGGCGTCCCAGCAGGCCAGCGGTTCGTAGAACAGGCGTGAACCGTCCTGGTCCTTGGTTCCAGTGGCAAAGTGCGGATTGAGCAGGGTCGGGCCCTGCCACCACAGCAGCTTCAGCGCGCCGCCACCGCCGCGCTTGGTCGGCTTGTAGGCGGACGGGCTCTCGGCCATGGCGACGCCGCCGATCGCGAGAAGCTGCGTGGCCATCGGCGCGGTAAGGCCAAGCGCGATCATACGTTGAATGAAGCCGCGGCGATCCATGCGGCCGTCCTTCACGCCATCGATCATCGTTCGTAGTTCGGTGCCCAGCTTCATCGTCCACTCGTTCAGTTCGCGTGATCGCGGATCGCCCGCCAGATAATTCAAGGACGCAAGATGGCACACCGAACGCGCCGCAAGTCAACGTCATGCGGTGCGGGCGCCAGAGTCGGCTGGTCGTTGCTTGGGCAAAAAGGCCGCTGCGACGCACAACGCTTTGGCAGACCGACGGTATCGGTGTGCCAAAGCGCAGTTACGAGTATTTCAGCTTGCCAAAAATTTGGTCGCTGACTTGGTTCAGATCATGTCAGAGACATGCGCAGCGGCGGCGTAACATCAGCGGGCAGCGGGCTGGCATACGGCGTGCGAGCGGTGCGTTTCTTGAGGTCGGCCTTGGCGGCGGCGATCAGATCCGGCTCCAGGAGCGCATTGACGCCGAGTCCCGCCATGGCCTTGGCAGCCTGCACCATGGCCTTGTGGGCGTGCGGGCTCTTGCCCTGCGCCACCACCTGCCAGGTGTGCAGCGGCGTGCCGATGGCGATCGACGGGGCATGGACCTGAACGGTGGGCACCACCCAGCTCACGTCGCCCACATCGGTCGAGCCGACCAGCGGATTGCGCGTGGCATTGAGTGGCACAAGGAAATCCGCGAGCGGGCGGTCGGTGGGATCCATGCCGATGGAGTAATAGACGGACTCGATGTCCTTGTCGGTCAGGGTGGCCTGAATTTCGGCCGCAAACGCCTTGTCGGCGTCGTCGAAATGCGGTGCGCCCAGCTCCTCCATGATCTTGTAAAGCGCCTGTTCGAGCGGCGGATTGGGCATGATGTTGGAAACGGCGGAAACGACCTTCATCTCGACCTGGGTTTCGGTCATCAGCGCCGCGCCCTGCGCAACCTTGTGCACGCGCTGCACCAGTTCGGTCATACCCGGCAGGTCGCGGGCGCGAATCGAATAGCGCACGCGGGCATGGGCCTGCACCACGTTCGGGGCGATGCCGCCGGTGTCGAGCACGGCATAATGGATGCGCGCGTCGCTCGGCATGTGCTCGCGCATGTAATTGACGCCGACGCTCATCAGCTCGACGGCATCCAGCGCGCTGCGGCCCAGATGCGGCGACGCGGCCGCGTGCGACGCGCGGCCGGTGAAGGTGAAATCGGCGCGGGTGTTGGCCAGCGACGGCGTCAGCACCACTTCCCAGAAGCTGGAGGGGTGCCAGGTGATGGCGATATCGACATCATCGAAATCGCCGGAGCGCACCATGAAAGTCTTCGCGGCGCCGCCTTCCTCGGCAGGGCAGCCGTAAAAGCGGACGCGCCCCGGCACGTTGTTCGGGGCCAGCCAGTCCTTCACGGCGGTGGCGGCGAGCAACGCGGCCGAGCCAAGCAAATTGTGGCCGCAGCCATGGCCGTGTCCGCCGGCCTCGACCGGGCGGGACTCCGCGACGCCGGCTTCCTGGCTCAGCCCGGGCAGCGCGTCGTATTCGCCGAGAAAGGCGATCACCGGGCCGCCTTCGCCCCATTCGCCCATCAACGCCGTGGGAATGCCCGCAAGTTTCTCCGTGATGCGAAAACCCTGATGGTGCAGTTCGGCGAGGTGTTCGGCGGAGGAGCGCGCCTCGGTGTAACATACTTCGGGCATCGCCCAGATCCGATCGCTCAGGTCGATGAAACGAGTCTTGATAGCGTCAACGTTACGCCAAATGTCAGTACGGTTGCCCATCGTGCAGTCCCTGATCCGATATGAATGCAAAACTGCTAACAGCTTCGCCGGCTCACGGCTAGCGTCGGTTCCCTCACCCCGCCGCGCTCGCAGCGAACTGCTATGCGCCGCCGCGTCAAGCGCAAAGATGTGATCGCTGTGCGCTTGCTGGCCGTGCCGCAGATCGGTTCTGCTCCGGATCGTGCGTACCTGTCGGGTATGAGCGCGCAAGAAGGTAATGCCGTCGGCGGTAATGCGTGTGGCGTTATTTTTGCAGAGACAGCGCATCCTCGATGTGGAGTGCGGTCGCGGATTCGCCGGGCAGGGGACCTGTTGCGAACACCGCTCCGATTCCGTCCGTGGTCAGCCGCTTCCATAGCTCCTCGGCCTTCGTCGGCAGCTTGCGCGCGGGACGGTAAAGACGAATGTCGAGATCGATCGCGAGCAGGGGATCGCCGGTGCGGACCAGCTTGCCGCGGATGATATCGTTGTGAGTTGTGGTGAGCGGAAGCCATGCGACACCCAGCCCAGCGAGCGCCATGGTCCTGAGACCGTCGGCCAGCGAGTTTTCATAGGGACTTTGCAGCTGCGCCAGGTCGGACCTGCGAACGATCAGCCCTTCGACCGCCCATCCCAGCGAACACTCGCGGCTGTAAGCGAGGTAGGAGGTGGACAGGCGCGGCCCGAGGTCGAGTCGGTGCAGCGGCGATCCGTCGGCGGCCGGGGCAGATAGTGGAATCAGCCTTTCCTTGCCGATCGAGATCGAGGCGCAGCCCTCGATCGCGAGTTGCCGACCTGCGCCTCTGAGGATAGCCCCGTCGGAATCCACTAGGCAGACCACGAAATCGACGGCGCCGTCTTCGAACAGGCTGGCGCAGCCCGGCAGGTTGTCGGAGGTGATCGACAGCCGGCTTGAGCCCAGCCGGGCCTGAATCGCCGAGATCCAGCGCGGGAAGAAGGTCACCGACAGGACGTGTGGGGCTGCGAAGCGGATGCTCCGCAAAAGTTCGTTCTGGTCCTCACGGATCGTGCGCCGGACGCCGTTGAGCCGGCCGAGGGCCTCGTTCGCCACGTCAAGCAGCTTCTGTCCGGCGTCCGTGAGTCCAAGTGGAGTCCTGCGCCGATCGATCAGGGGGGCGCCGACCCAATGTTCGAGGGACTGAATCCGGCGGCTCAAACCGGACTGCGTGACATTGCGCAATTCAGCCGCTCGCGTGATGTTGCGTGTCTCGGCGACGACAATGAGATCTTCAAGCCAACGGATATCGAGCATTACACTCTCCAAGCCGGCCGGCTACCGGCGCACCTCATGATGACACGTTGTTCCGGCGGCGCATCATGCGAATTTAGCATTGTAGCCCAAGCGATTGGCATTGGCGCGGACTTGAGGCCGGGGCTAGCCTGCCGCTGGTTCTCCGATTTGATATCGCCAGCACATCGACCCGTTACACGACTTCATCCGACAATCGCGACGAGACGCCAGCTTTCCGGAGTGGCGAGCGATGACGCTCGACCTCCTTTTTCCGAGGAGACGTTATGTCAGGCAGCAGCTTTTTCTGTCGTGCAGGCCTCGGCCTGTTGTTCGCCGCGACGCTGGCGGTGCCGGCAATGGCGCTGGGAGCTGGCGAAAGCCCGATCCTGAAGCGCATCGCCGAGCGCAATGCGATCACGATCGGACATCGGGAAGCCTCGGCTCCCTATTCGTTCATCAGCCGCGAACAGCGCGTCGAGGGTTACTCGATCGACCTGTGCATGAAGGTGGTCGATGCCGTGAAAGCGCGGCTCGAGAAGCCTGATCTTGAGATCAAATACGTGCCCATCAACACCACGAACCGAATTGCGCTGGTCGCGAACGGCACCATCGACATCGAATGCGGAACGACCACCAACACGCTGGCCCGGCAGGAGCAGGTGGAGTTTTCGCCGATCTTCTACATCACCGGCACGCAGGTGCTGGTGAGTGCGGCGAACAGCGCGAAGGAAGTCGAGGACCTGAAGGGCAAGCGGGTGGCGGTGTTGCAGGGATCGAGCAACGAGCAATCGCTGCGCGCCCTCAACGAAAGCGAAAAACTCGGCATCGAGCTGGTCTATGCGAAGGATCTGGGCGAGGGCGCCCTGCTGGTCGCAAGTGACCGGGTCGACGGCTTCGCGGCCGACGGCGGCCAGATCAAGGTGTTCGCGGCGACCAAGGCGCAGCCCAAAGGCTCGCTGAAGGTTATCGGTCGACTGCTCACCTACGATCCCTATTCGGCAATGATGCAGCGGGGCGACCTGGAGTTCTCTCTGCTGGTGAAACGCGCTTACGCGGAGACCTTCCGCTCGTCCGAAGCAGAAAAACTCTATGAGAAATGGTTCGGGCCGCTCGGCATTGCGATCGAGCCCGAACTCAAGACCGCCTTCGTGATCCAGGCAATCCCGCGATGATCTATCACTGGGACTGGAGCGTGCCGATCTCCGCTCCCTATCTGGGCTGGCTGATGTCAGGGCTGGCCTGGACGCTGCTCGTCGCCGGTGCCGCATGGGTGCTCGCCTTCATTGTCGGCGTCGGCATCGGCATCCTGAGAACATTACCGAACCGGGCGGCGCGTAGGTTCGGAGCCCTCTATGTCACGATTTTTCGCAGCATTCCCCTGCTGCTTCAGCTGTTTCTCTGGTACTTCGTCGTGCCGGAATTGCTGCCCGCTTCAGCGGCCCATTGGATCAAGCGCGACCTTCCGCTGCCGGAATACTGGACCAGCGTCATCGGGCTTGGTCTGTTCACGGCGGCACGGATCGCCGAGCAGATCCGCGCCGGGATAGAGGCGGTCGGTCGCGGGCAATCGATGGCTGCCGCGGCGAGCGGCCTGACGCTGCTGCAAAGCTATCGCTATGTGGTGCTGCCAGTCGCTGCCCGCTACGTGCTGCCGCCGCTGACGTCGGAGTTTCTCAACGTCATCAAGAATTCCTCGCTAGCGCTCACGATCGGGCTGCTCGAGCTGACCGGCCAGAGCCGCCAGATCGAGGGCGAGACGTTTCACGGCATCGAGGCTTTTACAGCCGCGACCCTGATCTATGTCGTCTTGACGCTGGCGGCAATCGCCGCAATGCGCGCGCTCGAACGCGTGGTCGCGATCCCCGGCGTGATGGCGCGGGTCTGAGCGATGGGGGGTATCGACGCTGACCTCATTGCAGCCGTTGCGCCGTTTCTCTGGGATGGCCTGTGTACCAGTTTGGAGCTTCTGGTGCTGGCGATGGCCGGCGGCATCAGCCTCGGCGCCATTCTGGCGGTGATACGGATCGCAGGACCGAAGCCACTCGCCGCGCTCGCTGCGACCTACGTCAACGGGCTTCGCTCCATTCCGCTCATCATGGTCATTCTCTGGTTCTATCTGCTGATGCCGCTGGCGACCGGCCGGCCGATCGGCGCCTTCACCTCGGCGCTGGTCGCCTTCACCATCTTCGAGGCGGCGTATTATTCGGAAATCATCCGGGCCGGCATTCAGAGTATTTCCAAACAACAGCTGGCGGCAGCGACCGCATCCGGCCTGAGCCCGCTCCAGGCCTATCGCTTTGTCGTGCTCCCGCAGGCTTTCCGCAACATGACGCCCATCCTGCTGTCGCAGAGCATTGCGCTGTTCCAGGACACGTCGCTGGTTTACGTCGTGGGCTTGCGCGATTTCATGACGGCGGTTTCGGTGACCGCAAACCGCGAAGGTCATCTCGTTGCGTTCTATTTGTTCGCAGCGCTGGTGTACTTCGTACTCTGCAGCACGGGCGCCCAGTCGGTCCAGCTGCTCAAGAAGTCCATGGTGAGCCAATGACCATTCCTCTACGCCTGGATTCCCGCAACTTCGTGCGGGACGAGCTCGATCTCGTGCTGCGACCGGTCGTGATCGCGATCGATCATGTCTCGAAAAAATTCGGCGACCTTGACGTGCTCAAGCAATGCTCGATGACGGTTCTCAAAGGGGAGGTCGTCGTCGTGTGCGGTCCGTCCGGCTCGGGCAAATCGACCTTGCTCAAATGCGTCAACGGCCTCGAGGGCTTCCAGGCCGGGACGATCACAGTGGCCGGAACCTCGGTGGGCGAGCGCCGGACCGACCTGACAAAGCTAAGGAGCCAGATCGGGATGGTGTTCCAGCACTTCGAACTCTATCCGCATCTCACGGTGCTACAGAATATCACCCTGGCGCCGATCCAGGTACTGGGGCGCACGAAATCCGCGGCCTTCGACAAAGCAATGTCGCTGCTGCGGCGTGTCGGGTTGGCCGACAAGGCCGATTGCCATCCGGGGCAGCTCTCCGGAGGCCAGCAGCAACGCGCCGCCATCGCCCGTGCTTTGGCGATGGACCCGATTGCGATGCTGTTCGACGAACCCACCTCTGCGCTCGATCCCGAAACCATCAGCGAAGTGCTGGATGTCATGACCGGGCTTGCGCGTGATGGCATGACCATGATGGTCGTCACGCATGAGATGGGGTTCGCACGCCACGTGGCCAATCGCGTTGTGTTCATGGACGGCGGCTGCATTCTTGAAGAAGCCGCGGCCGAAGCCTTTTTTGCGCAACCTTCCACCGAACGCGCGCGTTCGTTTCTGTCCAAGATATTGCGTCAACAATAGTAAAACACCGCTGCGACTGCCGGAAAAATCATATGAGGGAGAGAGACGTGAGTAAGGGCATCGCCACGCCGTCGGCGGGTTTCGACCTCGCATCGTTTTGCGCCGAAACACCCGGCGCCTCCAACCTTGTGCATCTGAATGCCGCAGGAGCCGGGCTGCCGCCGCGGTTTGTCACTGAGACGGTCGTCACTCATCTGACAAGGGAGGCGAGCGTCGGTCCGCATTGGGCGGCCGCAGAGGCAGCGGAGCGTCTCGCTGGCGTGCGCGCCAGCGTTGCTGACCTGCTGCAATGCCACGCGCATCATATCGCCTTTGGCGGCAGCGCCGGTCACCTGTGGGCGATGGCCCTGCTCGCAATGCCGGCTCGCCCCGGTGCGCGGATTCTCGTTGCCCGCTCGGAATGGGCCAGCAATGTGTTGAACCTGCTGAAGCAGAAGCGGGCAGGCGCTATCGCCATCGACGTGATGCCGTTCGATGAGGGTTCAGGCCGCATCGATGTCGCGCGTGCCGCAGCCTTGATTGACGAGCGAACCGTGGCGATCTGTCTGCCGGTGGTCGCCAGTGGGTCGGGCGTGCGGCAGCCGGTCGAGGCGATCGCCGCGTTGCCGCGTCCGGACGGATGTCTGCTGTTCGTCGATGGAGCCCAGGCCGTGGGGCAGATCCGGCTCGGGATGGCGTCGATGGGCGCAGATGTTCTCGTCGCACCGAGCCGCAAGTGGCTACGCGGCCCGCGCGGCGAGGCCATCATGGCACTGTCCGACCGCGCCCTCGCGCAGTTGGGCGATCCGCCAATATTGAGTCAGGCTGGCTCGGAGTGGACCTCGCTGGAGGGTTATTCCACGCGCTCCGATGCGGGACGCTTCGAGACCTATGAATTCTCGGTGGCAGGACGATTAGGCCTCGGCGTCGCGGTCGAGTACGCCCTCCGCTGCGGCATCAATAACATCCGCGACACCATCCGGATGCGTCTGGCCCGGCTCCATGCCGGCCTGTCGACAATTCCTGACGTAACCGTGTTTGAGGAGATCGATCGCGAGCCTGCCTTTCTCACATTCGGAACACCGTCGCTCGCACCTGCGGAACTGAATCGGCATCTGGCCGAGGTCAATATTGCGGCTGCGGTCGTCGACCGCCAGTATGCCCGGGCCGACCTTGAATTTCGTGGACTTTCGGCCGTGAACCGCGTTGCTCCCCACGCCTATACGAGTGAGGCGGATATCGATCATTTCCTCGATGCGGTCGCCGCGGCGCTGCGCAGGGCACGCTGGCGGACTGCGAGCTGATCACCAACGAATTTTCCGATCCGCACCTTCAATACATGGAGAACCATCACTCCTATTCACCGGATTAATAGAAATCATCCAGCGATTTTAATAGCAGGGTTCTCGGTTTTGTTCTGAACGCCCACCGCCCGTCGTGGCCGATCCGACCCGACCCGACCTGCTGACGCTGCATCACCTACTGTTCATGTTGTGGGATCTATTCCACGCACGCGGTACTGCGCTGGCTGCAGCGGTAGCGCGGGGGCCTCGACGCCCGGCGTAGTCCGGTCGATCGGGCAGGCCATCGCGACCAGCATCCAGAACAGTACGGATACTTCGCCGGAGGACACGCCCGTCAACGGCATCTGGATCAGGATCGCGCCGAACGCCAGAGCGCCGAGCACCACACCCTCTCGCGTCGGCATCCGCCATGCGGCCGAAGTAGCCCAGATAGCGGCGCAGACGTAGGCCGTCAGACACAGCAACCCGATCGGAATGCCCAGGGTGATCCAACTCGCGACGATCTGGCCATCGATCGGCATTGCGCCGGCTACGCCGACGTCAGTGACAGTGAAGCCCGATCCCATCATCATGCTGTCGGGCGTGTTCCACAGCGTGACGAACTCCTCGAGCCGCTCGCGACCGCTGCCATCTTCCGCACCGCCGCCAAGCGACTCCAAGCGCGTGGAGATGGTGTCGCCGAAGGGTGTGAACAGGATCGCCGCGAAAGCCGCGCCACCAATGCCGAGGGCCGTGGACAAGGCGCGCTTCCGCGTCGAGCTGAAAAACATGCAGAACAGGACGCCGAGTGCCAGAGCGATCCACCCGGTGCGGTACAGCGACAGCAGCAGGCCCAGCGCTGCCGGCATCATCGCCACCAGCGATTGCCATCCCGGACGCAGGAAGCCGACGAGCAGCAGTCCGGCCGCCGTGAACGTCGCATAGCTGGCAGGGCCGTTCATCGTGCTGAACACCCGCACCATGTACGGCAACGGAGAGCCCGCCGACGTGATGCTGGCATAGTTCATCCATAATCTATCCCAGTCGGGCGGATCGACATATTGCCAGATGCCGTAGGCTCCGGTCAGCGGCAGCACCACGAGAAACATCCGGGCCAGCGCGTTGACCAGTGAGCCGCTGGAATCGACGCGCTGCTGAAGGGCGATGGCATAGAGCACCGGTGCAGCCCATTTCAGCACGCCATTGGCCGCGTTGAACCAGTCGTTCTGGAACATCGAAAGCGCGGCGCCATAGACGATACAGCCGAGCACGATCACCGGCGCCACCAGCCAGGGATTGCGCGGTCGATCCGTCGTCGATAGCAAGGTCCATAGGCTCGGCAGCGGCGTCAGGATAAACAGCAGCGGACCGATCAGCATGATGCTGAGCTGGTCGAAACCCGCGGTCAGGTCGACGAGACGACGGACGAAAGGCGCAAAAGCGAACAGCAGCACCGCCGACTGAACATGCGACTCCGCGCTTCGGCGCCATGCGAACCATCCGGCCGCGGCGCATCCGAGCACGAAAACCGGACGCATGATGCTGCCCAGGGCCGGCCCGACCGTCGCCGTTGCCAGCAACAGCAAGACGGTCGGCCACCAGCCCGAGGATACAAATATCAATGCCGCGGTTTTGAGTCGGTCCCAATTCATAGAATCAGATGATAATACTTTTTGATGCAAAAAGCCGCCGCGGCGGGAAGTGGAATACTTCATCGTCGCGGTGTCCTTTGGCCGTGGCCGCAATTGCCGTGATGTCGGCCTGCACAACACCCTTCACCCTTCGCCGCCTCCGCGCAGGTGATCGCGCGTGACGAGGCGTACAGCGCCGCGTCAGGGCGTTTCAATCGCGAGGCTGACCGGGCCCGTGCCGGTCTCGACACGGATCGGCCGGCCAGCACCGACGCGCTTGACCACAATGCGGCCATAGGCAGGGCGGTAGGCGCCGTGCGCCTCGGTGGAGACCGCGAGAGCGTCTCCGTCGCGACGCAGCCGGAAGCCGACATGCAGCCCGCCGGAACGCCAATCGGCCGTATCGCCGTCGTCCTCGTAGAGATCGGCGGTTGAGGCGTCGGCGGGCTCGCCGAACACCAGCAGCGTGCGGCCGTCGTCCCGCGCCGGATCGATTCCGTTCATTTGGTCCGAAATCGGGATCATGGCGCCCGACCGGACCCAGACCGGGAGCCTTCCGAACGGCGCATCGACGCGCGCCACGCTGCCGCCCTCGTGGTGCTCGCCGGTCCGCAGGTCGTACCAGCCTCCGGGATGAGCGGGCAGGTAGACGGCGCGGTGCCGGTCGCCTTCCGCCAGCACGGGGGCGACCAGAAGGTCGCGCCCGAGCATGAAGCAATCGTCGATCGCAATCGCGGCGGCATCGCCGGGAAAGTCATAGAGCAGCGGTCGAACGACCGGCTCGTCGTCGCGAGAGGCCCGCCACATCGCCGTGTACAGATAGGGCATCAGGCGGTAGCGGAACTGGACGGCTTCGCGGACCTGCGGGATCACCTCCGGATGCATCCAGGGCAGGTTGACGACACCGTTGTCGTTCCAGGAATTCATTACGAAGCGCGGCCACAGCGAGCAGAACTCGACGAAGCGGCAGAACAGCTCGGGCCCTGGGCTCGGCCCATGAAAGCCGCCGACATCGTGGCCGATGTTGAACATGCCCGACAGGCTCATGGTGAGCCCCTGGGTGAGGTTGTAGCGCAACGTCTTCCAGGCGGTCTCGTTGTCGCCGGACCAGGTCTGGCCGTAACGCGCGATTCCGGCTGGCCCGCCGCGGGTCAGCGCATAGGGGCGCTTGTCGGGCGCGCGTGCACACTGGGTTTCGTGGGACAGCTTCGTCATCAGCAGCGGCTGGGCGGGCCGGGCCACCGCCTGTGGGAAGGGCCGGCCGTCGCCGTCGCAAACCGCGTCCTCGTCCCAAATCTCGTATTCGTTGTTGTCGTTCCAGACCGACACCACCCCGTGGTCGAGCAGCGCGGTCTCGATGCCCCGGCGCCACCACGTCCGGCCGGCCGGGTTGGTGAAGTCGAGGTGAAAGCCCAGTCCGTCCCAGAACTGCGCCACCGCCGGCTCGCCGGTCACGCCGTCCCGCACCAGGATATCGGCCGCCCTGGCCTCGTCCAGTCGCGGATGGTCGTCGAGCAGGCACGGTTTCAGATTGGTCACCGGCTGCATGCCAGCCGCCTTCAACCGCGCCATGGTGCCGGATGGATCGGGAAATTTGGAGTGGTTCCAGTTGAAGGCGTAGCGGCGCGGGCCGATCGAGGTGTAGCCGGAGCCGAAATGGAAACTGTCGCACGGAATATCATGTTCACGGCATTTCGCGATGAAATCGCTGATGCGCGCATCGGCATCCGGTGCATCGGCGATCGCCATCGAGGTGGTAGCAAAACCCAGCGACCACTTCGGTGCGAAGGCCTGGCCTCCGGTCAGCCAGGAGAAGCCGCGCACCACCGACCGGACGTCGGGACCGGCCAACACGTAATAATCCAGGTCGCCGTCCTGCGCCGCATAGGACCGGAACAGGCCGTGGTAATTGTCGAGCGTGCAACCGAGATCCATCTCGGCGACCGCCAGGCTGTCATAGAAAATTCCATGCGCGCCGAGTGGCCCATCGACGATCAAAAACGGGATCATCTTGTACAGCGGGTCGCTCAGTTCGGCGTCGAAGCCGCAGGGGTCTACTGCGTCGATACGAAAACGACGGCCGGTATGGTCGAGCGGCCCGGTCTTGTCGCCGAGACCGTAGTGCCGCTCGTCCGGCTCACGCACCATGACGTGCTGGAACGCCGGCGTCTTGTTCGAGATGAAGTAGGCCTGCGTTGGGCGGTCCTGCAGGAAAGGCCGGTCATCTCCGGCGCGGCGCCACGCGATCCCGAACGGGTCGAGCGTCACTTCGGCCGCGAGCCCTCCCGCGATCGCCAGGGTGACGGTCTTGCCATCCTCGGAAACGTCGGTATCCGGGCAAGCAAAACCCGCGAGGTCGTCACGCAGCCGCCCCTCATAGGGAGGCTCCAGCCCGCCGGGGGCGATCGACCAGCCGCGGTCGAGGCGATAGCCGCCTGGCCGCTTCAGCACCACCCGGCCGAGATTTGCCTCCAGCATTCCGATGCGCAGTTCGGCCGCATCCTGTCCCAGGGCAAACACGGCCCAAATCCCGTCGCGCCCAAGGTAGCGGCCTGTCGTCAGAGCTTTCATCCAAGAGTTTCCGTTGCAGATTGGGCGACGCGGAGGCCTGCGGAGTTGAAGACATGCAGCGCGTCGCGCTGGATCAGGAGGTCGATGCGGTTGCCGCGGGTGATGGTGATCTGGCCGGCCTGTCGGATCGTCACCGGGTTGCCGTCAGCGGTCTGGGCGTAAAGATAGGTCTCGCTGCCGAGTTGCTCCGCCAGATCCACGGTGACCGTCAGGTCCGACGCTTGGGATCTGCCAGCATCGCCCGGGATGACCGTCGCGAGGTGTTCCGGCCGGATGCCGAGGGTCACGGCGTCGCCCGGCTTGAGGGTGTCCGGCACCGCGGCTGCGATCTCTCGTCCGGCGAGCATCATTCCGCCGTCCGGCCCGGCCGTCACCACGGTCGCCGGCAGAGTATTCATGCGCGGCGAGCCGATAAAGCCCGCGACGAACAGGTTGGCCGGGCGGTTGTAGAGGTCGAGCGGCGTCCCCGTCTGTTCGATGCGGCCGGCGCGCAACACCACGATGCGGTCCGCCAGCGTCATCGCCTCGACCTGGTCGTGCGTCACGTAGATCATCGTGCTGCCGATCTCGGCATGCAGCGCGGCCAGTTCCTTGCGGGTGGCGACCCGGAGCTCGGCGTCGAGATTGGACAGCGGCTCGTCGAACAGGAAAATCTTGGGATCGCGAACGATCGCACGCCCGATCGCGACGCGTTGGCGTTGCCCGCCGGACAGCGCCTTCGGCTTGCGCTCGAGATAGGGCGTGAGCTGCAGCATGCTTGCGGCGCGCTCGACCCGGGATGCGATCTCGGCTACCGGCAGGCGCATGTTTTCGAGGGCGAAGCCCATGTTCTTGCGCACACTCATGTGCGGGTAGAGCGCGTAGGACTGAAACACCATCGCGAGCCCGCGATCCGACGCGGGCAGGCGGGTAACGCTGACGCCATCGATCAGGATGTCTCCCCCGGTCACCTCCTCCAGGCCGGCGATGATGCGCAGCAGGGTGGATTTCCCGCAGCCGGACGGGCCGACGAAAACCACGAACTCGCCGTCGCGCACCGCGAGATCGATTCCGTGGATCACCGCAAGGCCGCCATAAGACTTGGTGATGCCGACAAGTTTCAGGTCAGCCATAGTGCACCGGTTCGTTCATTTCATCCCCGTGTTGCCAATGCCGGTGGCGATGAAGCGCTGTAAAAAGACGAAAACGAGCGCGATCGGCAGCAGTGTCATCACCGTCATGGCAAGCAGGTAGTGCCACTGCGTCTGGAGTTCACCCTGGAAGGCATTAAGGCCGATCTGCAACGTGTAGCTCTCTGTCTTGGTGAGCACGGCCAGCGGCCACAGGAACTCGTTCCAGCGCCACATCACCGAGAAGATTGCGAGCACCGCCAGCGCCGGCATGGTGAGCGGCATGACGATGCGCCAGTAGATCTGCCACTCCGAAGCCTTGTCCATGCGGGCTGCCTCGATGAGGTCGCGCGGGAGCGTCAACATGTATTGCCGCAACAGGAATACGCCGGTGGGGGTCGCTGCGCCCGGCAGGATCACGGCCCAGAGTGAATTGACGAGCCTGAGTTCGGTTACAACGAGGTAGACCGGCACCAGAATGATCGTAATCGGGATCATCAGCGTGCCAATGACGGTGAGGATGGCGAAACCCTTACCCGGAAATTCGTAGATCGATAGCGCGTAGGCGGCCATCGAGTTGATCAGCAGCGTAATGGCCGTCGCCACGACGGTGACGAAGATCGAATTCCAGAGGAAGCGCAGAAAGTCGAAGCGGGCGAGAGGCTCGGTATAGTTGCCGGTGGCCATCGCAAAGGCGCGGACCGGCTCGCGCTTGTCGATCGGTACGCGGAAGGTCTGGGTCGGGTCCTTGGGATCGGCCATCTGCGCCACGATGCCGACGCGGCGCAACTGCACGAGGTCGCGCACCTGGCCGTCGGGCAGCGTGGTGCGGAACAGGGGCAGCGGTTGCGGCTGGCCGGGTACAGTGACCTCGACCTGCGCCATCGGCAACAGCGAGGGCGGAAACTCGAGCAGGCCGGCCGGCGTCTTGAACGAGGACAGCACGAGCCAGAGCACCGGCCCGAACATCACGACGACCCCGACCGCGAGATAGCCGTAAGCGACGATGTC
The DNA here is from genome assembly GCF_028290785.1 of Tardiphaga sp. GTDB lineage: Bacteria > Pseudomonadota > Alphaproteobacteria > Rhizobiales > Xanthobacteraceae > Tardiphaga. Next base: position 4,637 of record NZ_JAQGJD010000112.1, on the reverse strand, counting down.
GGTCCAGTGGATGCGCCGGCCGGCGACGCGGCGACGGGTCAGGAACGCGGCGATTTTCATCTCACGCCTCAGGTCGCACGGCGGCGCGAGGCCGCGAGTTGAGCGAGCGTCAGGCCGAACAGCACCACGCCGAGCACGCAGGAAGCGGCGGCGGCAAGCCCGAAATTTTGCACCTGGTTCGAGAACGCGGTCTCGTAGATGTACTGCACCACCATCAGGGTCGCGGTGCCCGGGCCGCCGCCCGTCAGGACGAAGACCTCGTCGAAGGTCTGAACGCCCTTGATGAGCGCCAGTACGATCACCACCACCATGTTCGGCCATAGCATCGGCAGGGTGATGCGCCGGAACACGCGCCAGCGCGGCGTCGCGTCCATCTCGGCGGCCTCGTAGAGATCCGCGGGAATCGCCTGCAGGCCTGCGAGCAGGATCAGCGTGTAAAAGCCCATATGGGCCCAGACCGACACCAGAACGGCCCAGAACATCGCCCAGCCGGGATCGACGAAGAACAGGATCTTCTGTCCGCCGAGCGATGTAATCGCGGCGTTCAGGAGGCCGTCCCGTTGCAGTATCCATTTCCAGATCAGCGCGACGACCACCGGCGACAGCAATACCGGGAAAAAGTACACCGCCCGGAAGAAGCCGCGCGCCCGGATTTTCATGTTCAGGACGACCGCGGTGATCAGGGAGAACGCCACCATGGCGACTACCTGGAACAGCGTGAACTTTGCGGTGTTGGCGACGCCGCGCCAGAAATGGTCCTCTCGGCACGAGTTCGGGTCGAGGAAGGAGCCGCACTCGAACAAATATCCGTATTGGCCCGCGCCGACATAGGGCCGCTCCGACAGAAACAGCGCCGGCCCACCGGTCACCGAGAACCACAGGTTGATGGCGATCGGCAGAAACACAAACACGCCGAAGAACGCGGCGTTCGGCGCCAGGAAGACGTAGGGCATGCGCCGCTCGCCGATCGTGCGCTGCAGCGCGCGCATCGGCGCGTCGAGCAGCCGCAGCGGTAGCGCAATCAGCGCGCCGAGCGGGCGCGCGACGATCGCCGCGGCCGGGACCGTGCCCGCCGGGCCATTCTGCGCTGCGTCCGTGCTCACACCGTCACGCCGTCCGGACATGTGGATCGCTCACTTCTTGTTTCGCTCGGCGATCTGCTGGGCGATGTCCTGCGTGATGCGTCCGTAGGCTTCGTCGAGCGTCGCTTCACCCGTCACCGCCTGCCCGAGGCGGCTGATCACCGCGTTGAAAACGATGCGGTTGCTGGTGTAGCCCTGCAGCCGATAGGCGAGCGGATCGAGCTTCGACACTTCGTCGCTGAACACCTTGAGGGCGGCCTTCGCCTGCGGCGATGCGGTCTTGTAGTCAACGCCCTTGGCGGCAAGGCCGAGATGCCCCGGCACGAACAGCGAGCGGGCGTAGAACTCCGCCACGATTTCTTCGCTCGCGAGGTAGTCGAGCACGCGCGCGACTTCGGCCGGATGCCGGGTCGCCTTGATGCCCACGAGGGCCGCGCCGCCCGGCATGCCGGAGCAATTGGCCGGTCCACACGGCGTCGGGACCGCCACCCAGTCGAAGGCGTCGCCGACGGTCTTGTCGAACTGGCCGATCTGCCATGAGCCGGACATGTACATTACGGCCTGCGCGTTCTTGAACTCCTCGTTGGCGCCCCGGTAGGCGGAGCCCGCGACCGAGCCCCACAGCTCCTTCGACATGATGCCGCTCTTGTGCCACTCGGCGATCAGTTGGGCGGCCCGCTTGAAGCCCTCATCCACCACCGCCGGCTCGCCGGCGGCATTGAACACGGTGGCGCCCTGCGAGATCGCCAGCGCGAAGAAGCGGTGGCCGGAGCGATCGAACGCGATCGGGAAGGCGGCGCCGGTCTTCGCCGCGACCTCCTTCGTGGCCTTGGCCCACTCCTGCCAGGTCGCCTTGGAGTCGGGCATGGCGATGCCCGCTTGCTCGAACAGGGTCTTGTTGACGAACGGACCGGTCAAGGTCAGCTGGGTCATGAATCCGGGGATCGACGAGGTATCGCCGGGGACGCGCATCCATGCCAGGAACGGCGCGTAGTTCGCTTCCCAGTAGGCCGCGTTCTTCAGATAGGGGCGCAGGTCGAGCATGTATCGGGCAAGGCCGCCCATGTCGCCGACGCGCGCCATGTCCGGCCCTTGGCCGGATGCGAGCTGCACCGGCAACGTCTCGTTGACGGGCACCTGATCGAGGACGACCTTGATGTCGGCATTCTTGCTCTCGAACCGTTTGAGCAGGTCGGCCATGACCTCGCCCTCGTTGCCATCCGAGTACCAGGTCATTCGCAAACTGGTTTGGGCGAGCGCCGGACAAACTCCCGCGGCCAGCGCGAGAGCCAGCAAAAGGGCCTTGGCGATCATCTTCATTTTGACAGTCCTCCTCCCGGCGGCCCATCTCACGGTGGGCTTCGCGACTGCTGAATAAAGTTTGGCAAACGTTTGCCTTGCCTGTCAAGCGATCTTGCGCTGTAGAAGGTAGGGCGACTGATTTCGGAGAAGGCACGAACATGAGCGACGCGAACCGGACGGGGGTCACTCCCGTGTCGCTCGCCACCGTCGCGGCCAAGGCGGGCGTTTCGATTGCCACGGTGTCGCGGATCGTGAACGGCGAAACCGGGCGGGCCTCGTCCGAGACGGTGGCGCGCGTCCGGCAGGCGATTGAATCGGTCGGATACCATCCGAACCAGGTCGGGCGGGCATTGCGGCGCCGCGAGAGCCGGCTGGTCGCGATGCTGGCGGCCAACCTCGACAATCCCGTGATGGCCGCTATCGCGGCCTCGACCGAGGCCGCGCTTCGTGCCGCCGGCTACGTCATGATCCTGTGCGATACTCACGACCGGTCCGATCTGCAGGATGATTACCTGAATGCGATGCGCTCGCAGGTCGTGCAGGGCTACGTGATGGTGGCCAGCCAACCCAGTCCCGGCCTGAGCGACTTCGTGGCCCGCGGCGCGCCGATGGTATTCGTCAGCCGGCGGAGCCCGTTCGGCGGCGGCGCCTATGTCGGAACCGACAACGTCGCCGCTGGCGCCGACGCGGCCGACTATCTCCTGGACTTGGGCATCACCGAGCCAGCGGTCGTGTTCCCGTCGCAAGGCTCATCGACCACCCGCGACAGGGTGAAGGGCTTCTGCGACCGCGCCGTCCTGCGCGGCGTGCCGGACGCAGCGATCTGCCGGGCCGAGGCTCCCGGCACCTCTCACCTGGAGATCGGCTACGCTGCTGCCCGCAGCTTCGCCGCCCGCCGCCGCTGGCCGCGCGGCGCCATGTGCGTCAGCGATCAGGTCGCCTATGGCGTTCACCGTCTTGCAAGGGAGAGCGGCGTCCGGGTCCCCGGGGATTGCGAGCTGGTGGGCATCGACGGCAACCCGATCAATGCCTGGCTCGCTCCGTGGCTGACGTCGGTCGCGATTCCGCATCCCGAATTCGGTCCCAGCATTGTCGATCTACTGGTCAGCATCTGGGGCGGCGAACCGCCGCGGGAGCATCTGCTGCCGCACCGGATCGCGCCGGCGCTGAAACCGGTCGGGTAGGCGGGTAGCCCGCGACTTACCTCTACCTTCAGGTTGATGCTGGCCGCGGCATCGCTCGGCGCGGCGTCAGGACGAAGCCGCGATCCTGCAGCCGACTGGAACTAACCAACAAGCCCGGTGACCTGGAGCCAGCTGCTCGCCGATCTCGGTGACCCTCTTTGCAATGCTGGCCTTGTAGTCACCCAGCAGGCCGGTGTGACTGGCCTTAAATCGCGCCTCGGCGCGCCAGGACGCCCCCCTGGCGAATAATCCGGATCAGCAAGGCCTCCGATACTTCCCGATCTTTCCGAAGTTCATGTTTGATCATGAGCTCCAGGTCGGTGGGCGTGAAACCTGCGGCGACGGTCATGGTGCATCCTCGGTTTAATCGCTCAACCGGCGGCCACGTTTTGAGTTCCGAAAGCTCAAGAGGGGTCACGACATGTGCGGCGGCGAAAACCTGGATAGCAAACGCCAGCTGGAACAAACTTGGCGGCCTCCGCTTGAACGGGAAGTCCCGACAGGACACCGAAATACGAGCAAACCGCGTAGGAACGGAAAATCATGAAAGCACTGTGTTGGCACGGCAAAAACGACATCCGCTGCGATAGCGTTCCAGACCCGAAGATCGAACACGGCCGCGATGCCATCATCAAGATGACCGCTTGCGCGATCTGTGGATCGGATCTCCATCTGATGGACGGCTACATTCCCTTTATGGAAAAGGGCGACGTTCTGGGCCACGAATTCATGGGAGAAGTGGTGGAGGTCGGCGCGGACAACAAGAAGCTGAAGGTCGGAGACCGCGTCGTCGTACCGTTCACAATCTGCTGCGGGGAGTGCGAGCAATGCCGCAAGGGTAACTGGTCGGTATGTCAGCGCAGCAACCGTACGCCGGAAAACGCGACGGCCGCCTTTGGCTATCCGACCGCCGGCCTGTTCGGCTATTCGCATCTGACCGGTGCCTATGCCGGTGGCCAGGCGGAATATGTCCGCGTGCCCTACGCCGATGTCTCGCCCATCATCATTCCCAACGGCATGACCGACGAACAAGCGCTGTTCCTTGGCGATATCTTCCCGACCGGCTGGA